>CAMYJI010000011.1 GCA_947258545.1 uncultured Ectothiorhodospiraceae bacterium
CAGGTGCAGCATTTTCGCCGCCACGATGCGCAGGCCGCCCTTTTCGAAGCGGCTGTAGATCTCACCGATGATGTTTTTCGCAACCGCATCAGGCTTGATTATGGAAAAGGTCTGTTCGATGGCCATGCAAGACTCCGTTTGTCTCTCTTGTATATCAGGAAACCCGCCAGAAAACGGGAGCTTAGTGAAATTTGTTAAGGTGCGTAGTGTAACGCCGAAGGCCCGGGGCAGGCAATGATGGCGTCAGGAAAAGACCCGGTGGGCGGTCTCGCCGATGAGGGCCGGGTTGCGCACTACGTGCACGCCCAGTTCTTCCATCAGGTCCATCTTGGCATTGGCGGTATCGGACTCCCCGGAGATGATGGCCCCGGCATGCCCCATGCGCCGCCCGGGCGGCGCGGATACGCCGGCAACAAAGCCGACCACGGGCTTGCTCATGTTCTCTCTGGCCCAGCGGGCCGCCTCGACCTCCTGGGGTCCGCCGATTTCGCCGATCATGATAATGGCATCTGTCTGCGGATCCTCCTCGAAGGCGCTCAGCACAGTGACAAAGTCAGTGCCGTTGACGGGATCACCACCGATACCAACCGAGGTCGACTGCCCCATCCCCAGGGCGGTCATTTGCTGCACTGCCTCATAATTAAGTGTGCCCGAACGGGAAACCACACCGATGCGCCCGGGCGTGTAGATGTGCGACGGCATGATGCCGACCTTGCAGGCCGCCGGCGTGATGATGCCCGGTGTGTTGGGACCGATGATGATGGCGTTGCGGTCCTTGGCATAGCGTTTCACACGCACCATGTCCTGCACCGGGATACCGTCGGCGATCACCACGATCACACCGATCCCGGCCTCCAGCGCCTCCATGATGGCATCCGCGGCGAACGGCGGCGGCACGAAGATACCACTGACATCGGCACCGGTTTCCTCTACTGCCTGAGAAACGGTATCGAATACCGGGCGGCCGAGGTGGGTCTGGCCACCCTTGCCCGGGGTCACACCGCCCACCACACTGGTGCCGTTGGCCATCGCCTCCTCGGCATGGAAGGTCGCGTGCTGGCCGGTGAAACCCTGGATGATGACCCTGGAATCCTTGTGTACAAATACGCTCATGAACTCTGCTCCCCAAGTGTTGCCATGACCTTGGTGGCGGCATCGTCCAGGTTGTCGGCCATGATGAAGTCCAGACCGGAGGCGGCCAGCATTTCCGCACCCTTCTCCACGTTGGTCCCGGCGAGGCGCACCACGATCGGCACCCCGATCTTCTGGTCCTGCATGGCCTTGATCAGGCCCTCGGCAATCCAGTCGCAACGGTTGATGCCGGCGAAGATGTTCACCAGGATGATTTTCACATTCGGGTCCTGCAGCACGATGCGGAAGGCACTACCGACCTTTTCCGGCGAGGCACCGCCACCGACATCCAGAAAGTTGGCCGGCTTGCCCTTATGGAAACTGATGGCGTCCATGGTCGCCATGGCCAGCCCGGCACCGTTGACGATGCAGCCGACATTGCCATCGAGGGCGATATAGTTGAGGCCGTGACCTGTGGCCTCGACCTCCTTCGGGTCTTCCTCGTCGAAATCGCGCAATTCGGTGATCGCCGGCAGTCGGTAGAGGGCATTACCATCGAAGGACATCTTGGCGTCCAGCGCCACCAGCTTGCCGCCGTTCACCTCCGCCAGCGGATTGATCTCCGCCATCAGGGCGTCCTTGTCACGGAAACACCTGTACAGGGCGCGCATCAGCTTGCTGACTTCATGGATCTGCTTGCCCTTGAGACCGAGATGGGCTGCGATCTTGCGGCACTGGAAATCCCTCAGGCCGACGGCCGGATCCACCGACTCGCGCACGACATTTTCGGGTGCGGTCCTGGCGACCTCTTCGATATCCATACCGCCGGATGCCGAGGCGATGACGGTCACACGCTGTGAACCGCGATCGATTACCAGCCCGAGGTAAAATTCCTTGTTGATGTCGCATGCCTGTTCCACCAGCACACGCTGCACCAGCCTGCCACCGGCACCGGTCTGGGGTGTCACCAGGCGACTGCCGATCAGCTGATCGGTGATCTGCCGGACTTCGTCCAGCGAGGCAGCGACCTTGACGCCGCCGCCCTTGCCGCGGCCACCGGCATGGATCTGCGCCTTGACAACCCAGCGTTCGCCGCCGAGTTCCTCGGCCACCGTGGCGGCGTTATCGACATTGTGTGCCACGCGCCCGTCCGGGACCGGCACACCATAGTTTCTGAGCAATTCCTTTGTCTGGTATTCGTGGATGTTCACAGCCAATAACTCCGCTTAGTGTGCCGACAGTGATTTCTCGATCTGGAGGGCCTTGTCGACCATGACCTGTGCCTGGCGGATAGAGGCGGCGTCGATCAGCCGGCCGTCAAGGGCCACGGCACCGCGGCCCTCTTTCGCCGCCTCGTCCATGGCCACCAGGATGCGCCGGGCGCGATCCACCTCGGCCGACGGCGGGGTAAACACCTCGTTGGCCAATTCGACCTGCGATGGGTGGATGGCCCACTTGCCCTCGACACCCAGCGCGGCAACACTGCGGGCAACGGCCTTGTAGCCTTCCGGGTCCTGAATGTCACCGAACGGGCCATCGATGGGACGCAGCCCGTAGGCACGGCAGGCCACCACCATGCGCGAGATCGCGAAGTGCCACTGGTCACCCCAGTGGCGCTCACGCGAACCCTCGTTGTCGGGATGGGTGAGCATGAAGTAGTCCGGGTTAGCGCCACCCATTTGCGTGGTGCGCGCCTGCGTGGATGCCGCGTAGTCGGCCACACCGAATACCATTGCTTCCAGACGCTCCGGGCAGGTCTGGGCGATGCTCTCGACATTGGCCATGCCCAGCGCGGTTTCGATCAGTATATGAATGTTGATCGGCTTGATCTTCCTGGCCGCCTCGATCTGTTCGAGCAAGGTGGAGACGAACAGAATATCGGAGGGAGAACCGACCTTGGGGATCAGGATGGTATCGAGCTTGTCACCGGCCTGCTCGACCACATCGACGATGTCGCGATAGCAGTAATGGGTATCCAGCCCATTGATGCGTACCGATACCGAACACTTCGACCAGTCCATGTCATTGAGGGCCTCGATAACATTCTTGCGCGCCTGCGCCTTGTCATCCGGCGCCACGGCATCCTCGAGGTCGAGGAACACAACATCGGCACCGGAGTTCGGGGCCTTCTCAAGCATGCGGGTATTGCTGCCGGGTACAGCCAGCTCACTGCGGTGCAGACGATTTCTAACAGCCATGGATTACCTCGATATAGATATGAACGTTTTCGGTCCCCGCGCCGGCTCAAGCAAACAGGATCCCGGACCCGGGTGATCGATTGGGATACCCGGGTAACCAGTCGAGCCAGTACGGATTAACCGGTGAAAATCAAGGCCGCGTAATATACAAGGTTGGCGGGATTAATGGAATCTGGATGGTTTGCGCACCCGCCGTACGGACAGGCGCTCAGCACCCCTGATGCAATTCCCCCAAGGACTTATCTAATTAAACAACAATTGGTTACAGACACTTTTTGAGACGGTGCTGAGCCAGTGAATCCGGCCAGGGGATGACTATTGTCGCTCTTCGATCCAGGCCATCTGGATGGCCTCGAGGATACGCTCGCCGCTGTGCTCCGGTTCGTCCTCGAAATCACTCAGTGCCAGCACCCATTCACGCAGGTCCACAAAATTCACCTGCATGGGGTCCACGTCGGGATGCGCTTCATCCAGCTCTATGGCGATATCCAGTGAATCCGTCCATTTCAGTCCCATTATCGGCCTCCAGCAGTTGACGCCGCATACGCAACGCAGTGTGCTTGTTAGTGGTTCTCGCTCACCATGTTGATGGTGTACTTGGGTATCTCGATGACCAGGTCCTCGTCGGCAACGACCGTCTGGCAACTCAGGCGTGAATCCGGATCCAGGCCCCAGGCCTTGTCCAGCAGGTCGTCCTCGTCCTCATCGGATTCATTGAGCGAGTCCCCACCCTCGCGGATATAGACATGACAGGTGGTGCAGGCACAGGACTTCTCGCAGGCGTGCTCGATCTCGATGCCGTGTTTTAACGCGGCATCACAGATACTGGTCCCGGCCTCGGCCTCGATTACGGCCCCTTCCGGGCATATTTCCTCGTGCGGTAAAAAGATAAGCTGCGGCATAACGGTTACTGGTCCCTGATAAAACGTTTCTTGCGGTTGTCAGGTTGACTTGAAATCATCAACCCGGTGTCCGGCCATCGCCTCGCGGATGCTGGTGTTCATGCGGCGTGCCACGTAATCGCTGCTGGCCGCCTCAACGGCCTCGATGGCCTGCTTGATCGCTTGTGGATCACTGCCGTCGCGCGCGTCGGCCAGCTGACGGGCCGCTGCATCGATGACGCCACGCTCCTGTGCGTTCAGAATCTTGTCGCCGTCGTCGGCCAGTGCGACCTGCAGCGCCTCCAGCACCCGGTCCGCCTCTACCTGTTGTTCACGCAGGCGGCGTGTCTCCATGTCATCCTGGGCGTGCGCCACGGACTCCTTGAGCATGTGCTCGATCTCGCTGTCACTGAGTCCGTAAGACGGCTTGACCTCGATGCTGCTCTTCACACCCATGACCTGTTCCTCGGCGCTGACACTGAGCAGCCCGTCGGCATCGACCTGGAAGGTCACACGGATGCGTGCCGCACCCGCTGTCATCGGCGGAATCCCGCGCAATTCGAATTTCGCCAGGGAGCGGCAATCACTCACCAGTTCGCGCTCACCCTGGAGCACATGCAGGGACATGGCGGTCTGGCCGTCCTTGAAGGTGGTGAACTCCTGCGCGCGCGCGGTCGGGATGGCGGTATTGCGCGGGATGATCTTCTCCGCCAGTCCGCCCATGGTCTCCAGGCCCAGGGACAGCGGGATTACATCCAGCAACAGCATCTCGTCCTCCGGCTTGTTGCCGGCGAGGATATCCGCCTGGATCGCCGCACCGATCGCGACCACCTTGTCCGGGTCGATGTCCACCATGAGTTCACGGCCGAAGAACTCGGCAACCCGGCTGCGCACCAGCGGCACCCGGGTGGAGCCGCCAACCATCACCACCGCCTCCACATCCCCGGCACGAATCCCGGCATCGCGCAGGGCACGCCGGCAGGGACTCAGGGTTTTCTGCACCAGTGAAGCGCACAACCCATCAAAGTTCTCGCGCGTCAGATCGCCGCTCCAGTCGGAGCCATCGTTGCGCTCGACCTTCACTTCGACAGACGACGCTGTCGTCAGGGCCTCCTTTGCGTTGCGTGCCACCTGCATCAGGCGTCGCATCTGGACATGACCCGCGTCATCCGGAATCCCGGCCTGCTGCATGATCCACTGCGCCACGGCACGGTCGAAGTCGTCGCCACCCAGTGCGGTGTCGCCCGCCGTGGACATGACCTCGAAGACGCCCTTGTTGAGGCGCAGGATGGAGATATCGAAGGTACCGCCACCCAGGTCATAGATGGCCGTGACGCCCTCGGAGCCCTGGTCCAGCCCGTAGGCCACGGCAGCGGCGGTGGGTTCATTGAGCAGGCGCAGCACATGCAGGCCAGCTAGCCGCCCGGCATCCTTGGTCGCCTGGCGCTGGGCGTCATCGAAATAGGCCGGCACGGTGATCACCACGCCCTTCAGTTCGCCACCGAGGGCCTCCTCGGCACGCATCTTGAGGGCCGTCAGGATCTCGGCCGAGACCTCGACCGGGCTGACATCACCAGCGTCCGTGTGCAGCAGGGGCATGCCGCTGGCAGCGGGCACGAACTCGTAGGGCAGGTGCGCACCGAGCCCCTTGACGTCCTCCACCCCGCGCCCCATCAGGCGCTTGACGGAGGCGATGGTATTCAGCGGGTCCCGGGTCGCGGCAGACAGTGCCTCACGTCCGACCAGCGGATCGCCCTCCGCCCGGTAGCGCACCACGGAGGGCAGCAGATGTTCACCCTGCTCATCCGCCAGGGTCTGCGCCAGGCCGCTGCGCACGCTGGCCACCAGCGAGTTGGTCGTCCCGAGATCGATCCCGGCCGCCAGCCTATGCTGGTGCGGCGCTGTGGATTCACCGGGTTCTGATATCTGTAACAGTGCCATAAATAAATTCGTTTACCGCAGAGACGCTGAGAACGCAGAGTCAATCATTACTCAAGCCCGGACAGAATCGACGCATGTGATTATCTGATCCGTTGGATACATTCCAGACTTTCTAATATTAGGCATTCTCTGCGTCCTCTGCGCCTTTGCGGTGAATTACTTCCGTATCAGCCCAGCTCGTCTTCGAGCGCGGCTTCCAGTTCCTGCGCCTCTTCATGGAGACGCCGGAAGAACTGCATCTTCATCAGGGTGTCGGCCGCGGCCCCGTCCTGGCCGGCGCTGCCCAGACGCTCCTGCAACTCGCCGGTCAGACTGTCGAAGTCCGCAGCTATCCGGTCCATGATACCGGCAAGCTGGCTGAACGGGTCGTCCGCTGCGCGCACCTCCGCCAGCGCCTCGCGCAATTCGATCTGTTCCATCAGGAACCCGGCATCACTGGTGGTGTGGTGCTCATCATCGATGGCGCAGCCGTCAAGCTCCAGCAGGTAACGCCCGCGCTTCAGGGGGTCCTTCAGGGTCCGGTAGCCCTCGTTGATGCGGGTCGCCTGCTGCATGGACAGGCGTCGTTCCTGGTCCGTCGCATTCACGAAACGATCCGGGTGCACCAGGCGTTGCAGCTCACGGTAGCGCTTGTCCAGCAGCTCCATGTCCACCTGGAACGACCGTGGCAAGGCGAACAGCTCGAAAAAGGTTGAGGATAAATCCACAGCCATGACCTAACAACAGGGATCCTGGAAACAGGGCCAGCCGGACGCTGACCTCAGACGTTGAAACTCTCCCCGCAGCCACACATGTCCTTGACGTTGGGATTGTTGAATTTGAAGCCCTCGTTCAGCCCTTCTTTGGCATAGTCAAGCTCAGTGCCATCGAGGTACGCCAGGCTCTTCGGGTTGATGATCACCTTGACACCCTGGTCCTCGAACACCGCGTCATCCTCTTCGATCTCGTCGGCGAATTCGATGACATAGGCCATGCCGGAGCAGCCCGTAGTCTTCACGCTCAGGCGCAGGCCAACACCCTTGCCACGGTTATCCAGAAACTCTCTCACACGGCCCGCGGCCGCTTCAGTAAGGGTAATTGCCATTGCGTGCTACCTGAAGATTCATCCGTAATAAAAAACTAGTGAGCTGCCCACTGCACCGAGTCGAGGTCGACGCCATCCTTGTACATTTCCCACAGGGGCGACAGATCGCGCAGCTTGGCGACCTTTTCGGTGACACGCGCGATGATGTAATCGATCTCGTCCTGTGTTGTGTAGCGGCCGATAGAGAAACGGATCGAGCTGTGCGCCAGTTCGTCGTTACGGCCCAGGGCGCGCAGCACATAGGACGGCTCCAGGCTGGCGCTGGTACAGGCCGAACCCGAGGACACCGCCATGTCATTGAGCGCCATGATCAGGCTCTCGCCCTCGACAAAATTGAAACTTACGTTCAGGTTGCCCGGGATGCGGTGGTCCATGTCACCATTGAGATAAACCTCTTCCATATCCTTGAGGCCGTCCCACAAGCGGTCACGCAACATCCGGATGCGCTCGTTTTCCGCGGCCATCTCCTGTTTGGCGATGCGGAAGGCCTCGCCCATGCCAACAATCTGGTGGGTTGCCAGGGTCCCGGAGCGCATGCCGCGCTCATGGCCGCCCCCGTGCATCTGGGCCTCGATGCGCACCCTCGGCTTGCGGCGCACGTACAGCGCACCGATCCCCTTGGGGCCGTAGATCTTGTGGGCCGAGAAGGACATGAGGTCGACCTTGAGGGTCTGCAGGTCAATCGGTATCTTGCCGGCACTCTGGGCGCCGTCGACATGGAAGATAATCTTGCGCTCGCGGCACAATTCGCCGATCGCGGCAATGTCCTGGATGACGCCGATCTCGTTATTGACATGCATCACCGACACCACGATGGTGTCATCGCGCATGGCCGCCTTGAGTTTCTCCAGGTCGAGCAACCCGCTGGGCTCGGGGTCCAGGTAGGTCACTTCGTAGCCCTCACGCTCCAGCTGCCGGCAGGTGTCCAGGACGGCCTTGTGTTCCGTCTTCAGGGTGATGATGTGCTTGCCCTGTTTCTTGTAGAAGTGCGCGGCACCCTTGATGGCCAGGTTGTCCGACTCGGTTGCCCCCGAGGTCCAGACGATTTCCCTGGGGTCGGCGTTAATCAGTGCCGCTACATGCTTGCGCGCATCGGTAACTGCCGTGTCGGCATCCCAGCCGAACTGGTGCGAGCGCGACGCCGGGTTGCCAAACTTGCCCTGCCGGGTCAGATAGGTACACATCTGTTCGGCCACCCGCTCATCCACCGGGGTAGTCGCCGAGTAGTCCATGTAAATCGGGATGTTGATATTCATAATGTCAGTTCCTGCCTAAACACAAATAACCGGGTGTAATCAAGCAACGGTCTTGTTCAAGCCCGGCGCCATCACATCCAGCCTATGCTGCTGTCGACGGATCACCTGATTGACGTCATCGCGTTCAATAAAACTGGCCAGCGTAATGCCGTTCAGAAATTCGTAGATTTCCTTGCCAAGCCGGGTCCAGAGCACATGGGTCAGGCAGCGCTCACCGTCCTGGCAATCCTCCCTGCCCTCACACTGGGTGGCATCGATGCCTTCACCGATGGCAGTGATCACGTCGGCCACCGAGATGTCCCGGGGGTGGCGTGACAGACGGTAGCCACCCCCGGGGCCACGCAGGCCTTCCACCAGACCACACTTTCTCAACCGGGCAAACAACTGCTCCAGGTAGGAAAGGGAAATGCCCTGGTTCTCGGAAATTTCCGCCAGGGTCACCGGACCCTGCACATGATGAATGGCAAGGTCCAGCATGGCGGTGACTGCATAGCGCCCTTTTGTCGATAACCGCATGAGTTTTATCCCGTTGCTTGCCCGCACCGGGAACGGGGGGCAACAACCAATAACCTAGTAAAATGCTCAGGTAATAGTATGCGATACTTGGGTATAACTATCAAGTAGTTGGCACAAGGGCGGAGAGGCCGTATGGCGGCCCGGAAAAACCTTCAGGATTCAGCGATTAGCAGTGAATTCTCAACTGCCTGCATGTCTTCATCCGCAACCGGGGTGGTGATTTTCGGGTTAAAGCGGTGCCCCTGCATCAGGCAGTATCCCAGCCACTTTTGCAGGAAGCGGTTCATGCGCCACTTCTCCTCTAGGGTGTAGTTATGGTGCATGCGGTTGTAGTCGGCGTGGCGCTGGCCGCGGCGACGCCCGCAGGCAATCACCTCGCCAACCTGGGCATCGTGGTAAATGCGCACCTGCATGTCGGGGGCCGGGAACGTACCCTCCGCGTCCTGGAAGTGATAGGTCAGGTTCAGGGTGGTGGTGAACTTGCAGCGCTCGATAATGCGCAGGCGCAGGTCAAGCGCACCCGGCACCCGCGAGATCAGGGCGGAGGGAATGGCATCGAGATCGGGCACCAGATTTCTGAGCCTGATGTAATTGCATTCATACAACTCCATCAGCCCGGCAAAGGTACGCGGCGGGATGCCGTAATATTCAACCTGTCGTAAACTGCATTTCATCGTCCCATCATACCATGATGTGTAATTGATCTGCCTGTATACGGAGCTTATGTTTTATAGTAGTCGGGTAAAGATATCGGCGCAGGACGTCAAATCTTGATCGTGGCGTCCATGATGTGTTGGCATGGTTATTGACACGCCGGGCAATCCGCAATACTGACTCTTACTTAGGCTGGACCCCTGTATGTCTGACATGAATATCATTGACCTCCTGCGTGAAAAGCTGCCGTCGGAATGCGTGCTTTCCGCGACCGAAGAACTGCGCCCCTACGAGTGCGATGGCCTGTCCGCCTACCGCAGGCTGCCCATGGTGGTCGTCATACCGAAGACCCTCGAGCAGGTGCAGACGACACTGAAACTCTGCGCACAGAACGGTGTGGCGGTGGTGGCACGCGGCGCCGGTACCGGCTTGTCCGGCGGTGCCCTGCCCCTGTCCGACGGCGTACTGCTGAGTATGGCGCGATTCAACCGCATCCTTGAGATCGACACCGAAAATCGCGTCGCGCGCGTGCAGCCGGGCGTGACCAATCTGTCGATTTCAAAGGCGGCCGAACCCCATGGGCTGTATTACGCGCCCGACCCTTCTTCGCAGATCGCCTGCTCTATCGGCGGCAATGTGGCGGAGAATGCCGGCGGCGTGCACTGCCTCAAGTACGGGCTCACCGTGCACAACATCCAGCAGGTCGAGGTACTGACGATCGATGGCGAGCACCTGACCATCGGCAGCCAGGCGCTGGATAGCGCTGGTTACGACCTGCTCGCATTGATGACGGGATCGGAAGGCCTGCTCGGGGTAATCACGGAGATCACCGTGAAACTGCTGCCGCTGCCGGAAACCGCCCAGGTCGTCCTGGCCGCCTTTGCGTCTGTCGAGGCAGCGGGTACAGCCGTCACTGCCATTATTGCAAACGGGATCATCCCGGCCGGGCTCGAACTGCTGGACAACCCGGCGATACGCGCCGTGGAACAATTCGTCCATGCCGGTTACCCGGAGGACGCCGCCGCCATCCTGCTGTGCGAAGTCGACGGCAACGACGCCGATGTCACCACCCAGGTCGAGCGGGTCAGCAAGGTATTCCGGGAAGCCGGTGCAACTGATCTGCGCGTCTCTCACGATGACGCGGAACGGCAGCGTTTCTGGGCCGGACGCAAGGCGGCGTTCCCGGCCATGGGTCGGCTGTCGCCTGACTACTACTGCATGGACGGTACCATCCCGCGCAAACACCTGGCCCACGTGCTCGCGCAGATTAACAGTTTGTCGACTGAGTACGGACTGCCCATCTGCAATGTCTTTCATGCCGGCGATGGCAACCTGCACCCCCTCATCCTTTACGATGCCAACCAGCCGGGGGAGCTCGAGCGCACCGAGGAACTAGGTGGCAAGATACTCGAACTGTGCGTTGCCGTGGGCGGCACCATCACCGGAGAACACGGCGTGGGCCTGGAGAAGATCAACCAGATGTGCGTGCAGTTCAATACCGAGGAACTGACCCAGCTGCACGCCGTCAAGCACGCCTTCGATCCGCAGGGGCTGCTGAATCCCGGCAAGGCGATCCCAACCCTGCACCGTTGCGCCGAGTTCGGCGCCATGCACGTACACCAGGGCAAACTGCCGCACCCGGAACTGGAACGCTTTTAGCCCGCAGGCCATTCACGATGTCACTCGTTGAGTCCTTCCAGTACACCCTGCGGGATGCCGCCGCGACCGGCACACCACTATCGATCCGCGCCGGCGGGAGCAAGTCCTTCTATGGCAGGCCAGCCGCGGGTACCGAGTGCAGTGTCGCGGAATACACCGGCATCATCGACTATTCCCCCACGGAACTGGTGATCTCGGCGCGCGCCGGTACCACCCTGGCCGAGCTGGAATCCGCGCTGGCAAAAGAAAACCAGATGCTGCCGTTTGAACCGCCGCACTTCGGACCGGGCGCCACCCTCGGCGGCACCATCGCCTGCGGGTTCTCCGGACCGCGCCGCCCCTATGCGGGCTCGGCACGCGATTATGTGCTGGGGATCACCTGCCTGAACGGCAGGGGTGAAAGTCTGCGTTTCGGCGGCCAGGTCATGAAGAACGTCGCCGGTTATGACATCTCGCGCACCCTCACCGGGTCACTGGGCACCCTGGCCGTGCTGCTGGACATTACCCTCAAGGTGCTGCCGCGCCCGGAAACCGAACTAACCCTGTACCGGGAGGCGTCGCCCGAACAGGCCTTGCAACTGTTGAACACGTGGGCGGGACAACCGCTGCCATTGTCCGGCGGCTGCTTTACCGGCGGGCAGCTGATGGTGCGCCTGTCCGGATTCGAACAGGGCGTAAAGGTGGCTGCCGAACGCCTGGGCGGTGATGAAATGGCCACTGCCGATAATTTCTGGCAGGCGATGCGCGAGCACCGGCACCCGTTTTTCCAGGATGACCGGCCCTTGTGGCGATTGTCGCTCCCGCCCGCTGCCGTGCTCACACTCGAAGCCGACACGCTGATCGACTGGGGTGGCGCACAGCGCTGGCTCAATACCGATCTGCCGGCGCCGACGCTACGGGATGCCGCCGTGCGTGCCGGCGGATATGCCACCTGCTTCCGCGGCGGCAACCGGGAGGATGTATTCCATCCCCTGGACCCGGCACTAATGGCACTACATCAACGCCTCAAGACAAGTTTCGATCCGGCCGGCATTCTCAATCCCGGTCGCATGTACAGCGGGCTATAGATCAACCCATGCAAACCTCACTGCCTGAATCGTTCCTGCACACGGCCACCGGGAAGGCCACCGATAAAATCCTGCGCAATTGCGTTCACTGTGGATTTTGCAATGCGACCTGCCCGACCTACCAGCTGACCGGCGATGAACTGGATGGCCCACGCGGGCGCATCTACCTCATGAAACAGGCACTGGAGGGCCAGCGCCCGTCCCCGCGCACCCTGCTGCACCTCGACCGCTGCCTGACCTGCCGGGCCTGCGAGACCACCTGTCCGTCCGGCGTCGATTACCATACCCTGCTGGATACCGGCCGCGACTACATCGAACAGCGCGTCAGGCGACCGCTGCATCAGCGCCTGATGCGGCGCCTGCTGCGACTGGTGCTGACCAGCCCGCGGCGTTTCACTCCCCTGCTCCGTGTGGCACAGACATTAGGTCCCGTGCTGCCCGGCAGGCTCGGCAAGTCCGTCCCCACCCGTGTCCCCGGCGGGAAACCCGTGAACAGCGTGTCATCACCGCGGACCATGTTGCTGCTGGATGGTTGCGTGCAACCGGCACTGGCACCGCAGATCAACCGGGCCACACAGCACGTCCTGGCAGCACTCGGCATTAATGCCGTGATCCCGGAGGGCAGCGGCTGCTGCGGCGCACTCAGCCATCACCTGACTGCCATGCAGGAAGCCAGAGTCTTCATGAAAACCAATATCGATGCCTGGTGGCCGGCCATCGAGGCCGGTGCGGAAGCGATCGTGATCACCGCCAGCGGCTGTGCCCCCATGGTCAAGGATTATGGCCGCCTGCTGGCGGACGACCAGGCATACGCGAGCAAGGCCGCACGCGTCAGTGAACTGGCCCGCGATCTCAGTGAGGTCGTCAGTGCAGAACAGCCTGCGACATCCCTGAAACGCCGCGCCAACGGAAAGCAAATCGCATTCCATTCACCCTGCTCACTGCAGCATGGACAACAGATCACGGGCGTCGTGGAAGACCTGCTGGTCCAGTCGGGCTATACCCTGGTACCGGTGGCCGACACCCACCTGTGTTGCGGTTCGGCCGGCACTTACTCTATCCTGCAGCCGGCACTGGCCGGGAAACTGCGCAGCAACAAACTCGGGGCACTGCAGGCGGGCAATCCGTCCATCATTGCCACCGCGAATATCGGTTGTCTGACGCACATGGCCGGCCACGCCCGGGTCCCCGTCCAGCACTGGATCGAACTATTGGAACCATTACTTTAGCCCGCATTGCTTACCGGGCGACTGTTGAATCACATAAGGCACTGAGGTCATGAACAAAGTAAAGATCAATATCATGTCAGCTTGTCATTGGGCATTGCCCGCGCCCGGTGAAAATTGCGGGCTGGAGGCACCATGACTGAACTCCAGCTCCCCCTGCTTATCGAACCAGATACGCTAGAAGTAACAATGGGTTATGATAATGTCATGATTGTGGATCTGGGCAAGGCCGACACCTACCGGAAGCTGCATATCCCGGGTGCCGTGTTTCTAGATTACGCCCAGATCGTGGCCAGCAGGAGACCCGCCATGGGCCTGCTACCGGACAATGACATCCTGCAGCGCGTGTTCTCCTCGCTGGGCATCAATACCGATACCCATGTGATCGCCTACGACGATGAAGGCGGCGGCCGTGCCGCGCGTCTATTGTGGACACTCGAGGTTGCCGGTCACCGGCACTTTTCACTACTGAATGGCGGACTGCATGCCTGGGCCAATGAAGGTCACCCCTGTGACGTCACACCGGTCACCCCGGCCTCGGGCGAATTCAAGGTGACACACAACGATGCACCCGTTGCCAGTAGCGACTACATCCTGGAACGGCTGGATTCTACGGATACCCGCCTGCTGGACGTGCGCAGCCCGGACGAGTACAACGGCACCCGGAAATTCGCCGAGCGCGCCGGCCATATCCCGGGGGCCGTCAATTTCGAATGGACCAACGCCATGGCGCAGAGCCTGAATCTGCGTTTCAAGCCCGATGTCGAGCTTAAACAGATGTTATCGGACATCGGTATCATGCCTGACAGGGAGATCATCGTTTACTGCCAGACCCACCACCGCTCGGCCCACACCTATATTGTGCTGAAGCACCTGGGCTTTCCGAGGGTGAAAGGCTATGCCGGTTCCTGGTCGGACTGGGGCAACAATCCCGACCTGCCGATCGCGTAACTACCCGGGAAGCCGGGTACCGGAGCGAACCGGAATGGCCCGTCAAACACACAATATCTCACCGCACGACTGCATGGATGCCGGAGGTAGAGCAACGCAGGACGCAGTTGCCGAAAGGCGCAAAGGGCGCAAAGAAAACAATATTGTAATAACCCCGATCCGGGGATCGACATCACACCCGTAGCAAAGCAATCTCTTGATGGTTAATCAACCGCTTACAGAACTCCGGTTTTCGCCGGACTGACGTAATATGAGTCATATCAGACTTCCCCTGATCAAGAACAATTTCCCGTGCATCTGTAAATTAACAATTTCGGGGTAGTTGAAATTGTTATTTCTTTTTTCTTTGCGTACCTTGCGTCATTGCGGTGAAATATTATTAGCCCTATTTATTCTCCGCGCACTCCGCGACTCTGCGGTGAATTATTTCTTGACCCTGCATTCCATGTCCTGTCTGGTGAGAAATGAGGGCTAGAGCTTGAACAGGTGCTCCCGGTAGTGCTGCAACTCGCGGATTGAATCCTTCACGTCGTCCATCGCGAGGTGGGTATTGCCCTTGGTGAATCCCCTGGTTGCCTCTGGCAACCAGCGCTTCGCGAGTTCCTTGAGGGTGCTGACATCCAGGTTACGATAATGAAAATGGCGCTCCAGTTCAGGCATGCACCGCGCCAGGAAGCGTCGGTCCTGGCAAATACTGTTGCCACACATCGGTGAGGTATTGGGCGGGACATACTGGGCAAGAAATTCCAGCGTCTGGCGCTCAGCCGTCGGCTCGTCCAGTGTGCTGTTTCGGACCCGCTCGGTCAGGCCGGACCCCCCGTGCTGTCGGGTGTTCCACTCGTCCATGCTGCGCATTATCTCATCCGGCTGATGGATCGCCAGCACCGGTCCCTCCGCCACGATGTTGAGCTTGCTATCAGTCACTACCGTCGCGATCTCGATGATGTAATCCTTCTGGGTATCGAGACCGGTCATTTCCAGATCGATCCAGATGAGGTTGTTTGCATCTTGCGTCATGCGCTGCCTTCCCTTCCAATTAGTATGGTTGTCTCGCATTGTACCAGAGGCTAATCTTCCACAATCTCCCTAGTGAAAACGGAAAAAATCGATGAACCTGTTTACTGCCCTGTTTCTTGCCGCACTTGCCGGGTCAACACTGCTGCAACTCTGGCTGGCCAATCGGCAGCGGGCACATGTAAGTGCCCACCGCGCTGCAGTCCCGGGCGAATTTGCCGAGCGCGTCGCACTCGACGATCATCACAAGGCCGCTGACTATACCGTCACCAGGACCGGCATCGGCATGATCGAGTTACTGTATGGCAGCCTGCTGCTGCTCGCCTGGACACTCGGCGGCGGACTGGAGTGGCTCGACAGCATCTGGCGCAGTGCCGGTCTCGGCACCTTAACGACCGGTGTCGGATTCATGCTGAGCGCCATGATCATCATGTCGTTGCTGGACCTCCCGTTCAGCCTCTACCACACCTTCGTCATTGAGCAACGCTTCGGTTTCAACCGTTCCAGCCTGGGCGTATTTGTCAGCGACCTGGTCAAACAGGCCATCCTGCTGATTGTCATCGGCGCACCGATGATCGCCCTGGCCCTGTGGATCATGGACTCTTCCGGCGGTCTCTGGTGGCTGTATGTCTGGCTGGTCTGGATGACCTTTTCGCTGGTCATGTTCTGGGCCTACCCGGCAGTCATTGCACCCTTGTTCAACAAGTTCACCCCACTGGAAAACGAATCCCTCAAGACCCGGATCCAGGCGTTGCTCGATAAATGCGGCTTCAAGAGCCAGGGCATCTATGTCATGGACGGCTCGCGGCGCTCCGGTCACGGCAACGCCTATTTCACCGGGTTCGGGCGCAACAAACGAATCGTCTTCTTCGACACCTTGCTGGAAAGCCTGGATCCACAGGAGATCGAAGCCGTACTTGCGCATGAACTGGGCCATTTCAAACTCAGGCATATCCAGAAGCGCCTGCTGACGACCGCCGCGCTCAGTCTCGCCGGTCTTGCCGTGCTTGGCTGGCTGGTTGACCAGCCCTGGTTCTATCATGGCCTGGGGGTCAGCCAGCCGTCCCCCTACATGGCCCTGATGCTGTTCATGATGATCACACCGGCATTCACATTTTTCCTGCAGCCGCTGATGGCACGCCTCTCACGCAAGCATGAATTCGAGGCGGATGCCTATGCGGTGCAGCAATCCAGTGGTAGCGACCTGGTGCAGGCCCTGGTCAAGATGTACAAGGAGAATGCCAGCACGCTGACACCAGACCCGTTATACTCGGCATTTCATGATTCGCACCCACCCGCCCCAGTGCGGATATCTCAAATATCCGGTAATATGAAACAGATCTCATCCGGAGGCTACGCATGAACAGATTCATCACGACCGCCGCCCTCATCCCGTTACTGGCGGCAACACCGTCACTGCAGGCGGCCGATGCCGGCACAGGCAAGTCCCTGCTCGAAAACAACTGCACAAGTTGTCACAATGATGGCGTGTATACCCGGGAAAACCGCCGCGTCACGACCCTGGGGGGTCTGGAGGCGCAGGTCAGGCGCTGTGACCAGTCACTGGGCCTCAAGTGGTTCGATGACGATATCGATGCCGTGACCTCTTACCTGAACCAGTCCTACTACCATTTCGAGTAGCCCGGCGTGTCGACACAGGACCTGAGGAACAAGCACTGCAAACCCTGCAAAAAAGGCGATCCTCCCCTGAGTGCGGTACAGGCCAGGGAATTCCTGCCCGGCCTGCACGCCGACTGGGCACTGGATGACAGCACCGGCAGCATCAGCCGCACTTTCCGGTTCGACAACTATTACCAGACCATGGCCTTCGTCAATGCGCTGGCCTGGATTGCGCATAAAGAAGACCATCACCCCGATCTCGAGGTCGGCTATAACCGCTGCCACGTGCGCTACAGCACACACTCGGTCGGCGGCCTTTCCACCAATGATTTCATCTGTGCCGCCAGGATCGATGCCCTGCTCCCGGAGACCGGTTAGACCACCCCGGGTCTTCAACTGCACCCGTCGAGGCATGCGCCGGATCACCCCCTGATATCACGGCATGTCAGCCAAGCGCTCCTCTGCAGACCAGAACCCTGACGAGACAACGCCAAATACGGGGCCGGGCCCGCAACAGAACGGCCTGGTAGTCGTCAATTACGGCAAGTCCCTGCTGATAGAAGCCAGTGACGGGAAGCTGCATCGTTGCGTGGCGCGCCGCAATCTGGAGCAGATCGTCAGCGGCGACCGTGTTAGCTGGGAATCCACCGGCAACGGTGCAGGTGTGATTAGCGCCGTGGCGCCACGCAGTACCGTCCTCAAGCGCATGGACATCACCCGCAAGGCACGGCCCCTGGCTGCCAACATCGACCAGATCGTGGTTGTCTGCGCCCCGCAGCCCGCGCTCGATGAACTTCTTATCGACAAATACCTGATCGCAGCCGAACTTATCGGCACGACCCCGGTCCTGGTGATCAACAAGTCCGACCTGCTCGATATGGATGCACGCGTGGCTCTGGAAATCCGGGTCAGCATCTATGTCGACATCGGCTATCGCATTCTCTTTACCAGCGCACTCGCCCATGATGGCATCGATCCACTGGCGGAGGCGCTGACCCGTAAGACCAGCATCCTGGTCGGACAGTCGGGTGTGGGCAAATCATCGCTCATCATGCGGTTATTGCCGGATCTGGATATCGCAATCGGGAAACTGTCTGATGCCTCGGGCCAGGGCCGGCACACCACCACCGCCACCACACTTTATCACCTGCCACACGGTGGCAACCTCATCGATTCTCCGGGCGTACGCGATTTCAGGCTTGAGCCGACAGAGGCCGCCGAGCTTGTGCAGGGCTTCCGTGAATTTCGGCCTTTCATTGGACAGTGCAAGTTCCATAACTGCCGGCACATGAATGAACCCGAGTGTGCGCTGAGTGCGGCAGCCAACCGCGGGGAGATCAGCGAGCGGCGCCTGGAAAGCTACCGGAACCTGCTGCAGTGGATGAGCGATGCCACGCCCTGATACAACCTGTTAGTCCGGCTGGTACAACAGGCGGGCTAACCCGGCGGCCAGTTCATCGGCCTTCCGCCGAGCACGTGCAGGTGGATGTGGTAGACCGACTGGCCCGCTTCGGGATTACAGTTCATCACCATCCGGTAGCCACGCTCGGCGACGCCTTCGTCGGCGGCCACTTGTCGGGCCGCCAGGTACAACTTGCCCACCAGTTCAGCATCGCCTGCTTCCAGATCGTTGGTGGTGGCAATGTGCTGCCTGGGGATCACCAGAAAATGCGTCGGGGCCTGGGGATTCATGTCCCGGAATGCAAGGACATCCTCGTCTTCGTAGATGATATCCGGTTTTATTTCACCCTGGGCCATCTTGCAAAAGATACAGTCCGCCATAATTACCCCCTAGATCAGATAATCAATATTCACCGCAGAGACGCAGAGGAAGCGGAGAATTCATAAGTCTAAAACAGATTCACCGCAAAGGCGCAAAGAACGCAAAGGTCAAAATAAATACTTACCGCAGAGGCGCAGAGGACGCAGAGAAAAGAATAGTTATTTCAAAAACCTCGAACATTTACTGTATCTATACACTGAAAAAGCATTATTAACCGAATAATAATAATTTATTTAAATGTTTTCTCAGCGTCCTCGGCGCCTCTGCGGTGATATTGTTTTTAGCATTATTGATTCTTTGCGCTCTTTTCGCCTTTCGGCAACTGCGTCCTGCGTTGCTCTACCTCCTGCATCCATGCAGTCGTGCGGTGAGATGATAGTCGTTTAACTCGGCACTAAAGTTCGGTGCGGCCGGCAAAGGCGTGCGACAGGGTATTGCCGTCGATATATTCCAGCTCGCCTCCCATGGGGACGCCATGCGCGATCCGGGTGACGCGAACCCCCCGGGCATGGGCCATTTCGCCAATGAAATGCGCGGTCGCCTCCCCTTCCACGGTGGGATTTGTGGCCAGGATCAGCTCCTGGACCTCGCCGGTCTGCAGGCGTGACTCCAGGCGGTCCAGGCCCAGTTCTTCCGGCCCAATGCCGTCCAGCGGTGACAGGTGTCCCATCAAAACGAAATACAGCCCCTGGTAACCAATGGACTGCTCCAGGGCCAGTACATCCGCAGGCGTCTCCACTACGCACAGCAAACTGCGATCCCTGCGCACACTGGAGCACAGGGTACAGCTGTCGTCCTCACTCAGGGTGCGGCAGTCACGGCAATGCCCGACCCGCTCCATCGACTGGTTCAGTGCCTCGGCCAACCGCCGGCCACCTTCGCGATCGTGCTCCAGCAGGTGATAGGCCATGCGCTGCGCGGATTTCGGGCCCACACCGGGCAGGCAGCGCAGGGAATCAATCAACTGCCCGATCAGGCGGGAGGTGCTCATGGGTATCAGAAAGGCAGCTTCATACCGGGCGGAAGATTGATGCCACCTGCGACACCGGCGAGACGCTCCTGGGTCGTTGATTCAACCTTGTGTACGGCATCGTTGACGGCCGCCGCAACCAGGTCCTCGAGCATGTCCTTGTCATCACCCAACAGACTGTCATCGATGGTGATACGCCGGACCTCATGCTTGCAAGTCATGACCACACTGACCATACCGCCCCCGGATTCCCCGGTGACTTCCAGTTTGGCAAGCTCTTCCTGGGCCTTCTGCATATTGGCCTGCATCTCCTGGGCCTGCTTCATCAAGTTACCTAATCCGCCTTTCATTGTCCTTACCTCAGTTTCCAGAGTTTTTGAATCATGCTGTTATTCCCGGTGACCTGGAGAAATCCAGGCTAGTCACGCGGGCGAATGGAATCGTAGTTGACTGTCGCCCCGAAGGTGTCCTGTAAAGCCTTTATGTTCTCATCGTTCTCGATCGATTCGATGGCCTGTTGCTGGCGGTTTTCCTGTTCTCGCGCCTGCGTACGTGCCGGCGTCTCATTTTGCAGCGGTCCTTCCTCCAGGATCTTCAGCTTGACGTCGCGACCATAATACTTGCACAAGGCCTTTTCGATCTGCACGCTGCGTGTCTTGCTGAGCAGGCGTGCATGCGCCGGATCCACCGTCAGGGTCACCGCAGAGTCGGTAACCTGGTGCATGGCGCAGTTCACAGCCAGTTGATGCGTCAGACCCTTGAGGACAAGCTTGTCGATAATGTGCACCCACTCCCCCGTCGCGCCCCCGCCCTCCGGGGAGGTATTCACAGGCGTAGCAGGGGCCACCTTCTTCTCCGGTTTGGCACCACCCGCATGCCCTGGTGTTTCAGCCACCCTGCGCGTGGCGCCGTGTCCCGCATTGGTCGTGTCCGCGGGACGGAAGGCCAGCATGCGTAGCATCACCATCTCGAAACCGCCACGCGGCTCGGGGGAGAGGGAAAGGTCGCGCCGGCCGATGAGGCCGATCTGGTAGTAAAGCTGCACGTCCTCGGGAGAACACCGCTCTGCCAACCCGAGCACGGCATCCCGGTCCCCGAAGGTATCGTCGATGGCATCCGGGAGGGCCTGGGCCAGGGCAACACGCTGCAGAATGGACAACATATCGGCCAGCAGGGCCACGTAGTCCGGGGCAAATTCGTCCGTGGCACGGATTTCAGCCAGCAGACCAGCGGCATCATTGCCTGCCAGGCGATTCAGGATACGGTAGACCGAATCCCGGTCAATGCTACCGAGCATGGCACGCACCTCGTCCTCCAGTAGCTCGCCACTTGCGTAGGCGATGGCCTGATCCAGCAGGCTCAAGGCATCACGCAGGCTGCCATCAGCGGCAAAAGCAAGCTGCCGGATGGCGCCCTCGTCCGCCTTGATTTTCTCCTGCTTGAGGATGGACTCAAGCTGTCCGGTAATTTGCGGGACGGTCAGGCTCTTGAGATTGAATTGCAGGCAGCGCGAGAGGATAGTGACCGGCAGTTTCTGCGGGTCAGTCGTTGCCAGCAGGAATTTCACATGGGGCGGTGGTTCTTCGAGGGTCTTCAACAACGCATTGAAACTGTGACCCGAAAGCATGTGCACCTCGTCTATGAGGTAGACCTTGTAACGCCCCCGGGTCGGTGCATACTGTACATTCTCAAGCAGTTCACGGGTGTCCTCGACCTTGGTACGTGAAGCCGCGTCCACCTCCACCAGATCGATAAAACGGCCGCTGTCGATTTCCTCACAGGCGCTGCATTTTCCACACGGGGTGGAGCCTACACCTTCCTCGCAGTTGAGGGACTTGGCAAAGATTCTGGCGATAGTCGTCTTGCCGACACCGCGGGTACCGGTAAACAGGTAGGCATGGTGCAGTCGGTCGTGGTCCAGGGCATTGACCAGTGCACGCCGGACATGCTCCTGCCCAACCAGCTCACTGAAATTACGCGGGCGCCATTTGCGCGCGAGGACCTGATAACTCATAGACGGATGTGCCTAGTTACTAACGGGGACCCGGACCAGAATGTCGGGATACTTTCGTACCCGGTAGTATATCACCCACGGTTGTCGCGGTAATAAGCAGGACGGGAGGCGACCTGTACCAGCCACACCCCGGCGCTCGAATCCACTGCTGCCGCTGCTCCCTTCCGGGCCTGACGGGGTTCACAGCTTATCGTCGCGAAGGGACCGGCACAAGCCGCCATAAACAGTTACAAAGAAACAATTTTCATGTTCATACACCACCCGTGCATGCCTGCACCCATGGTGGCAATCAGGGTCGGATAATAGCACAAGAAATTGCCCTATTGGGCTCATGCCCGCCACACACCTGCGGCGAGGACGGTGGAAGTTTCCGCTGGGATACACCTGCACCGACCGGGGCAGCGCAGGCTCGATAGGCGCCATCCCTGGCACCAACCGGCACAGGGGAAACCGGAGCATCAATGGCTTGAATATAAAATCTGGACCGGTCATCCCGGCGGGCAGGAGGCAGCTACTCTTCGGGCATAGCCCGGCCGGTCATGAGTTCCTTCGCCATAACTTCCAGTTCCGCGAGCATGGCATCGGTCTCTGCCTGCTCGCCGGCAGCGACCATCTGCTGGAGCAGGCCGATCTTTTCGTGGAATACACTCAGGCCGAAATACCCCGCCAGACCTTTCAATTGGTGCACATGGTCGCGCATGCCCTCGATGTCCTTGTCACTGAAGGTATTGCGCAGGCTTTGCAGCTGCAGGCTCAACTCATCATGCAACAGAGGCCGTAACTCACCCGGGATACTGCCATCCCGATCTTCACTGCAGCCGCCATTCTGCCCGTCTGTGTTATCACTCGAAAGCGCGTGTAGCTGAGTCACGCTCCTGCGCCTGTTACCCCATTTGTAGAGAACATCTGTCAGCTTGACATCGGTGACCGGCTTGTAAATGCAGCCATCGATACCAGTCGCATCCAGGCACTGATCACTATCAGCAAAGACGTCTGCCGTGAGGGCGACTATCGGTGTCTGCCGGTTCAGTCCACGGCGTATCGTCTGTGCCGCACTCACCCCTCCCATCACCGGCATATGGATATCCATCAGGATAAGGTCAAACAACTCCTTCCCGGCACACTTCACGGCTTCCGCACCATCCGATGCTATCTGTACCGACACACCCAGATCATTCAGCAGCCTGATAATCAGCTCGCGGTTGAAACGATTGTCCTCAGCAACCAAAATACGCATGCCCTCAAAATCGTTGCCGGTGGTCACACTGGCGGATGCGGGTGACCTCAGGCCGTTGTCTTTCACCACCTGAGAAATTCCGAGCATTCCACACACGTTCCTCAACAGAACATTACTCAACGGAGGTTTGGGCATTGCCTGGATGTTGCGGTCGTCCGGGACAGGGACTTCTAATTTATAGGCCTCGTCCCCGACCAGAATCAATACCGGCATACCGGGCCACGGTGCTGTCGCATTCACCAGATCGCCAATGGCGGAATCACCACTCTCCTGCGTCGACAGTCCGAATACCAGCAAGTGGTAGGGTTCATTGTCGATCTCCGCGGAACGCAGCAATTTGAGCGCCCTGTTCCACTCACCCACATTGAAAACGCTGGCATCCCAGGAGATAAAGCGGTTCCGCAATGCCCGCCGGGAGTAGTCGTTTTTATCATATATCAGCATTTTGACGCCTGACAGGTAACGCTGCGTTCGCTGGTCCGCCATTTCTGACATCCTTGCAGGCACCGTAAACCAGAATGTCGAGCCCTGTCCCGGCGTGCTCCTCAGACCCATCTCGCCATCGAGAAGATCAACCAGCTTCTTGCTGATCGAAAGCCCGAGCCCCGTACCGCCAAACTGTCGGCTGATTGCAAAACTTGCCTGCTGAAACGGTTCGAAGACAATCTTTTTCACCTCGTTACTCAGACCAATCCCCGTATCTGTCACCTCGATACGGGTGGTCACTTGCTGCCCGTCTTTCTCAGCCACCGACACCTCCACAACCACGTGCCCGCTCTCGGTGAACTTGATCGCGTTGTTCAACAGGTTGGTCACGACCTGGTTTATGCGGTTGCCATCAGTGAAGATCTTCTCGGGTACGTCTGAATGCAAAAGCAGCACCAGTTCGAGGCCCTTCTCATGGGCAGAAGCACTCAGCATGCTGACTACAGTTTCGAGCGATTCACGCAAGTTAAAGAGTGTCGGCTCTATGGCCAGAGAACCGGACTCCAGCCGGGAAATATTGAGTATGTCGTCAATTACAGAGAGCAATGCGGACGCAGCCTGTGAAACGGTATTGGTATACTCCCGCTGCTGTTCCGTTTGCTGCGTCTTCTCGAGCAGGCTGGAAAATCCGATAACGGCATTCAGCGGGGTGCGGATCTCATGGCTCATTTTCGCCAGGAATTCCGCTTTCGCCTCTCCCGCCTGCAAGGCCGCCGTGCGTGCCTCATCGAGCTCCCGGTTCCTGATTTCCAGGCTTTTTACGGTGCTTCTCAAGTCCGATGTTGCCTGGCTCACCTCGGCCGAAAGCCTGTCCTGTGCCTGCCCGATGGTAGCTGCCATCGAGTTGACACCCTCGGCAAGGGTGGCAAGTTCGCCTCCAAAGGCGACAGGAATCCGTTCTTCAAGCTTTCCTCTGCTTAATCGCCCGACCGTTTCGATGATTCGACCGACAGGCCCGGTCACACTGCGACCGATCATCAGCGCCAGCAATGCACTCAGGAGGATACCGGCCAACATCATCAGGATGCTGTTGCGCAGGATCTGCGCCTGCCTTGCCCGGCTCGCCTGCCTGGACAAATGCACCTCAACCCAGCCAAGGACGTTGCTGTTTGCCTCGTTGAATCCCTGTTCCTCACCGAACGGAAAATCGGAGACCGGCACCTGGCTGGAACGGATCGGAGCCATGAAGACCAGCGTTTTTTCCTGTTGCCGATATGCGGCTGGTTCGGCGTTCTCCGACTGGTCGCGATTATCACTCCGCAAGACTACATTTTTTTCCAAATCACGAATGGTCACGGAATGCACATCCGGTTCATTCAGTGCAAGCCGCAGCACCGGTGTCAGCATGTCGCGATTTTCCGCAAACAGACCGAATTCACTCAAGGGTGCCAGGTAATTGACGAGCGCGGTCCCGCGTTGCAGCAATTGCTGCTCCACATCTCGCAACCGGGCTGTGGTCATGTAGTAACCAAGCGTGAGGGTCACGACCACCAATGGTACGAGAGCGCTGATCAGCACACGCGTCTTGATTCCCCGGCTATTGAACCAGCCCATCATTCCGCTTGCTCTCCTTCCTCAGCCTGAATCAATTGCCGCAGTAACCAGTCCTCATCAGGCAATGACAAGCCGATCGAACGCGCAACCGATTTGTTCAGGCCCAAACTGAAATATTTGGGATAAATCTGTGCAGGCAAGCTGGCGGGATTGCCCACGATATAATCGTGGGCCACCTCCGCCGCCTGCCGGCCGATTTGCTCCGGCGTTGAATAGACAGCCGCCAGTGCACCGGCATCAACATAGGCCATGGAAAAGCCTATAACCGGCAGCCTGTTCTGATAGGCGAGGTACAACAACCACTTGGCGGTACTCGGATTGAGTGCAACACTGTCGTATACCGCCAACAGGGCATCATTGTCCTTGATCAGCCCTTCGATGGCCGGCACCGGGTTCGCGTCATCATCGACCACGGCCGTATTCAACTCCAGGCCGGTCGTTGCGGCCGCTGCGTGGTATTCCGCAGATTCCTGACTCGAGACAGGCCCCCAAAGAATACCGACCCTGAGAGGCCCGAAAAGCAGGCTCTTTACCAGCCGCAAGCGCCGCGAGGGCGGCTGATCAAGAACAATGCCGGCGAGTTTACCGGTACGGTGTCTCCTGCTGGCAGATTCAGACGCATTCAGCAAGGTATTGAAGGTTACTTTTGGCGTCACAACACTCAGTGCAGGGATATCTACATCCGCTTCAATCAGCTTGCGGGTTGCGCGGCTACCGATCGCGATGACCAACTCGGGATGTGAATCGTTGAAATCAATGTCACCGTCACGACCGTCCTCGCCCAGCTTCCTGATGTCGAGTACTGCCGTGATGTTTTCATATTCATCGAGACGTTGCTTGAAGCCGCGCATGGTCTGCAAATGGACTTCCATATCACCACTCAGTAACAGCATGATACGTGGAGTCAGCTCTGCCGCTCGGACAGGTAGCATTGTTACCGTGACGGCGAGCAGCAATATACACAGAAATCTAAGTGTTATGATCGGCTTCATCTTCCCATCAGTGCTGGCAGTCCTGCCTTACAACATCTCCATGTACGTTACTTGTCTCACGGGAGAGAGAGACTGAACTGAAAATAGGCCCGGGTTTCAAAGACGTTATCCACCCGAAATTCGCGGTAATCCCTACCCAGGTTCTGTATTAACAGGG
Organism: uncultured Ectothiorhodospiraceae bacterium; assembly: GCA_947258545.1. Taxonomy (GTDB): domain Bacteria; phylum Pseudomonadota; class Gammaproteobacteria; order UBA9214; family UBA9214; genus CAMYJZ01. The sequence continues at coordinate 26,332 of CAMYJI010000011.1, forward strand.
CCAGATCACCCTTTGATGCACCCACCTTGAACCTTTTCGCAAGCCGCGTATCGACCCGTGTATAGCTGGGCACAGCATCCCCGTCACCCCCCCAGGTCATGGCGCTGGCGCCATAGACACCCAGGCTGGCTTCCCAGCCGGAGCCAAAGGCATAACCTCCCAGCAGGCTGTAGGTATGTTCGGGAATAAATTGCTTATACGCCTTGCACTTCGGTGTAAAGCCGTTTTCGTCGAGGACCTCGGGGCATACCGATGGGCGCAAAAGTTCATTCGTGATCTGACTGACAAAGATTCCCGATGAATCGGTATAGGCATATTGAAGTGTCAGAAATGTCGCATGGCTTGGCCGATAGCTCAGTTGCACCTCGACGCCGTTAATATCAAGGTCACCTATGTCCTCGGTCGTGAAAAACAGATTCTCCGGTAGCCCGAAGGGATTGAGAACCGATGGTCGTTCATCCTTAATCACGCCTATGACATTCTCGATTTCCTCGCGGTAGAGCTTTATATCCAGTGTCAGTGCCTGCTTGGGCCAGCGCCCTACATAGCCAAGCTCATAGGAGGTGATTTCCTCGGGATCTTCCAGCCCGGTACTCGAACGGAATCCCAACAGCAGCTCCCCGTCATTGAAGCGAAAGGCATTGAACTCATGCTCCTCGAACAGGGACGGTATCCGGTAGGCCCGCGCCGCGCTGGTTCGCACGGTGTGGTTCGGTGAGAGGTGAAAATTGAGGCCTAGGCGCGGTGAAATCTGGGTATCGACAATGTCATCGTCTTCGATCATTGCACCCGCATTTACCATCATGTGTTCCGTCAGTTGACCTTCCGCATTCACGAATAGGCGCTTGACAAGGTCGTCCTCGTCCTGCCTGAACCAGTAACGCCCGCCGATCGTGTCATGGCGCAGGCTGCCACCCCAGGCAATCCGTAACTCATCCCGGGGCTGCAGAGTGTGCTGGAATTCCAGATCAAAGCGATCAGTATGGGTGTTGTAGAAACCATGATTGATTGTCTGGTCCGGCTGGCCGAACGCGGCCTCGAACACTTCCGGTGTCAATCCAAAGATCCCGGACAAGGGACCGATCTGAAATGTATCCTCCATGTCCAGGTAGTTGTAGTAAAACTGGACATAAAACGATTCTGCAGGGGACAAGGCCCGGTTCCAGCGCAGGTAACCGTAACTGGTCGTGACCTCGCGGTCGCGTGCCAGGTCCAGCGGATCATCGATCTCCGCCACGCCATAATCACCACCCGCACTCCCCAACTGCATATCCAGCTGGTCCCGCGCATTCAGCTGGTAGTTACCCCTGAATGACAGCTTGCCCACCTTGGCGTCATCACTGATGATGGGGTCGTCAAAACCCATGTCCTCACGGTAACTGCCGCTGACCCGGTACTCAAAATCACCGGCCTTCCCGCCGTAGCGGAACATCCCGATGCCGGTGTCCCGGCTTCCCCCGGTAGCCTTCAGGTAAGCGCCCTGGACCTGGAAGGGCTGCCGCGTAATGATATTGATGACGCCCTTGAAGGCGTTGGCACCGTAGCTGGTCACGTTGGGGCCGCGTGTGACCTCGATGCGTTCGATGTCCTCGATCTCCAGCGCCAGGTTGATCCAGTCGACGCTGGAGAATACCGGCGTGTACACCGAACGGCCGTCGATCATCACCAGCAGGCGGCGCGGAAAATTGTTGGCTACGCCATGAGAGGTTACGGCGAACTGGTTGCCGGAGATGTGGGCCACCTGAAAGCCCGGGACCAGCCGGAACATGTCGACCAGGTTGATGGCACCGGAGGCCCGGATCATCTCTCGGTCGATCACGGTCACCGATGCCGGGGAGTCCTCCGGACGCTGGGCCAGCCGGGTGACCGAACTGACCATTGGAATGTCGGCCAGCACGTCCTCTTCCGTCGGCAGACCAGCAGCCGCCAGGGGCCTACCGGCTGGCAGGAATAACAGCAGGATTAACTGCAACATCAGAAAAGTCGGGCAGTCAATGCTACCGGGATAATTTTGATTATCAGAGAATAAAGTCATATGAGCACGCTTTAGTAACAATCTTGATTGGAATTGAGTTTAGCGGGAGTAAGGCAGGGAACGTCAGGATCTGATTTTCATCAAACCACCCTGGTTCTGAAGATCCAGCGAGAGCACTTGATATTGTATTTATAAACTTATCTTGCTTCGCAGAGTGCACAGATTTATACCCGATGCCTGCACCCGTATCATTCAGGGTAGTGATACCCCCAGCTCCCGGGACGCGACCGCAGCTTCGGTTCGGTTGCTCACACCCAATGCCTTGAAGATGGCCGTCACATGAATCTTGACGGTGTGCGCCGACAATCCCAGTTCCCTGGCAATGATCTTGTTGGACTTGCCTTCACCCAGTAGCTTCAGTACCTCCAGCTGCCGGTTGGTCAGATCGAGCTGCGAGGCATGCGTGATCCTGGGTGGCGTGGTAGCGGCACCCGCCTCTTCGTAATGCACCATTGCCGGTGGTATATAGACACCACCCGACAGGACAAGCTGAATCGCGCTGGTCATGACCGCTTGTGCCGCGCTTTTGGGTATGAACCCGGCTGCACCGCGGTCAATGGCGCGCTGCATGACACGGGTATCTTCCGTTGCCGATAGAATGATCACCGGGATCTGCGAATAACTGTTGCTGATCTCGGTCAACAGGTCGAAGTCGGTGACCCCGGGCATAGACAGGTCAAGCAGGATCAGGTCGATGTCCGGATTCCCGGATACGGCAGCGAGCACCTCGTTGCGGTCTGCGGCCTCCAGGACGTATAGGTCCGGTGACAGGTCGAGCAGAACAAGTTTTATACCTTCCCGGACTATTCCATGGTCATCGGCAATGAGTATCTTCATGGCTCACCTGTATTGCCCCCTTCGATGCCTTGTACTTATTTACAACAGGGTACTGTTACCGGTCGCGCAAACGCAAATAAAGACGCCGGAGGCAATCGACAGGATTTCCCGGTGCCGCCCGGAGCTCTGCAAACACAGCCGTGTCGGAACCCGGAGACGGCTTACAGGGGCAGCCAGGCCAAGGAACGGCCACAGACGTGGCTTCAGGGGATACGTTGCTGAACGCTTGAGACGGTCCAGGGACTTGGCCAGCTTTATCTCAGGGCCTTCTGCCACCCTCGTCGACAGGCGACCGGCTGACATAAACGGTCCTCAGGACGGCCGCCCGGTTGATTTCCCTTATATTCTGATGGAGTTTAGTAGGCGAAGTGACATTGGGGTCATACTCGATAACCACCATACTTCCCTGGGACAGGCTGAAATCGGCACTCACCACCCCCGCTTTTGCTGCAATATCCTGCTCGATAAGCTCGCGATGTCCGGAATCCAACGGCTCACTGAGATCCAGAACCATGCCCACTTTATGCGTAAGAACGCCCATGGTATTAACGATTCTCCTTATACTATCTGCTGATTATCAGGGGCTTCTAGGATTAACTATAGGATCAATCACGTGGTTCAAACATCAGACAAATGGGTATAGTTGACTAGCCTATTTGTACTAACCTATTTGTATTAGTGTTCTTCGCGGAATGTTTCGTGCCAGCGCGAAGTTGCCTTCTCTGAAGCAGGAGGCCCTGCGGATCACTGCGTCCGGTCCGTGACAGCCCGAGGCCTCCTACCGGCGTGGTCTTGTATACCCGCAATCGGAAAGGCAAGTCCCGCCGGTGCCCTTGCAATACAGCCGCGACTTGGACAGAAACCTGCCAGCATGGGAGTGGGGCCGACCGAATACTTCCAGTAGGGTCGAAAGTGACACAGGGTGTATCCTTCCCACCTGGACTCATGCAAAGCTGTCGACCGACCGGCCCTATGACCTATTGTCATCTGTTTCAGGTGGCGGCCGGCTGACAAATACGGGCTTTGACTCGGTAGTCAGGTTGATTTCCCTTAATTTCTGATGGAGCTCAGTGGGCGAGGTGACGTGGGGATCGTATTCGATAATCACCATATTCCCCTGGGGCAGATTGAATTCGACACGAATGACCCCGGCTTTCCCTTCAATGCCCTCCTCGATGAGCTCACGTTGCCCAGGTCCCAACGGCCCACTGAGATTCAGAATCATGCCTACTTTATGGGTCAGAACAACCATCATAATGATTCATCCTCGTTAAACTGCTGTTGGCTAGAGTCAAACAACTGGCTCGATTGCCAGCCGTACACGACTTATCGCTATTCGCGGCGGTCGCTGGCATAGTGAATCCAGTGATGCTCGCAAACTGAGTCAGTCCGGTAATGGTTTTCCTTTCAATTTCCCTCCTCTATCTGCATCGGTGCAACCGCTGCAGCTGTGGTTACTGACATTTTCTTGCCAGTCAGGTATAGGTTAGCCACACGTGAGCTCAACTGCGACAGCAAACTAGACAGCAATAATGTAAATTATTCACACCTTGGAGAGGCCCGATTTTCCTTTGCGAACATATATTTCAGACAAACATCGGGGCAGCGACAAAAATGCTGGACCGCTCCGGTGGCGGGAGGCAAGGCGGATCGCCCCGTTCAAAACCGGGGCGAGCCCGGGGCCCCAGCAGGCGCGCGATTGAACATCCACAACCACATCGGGCATAGTGCAGCCGTGACCTGGCAGACCCCGTGCCAGCCACGGACGTAGTCGCGGGGATTTCGGCCCAGTCGGGTCGCAACAGGCAGATATCCGGGAGATCCCATGGCAATCAGCGTATTCGATCTTTTCAAGATCGGCATTGGCCCTTCCAGTTCGCACACGGTCGGGCCGATGCGAGCGGCCGGCCTGTTCATTGCTGACCTGACGGCGCGGGGACTGCTCGATGCGGTTACGCGGTTACAGGTCCAGCTGTTCGGTTCGCTGGGTGCCACCGGCAAGGGACACGGCACGGACAAGGCCGTCATCCTGGGTCTGGAGGGTGAACTCCCCGAAAGGGTCGATACCGCTGCCATACCGGCGCGCCTGGAGGCCTTGTGCCAGCAACAGCGCCTGCAACTACCGGGTGGGCCGGCAATCGATTTCGACCCTGACCGCGACCTGGAATTCCATCGCCGCAAGACCCTGCCCTACCACCCCAATGGCCTGCAGTTCCATGCCCGTGGCGCGGACGGAAACCTGCTGCACGAGCGTGTCTATTACTCGGTCGGCGGTGGATTCGTTGTCAACGAGGATGCCGCGGGGGCCGATCGCATCGTCGAGGACCGCACCCCGCTGCCCCATGCCTTCAGCAGCGCCGCTGGATTACTCGCGCTGTGCGCCGAGCACAGTCTTTCCATGAGCCAGGTTATGCTATGCAACGAGATGGCCTGGCGCACCGAGCCCGAGATCCGTAGCGGCCTGCTGGAGATCTGGAGTGTCATGCAGGCCTGTGTCGAACGCGGTTGTCACACAGAGGGCATTTTACCGGGTGGATTGAAGGTCAAACGCCGCGCTGCCCGTCTCCACCGCCAGCTCACCAATGATAGCGAGCTGCAGAACGTACCCCTGGGCACTATGGACTGGGTGAACCTGTATGCCCTGGCCGTGAACGAGGAAAACGCCGCCGGGGGACGGGTGGTCACGGCACCCACCAACGGGGCTGCGGGCATTATCCCGGCCGTGCTGCACTATTACTGGAAATTCTCACCCGGCTGCAACGACGACGGTATCGTGCGCTTCCTGTTGACGGCCGGCGCCGTCGGCATTCTATACAAGCTCAACGCCTCGATCTCCGGCGCCGAGGTCGGCTGCCAGGGCGAGGTCGGAACGGCCTGCTCGATGGCCGCGGCGGGTCTCACCGAGGTCCTCGGCGGCACGCCAGAGCAGGTCGAAAACGCCGCAGAGATCGCCATGGAACACAACCTGGGGCTAACCTGCGACCCGATCGGAGGCCTGGTCCAGATCCCCTGCATCGAACGCAACGCCATGGGCGCGGTCAAGGCCATCAACGCCTCACGCATGGCGCTGCGCGGCGACGGCCGGCACTTCGTTTCCCTGGACAAGGTCATCAAGACCATGCGCGAGACCGGCGCGGACATGAAGACGAAATACAAGGAGACGGCGCGTGGCGGCCTGGCGGTGAACGTAATCGAATGCTGACTCAGCGCAGACTCCAGCCACCCAGCCTTCCCTTCCCTGTACGCCGTGATTCGCCCAGGTCGTGTCCGGCGCGCCAGGATCGCTGACTATGAAGCGACCTGAGAGCCCGCGTTATCCCCACGGGTGGATTTCCGGCCTGCTCGTGATGGCGTTGCTGTGTGGCTGCACCACGCCGCACCTGGGTGACTCGGAGGCGGCGCTGGCGCTGGAAGACCTCGCCTCCGGGTTCGGCAGCAGCCGCCTGGCGGCACAGACACCGGCCCCCGCGCGCCGCACAGTCGCCTATCCCACCTCCGTCGGCGATCGCACAGCGGACCTCTATCTGTCACCGCAAGGTGCCCGCGCCGGAATCGTCCTGGTACCCGGTGCAGTGGCGCAGGGCGGCAGGGATCCACGCCTGGTGGCCGTCGCCCGCACTCTGGCACGGCTGCGCTTTGCGGTACTGGTACCCGACATGCCGGGGGTGCGCCGCTACCGGCTGCGCGCGACCGATGCCGACGAGGTCGCCGCTGCCTTTGCCTGGCTGGTGGCCCGCCCCGAACTGGCGCCAGAGGGCACCGCCGGCATTGCCGGCTTCAGTTACGGTGTGGGCCCGGTGCTGCTGGCTGCCATGCAGCCGGACATCCATGAGCAGGTACGTTTCGTGATGAGCGTCGGCGGTTACTACTCATTGCGGAACGTGATCGCCTATTTAACCACTGGCTATCCAGCCACCACCATACCAATCACGGTGGAGACAAGTGCAGATATCCAACCGGGTCCACCGCACCCTTATGGCGAAGCCGTGTTCATCCGCTCGAATCTCGACCTGATAGAGCGTTCCGTCGACCGGGGCTTCCTGCGCAGCTACGCGGATTACCTCGTCGGCGAGGGTGAGGTCGAGGAGGAGCCCGTGCCCGCCACACTCGCACCCGACGCTCGCGCCTTCCATGAGCTGCTGACCAACCATGACCCGTCACGGGTACCGGCACTCATCGAACGCCTGCCGGATCGGATCCGTGCACAACTCGATGGCATCGATCCGTCATCCCATGATTTGTCGCAGCTGCAGGCCCGACTCATCCTGTTGCACGGCCGCGGGGATAACCTGGTCCCCTACACCGAGAGTATCGCAATGGCGAATGCGCTGCCGAACGGGCAGGCACAGCTGTTCCTTATCGACGGCCTCGCCCATGTCGACCTCAAGCCGATGAGCCAGGACATACCGCACCTTCTCGCCGCAATGGAAGCACTGCTGGCCGAACGCAGCAGTCACACCCCCTGAAGCAAAGGACACCAACTCAACAGGTTCGGGGCGCCACGCGTGAAAATCCTCTATAGTTAGCTTCCGTGGAACAATAAAACGGGACACGGGCCGCACATGGCATGATTGCAGACAGAGTTCTCAATATGGTCCAGTAGCACAAACCTGGTGAACGGGTTATATCTGCCCGTCGATGTGTAATAATAGATTTCCTGCACGCAACATCTACACGCGGCCACGCATCCCTGCTGTGCCTGCGGACCAATTGCCATCGTCTACGAAACCGTTGCGGAGGAACCGTCAGCGTGAACTGGAACGAATTCGTACTTGACCAGGAACTGCCGATTCGCCTGGGCTTTTTTATCGGGATATTTGCCGTCATGGCGGTGTGGGAGCTCATTGCGCCGCGGCGCGCGCTGAGCATCTCGAAGGCGGTCCGCTGGACCAATAACCTGGGGCTGGTATTGCTCAACAGTTTCCTGTTGCGGATCCTGTTCCCGGCCGCGGCCGTGGGTGTGGCCGCCTTCGCCGAAGAGCAGGGCTGGGGGCTGTTCAACCACATTGAGGCATCCTTCCTGCTGGCGGTGGTGGCCTCAATCATCGCGCTGGACTTCATCATCTACCTTCAGCATGTGATGGTGCACGCGGTCCCGGCCCTGTGGCGACTGCATCGCGTACACCATGCCGATCTCGATTTCGATGTGACCACGGGTGCGCGCTTTCACCCGCTGGAGATCATCCTCTCCCTGCTGATCAAGTTCGCCGTCATCCTGCTGCTGGGGCCACCGCTAGTCGCCGTGGTGATCTTCGAAGTCATCCTCAATGCAACCTCGATGTTCAACCACAGCAATGTCCGCATCCCCGGCCCGGTCGACGCAATCCTGCGCCTGGTAATCGTGACACCGGACATGCACCGCGTGCATCACTCGGTCGAGGATGACGAAACCAACAGTAACTTCGGCTTCAACCTGCCCTGGTGGGACCGCCTGTTCGGTACCTACCGCGGTCAACCACGTGGCGGCCACCAGCAGATGACCATCGGCATACGCACCTTCCGCGACGCCCGGTGGTGCAGTTGGCTGCCGGGCATGCTGGCGATTCCCTTTGTCGGCAAGGTGAGCGACTACGCCATCAACCGGCGCCAGTGGAACGACACGCATGAACACTAACCGGCACTGGCTGCGCATCCTGCTACTGCTCGGACTGGTGGCCGGCATCGCGCTTGCCATCGCCTACCGCGACCGCTTCGACGCAGCGCTGCTCGAAGCCTGGATTCATGACGCAGGGATCATTGCACCGCTGTTATTCGTACTGATCTATGCCATCGCCACGGTACTGTTTCTTCCGGGCACGGTGTTGACCCTGGCGGGCGGTGCGCTGTTCGGGCCGGTGCTCGGGACCTTCTACAACCTGAGCGGTGCCACCCTGGGCGCCACCCTGGCCTTCCTGATCGCCCGCTATCTGGCCTCGGACTGGGTGACGCAAAAGACCGGAGGGCGGGTCAAACAGCTCATCAACGGGGTCGAGGAGGAAGGCTGGCGCTTTGTCGCCTTCGTGCGGCTGGTGCCGTTATTCCCTTTCAATGTTTTGAACTATGCCCTTGGACTCACACGCCTGCGGCTTGCCCACTACATCATCGCCAGTTTCGTGTTCATGCTACCGGGAGCGGCGGCCTATACCTACCTCGGTTATGCCGGTCGGGAAGCACTCGCCGGCGGTGAGGGCATTGTTCGGAAGGCGCTGCTGGCCCTCGCCCTGCTGGCGATCGTCGCCTTTCTGCCGCGCCTGATCGGCAGTCTGCGCCGCGGTCCGATGCTCGAGGTACAGGATCTGATCAGGATGCGCGATTCGGGCGACAAGGTATGTATCCTCGATGTCCGTACCGCCGATGACTTCACCGGCGAGCAGGGTCATATTCCCGGGGCCCGCAACATTCCTATCGAGGTGCTGCGCGAACGCATGGACGAACTCGCGGAGTATTCCGCACACCCGGTTGCCATTGTCTGCCGGACAGACAAGCGTTCCGCAAAAGCCGCCCTGCTTTTGAGCAAGGGCGGGTTTACCGACGTGCATGTGGTGCGCGGCGGCATGACCCGGTGGCATGACTTGGGTCAGCCAGTGACGCGCTAGCCGGTGCGCGGCCGTGCCACTGTCTGATTACACCCGATCCGGCTATGCTATGCGGATCGATTGCGGGCCTGCAGTCCATACCATGCCCGGATCAAGCATCAACACAGGAGTCAATAAAATGAATCGATTATTATTAACACACCTGCTGGCAATCCTGCTGCTGGCAATCCCGGGCCAGGCCAGCCATGCCGGGGAAGTCACCCTGGCGCATGGCGATATCACACTCAACGCCAGGCTTGAACTGGCCGATGGCAAGACCGTCAAGGACGGCGTGATCCTGATGACACACGGCACGCTGGCACACAACGGCATGGAGATCATCCAGACCCTGCAGGAGCTGCTGAGTGAGAACGGGCTGAGCACGCTCGCCATCAACCTGGGTCTCGGCCTGAGCGACCGCCATGGCATGTATCCCTGCGAGACGCTGCACACCCACAAGCACACCGATGCCCTGGACGAGACCGGCGCGTGGATCGGCTGGCTCAAGGGCCAGGGTGCCGACAACATCGTGCTACTGGGCCATTCGCGCGGCGGCAACCAGATGGCCTGGTTCGCGGCCGAGCACAAAGAGCCGGCGGTGAAAGCGGCTTTACTGATTGCGCCCCAGACCTGGGACGAGGCCAGCGACGCGCAAGGCTATGAAGCGCGTTACGGTAAACCGCTGGGGCCACTGCTGGAGCGGGCCCAGGCCCTGGTCAAGGCCGGCAAGGCCGATGACATACTTGAGAATACAGACTTCATCTACTGCAGCGACACCCTGGTGACGGCAGGCAGCTTCGCCGCCTACTACACAGCGGACGCCCGCTTTGACACCCCCTCCCTGCTGTCAGGCATTGACATTCCGGTGCTGGTGTTCAGTGGCACCGAGGACACCGTCGTGACCGGGCTTGCCGAGAGGCTTTCACAACTGGAGAACACCGGCCAGGTCAAGCATGTCGCAATCGATGGTGCGGACCATTACTTTCGGGACCTGTATGCCGAGGATATGGTGGATGCCATTGTCGACTTCATCGACCAGCTCTAGGGTTCGCCCGATGTGCCTATGAGCGGGTCCGTGAATCCGGCGCGCTATGAGGCGTGGTACCACACCCCGCGCGGCCGCTGGATCGGGGATACCGAGTTCGGTTTGCTGATGCGGCTGCTGCAGCCAGCCGCCGGCGCCAGCCTGCTCGACGCCGGTGCCGGCACGGGTTACTTCAGCCGCCGATTTGCGGGTGCCGGACTCAGCGTCACAGGACTGGATCCCGATCCCGCTGCAATTGCCTACGCCCGCGAACGGGATGCGAGGGTCCGTTACCTGCAGGGCACGATGACGGCCCTGCCCTTCGCCGATGCCTCCTGTGATTATTGCGCGGCGATCACCAGCCTGTGTTTCGTCCCCGAACCGGCGGCCGCGCTGCGGGAACTGTGGCGGGTGTGCCGGCATGGTGTTGTACTGGGCCTGTTGAACCGGCCGAGTCTCCTCTATCGCCGCAAGCATGGCCGCGACGGCTACCGGGGTGCTCGCTGGGACAACGCGGCACAGGTCCGTGCCTGGGCCCGCGCACTGGCACCGCCACCCCGCGGCCTGCAGCTGCGCTACGCCGTCTTTCTACCTGGCGGTTCGGGGATGGCGCGAGTGGTCGAACGCCTCCTGCCTGCCCCGGCCCCGGTCGGTGCCTTCCTGGCTGCCCATCTGCTGAAATGATTGCCACGCCACACCAGGGCTATCCGCTGTAACCCTTGTCGCGCAGTATCGCCTCGATCCGGGCATGGTGCGCCGCCTCCCACTCGTCCAGGGTCTGGGCGGCATCACTGGCAGCGCGTGCCTGCGCGGCCTCGAGGACAATGTCCTGGCGGTCGGCTGGTACGACCACGATGCCCTCCTCGTCCGCGATCACGACATCCCCGGGCGCCACCGTCACCCCGCCGCAGTGCACAATACCGTTCAGTGTCCCGATCACCTGCTTGTCCCCGGGGATGGGGATCACGCCGCGTGCAAAGACCGGAAAGCCCTCCCCACGCACCTCGGCGATGTCACGGATCACGCCATCGATGACGAAGCCGGCAATACCCCGCCTCTGGGCAACGGCGCACACGTTGCCGCCTGAAACCGCGTAGTCAACATCGCCCGCCTCCACCACAATGACCGAGCCGGGACTCGCGCGGTAGATGGCCGCATGCAGCATCAGGTTGTCACCGGGTGCACAGTACACCGGGTAGGCCGGCCCGGCGATACGCGGCATCGGCTGCCACATCGGCCGGATGCCGATGTCCATGACGCGCTCGCGGACCATTACGTCGGCAAGCGACGTGGGTGAAAGTGTCTTGAAGGCGGTGTAATCTGGCATGGTGTCTCGCTCCGTGTTTCAGCCGCTCACGCAGATGGCGTGAACCACATGACCGTACTATCAGATGACGGGAAACATAGCATACAAAAGTGCATTACCTTGAGAGAAATAACATGACAAGCCACGACACTGAACAGACCCTCGAGCCTGACCCTGGAGAGAGCATAACCGGTTCCATCCGGGTTGAATGCTATGCCGGTCAGCGCGCAGCAGAATCTCCACGCCGCTTTTTTCTGGGCCAACGCGGAATCGAGGTAACGGAAATTATCGACCGCTGGCTCGATCCTGATTACAGCTACTTCAAACTGCGTGGCGACGATACAGGGATCTACATACTGCGTCATGACCGCACCACAGACACCTGGGAGATGACTCTGTACCACAACAGTACGCATGAAGAAGGCCGGCTCTCCACCACGCGGGACACATAAGGCACCGCAGCTGCCGGCCCACCCGCCCTGACTGCCACCATTTTCTTCGGGGTATATTGATCGCCGCTTGTATCAGTGCCCGAAATAACCGGTATCTACTTTCGAGCCACGGACAGGCTGGCGCGAGCACCCATCGGTAGCCATTGGCATGGCAGGCAGGGGCAGACTTGTCCCATAATGTAAGTGTGACCGATGACCCGCAGTGGATAGCTTTCTTCAAGTGGGCCCTGCCGCAGCTGCGCATGCGCTGGGCCGGTTTTCGCAAGGTCCGCGGCCAGGTGCAGAAACGGGTCTACAAGCGTCTACAATCCCTCGAGCTGGCCGACCCGGGAGCCTATCGCGACTACCTGCGGCAACATCCCGGGGAATGGCGGATACTCGATACGCTCTGTCGAATCACCATCTCACGTTTTTACCGGGACCAGGGGCTATATACGCTACTTGCCGGACAGCTCCTGCCGGATCTCGCGGAACTGGCCAAACGGGACAAGCATGCACCGCTGCGCATCTGGAGTGCCGGCTGTGGCTCCGGTGAGGAGCCCTATTCAGTTTCGATCCTGTGGACGCTGCAACTCAGACAGCGCTATCCGGACACGGAGCTGATAATCCTGGCAACCGATACCGATCGGAATCAGCTCACGCGTGCCCGCAAGGCCTGCTACCCCTTCAGCAGTCTCAAGGATCTGCCGCCGGTATGGCGCGATGCAGCCTTTGCGGAATCCGCCGGCGACTACTGTCTGCAGACCACATTCATGCAACCGGTGCTGTTCGTTGAACATGATGCACGCACGCCACCACCGGCCACGTCCCTGTATCTGATCCTGTGCAGAAACCTGGTCTACACCTATTACGAACTGGACCTGCAGCAGGAGATCACGGCGCTGCTGCATGCCGCCCTGCGGCCCGGCGGTGTACTGGTACTCGGTAGCCACGAGACCCTGCCGGCCGGGATTACCGGTTTTACCCCACTGTCAGACAAGCGCTGGATCTATAAAAAAAACAGCCCCCGACCACGGTAAAAACAAAACCAATGCCGAATCCCGGTAACAAACCTGACGATCGAGCCTGAACAGACATGCCACCCCGCTACCTGCTGGTATTGCTGTTATTGGTGGTGTTTCTGGTCACCATCATCCAGCTGGAGGTGCTGACCATTGCCTTTCAGAAACTCGGGCTGTCTCCCCGGGCGGCCCTGTTGCTGGTACTGGCTGTCGGTAGCGCCGTGCAGGTTGACTCCGAACGGTAAATCCAGGGCGCCGGACCATCGACGTATCACTGCTATAATTTCTGTTAGGCCGTCGGCTGTACGCTGCCATGATCGCTATGCGGTAATCCCATGAAACGCCGGGACTTCATCAAATATTCCACGCTCGCGCCACTGACCGCCGCACTCCCGCACCAGGGCTTCACCATGCCAGCGCAATCCAAACGACAGAATCGGCAGTCAAAAGATGCGGTCACCCTGTGCGTCGCCGGTGACGTCATGACGGGTCGCGGCATCGACCAGGTACTCCCCCATCCCGGTGACCCGGGTATCTTCGAACCCTACAGCCGCTCGGCGCAGGATTATCTACGCCTGGCCGAGCGGGCCAACGGCCCGATTCCCCGGCCGGTGGACTTCGCCTATATCTGGGGGGACACGCTGGCGCTCCTCGATGAGGCGGCGCCCGATGTGCGCATCATCAATCTGGAAACAGCAGTCACCCGCCGGGGTGAACCCTGGCCACGCAAGGGTATCCAGTACCGTATGCACCCGGACAACATCCCCTGCCTCAGTGCCGCGGCAATCGACTGCTGCGTGCTGGCCAACAACCACGTCCTGGATTGGGGGTATGCGGGGCTCGAGGAGACCCTGTCTAGCCTGAGCGGGTTTGGATTGACGACCGTGGGTGCGGGCACGAACCGCACCGCGGCGCAGCAGCCGGCGGTGTTTGTCCTGCCCGGTGGAGGCCGGGTACTGGTGTTCGCCTGGGGCCTGCCGAGCAGCGGTATCCCCGTGGCCTGGGCCGCGACAGCCCGCAAGCCGGGTGTCAACCTGCTGCCGGATCTCTCGGAGAATGCACTCCGCGAGGTTGCCGATTCCGTGGCCGCACACCGGCGAGCCGGCGACGTGGTGATGGTCTCACTGCATTGGGGTGGCAACTGGGGCTATCCGATCCCGGAGGAACACCGCCGGTTTGCCCATGCACTCATCGATGCCAACTCAGTGGACCTGGTCCACGGCCATTCCTCGCATCATCCCCTCGGCATCGAGGTCTATCGGGGCAAGCCCGTCATCTACGGTTGTGGTGACCTGATCGATGACTATGAAGGGATCAGTGGTCACGAGGAGTTCCGGATCGATCTCGCCCTGCTCTACCTGGTGACGCTGGACCGTGACAGCGGTGAGTTGCGGCGCCTGGAAATGTTCCCGATGCAACGCCGGAAGTTCCGACTCAACCGGGCGGTCCGCAAGGACAACGACTGGTTGCGAGCGGCACTGGACCGGGAGAGCCGTCCGCTGGGAGCGCGGGTCGTGCGATCGGGAAATGCCGCCCTGCGGCTGCGGTGGGACTAACGCGGAGGCAGGGATAACGTCACAATTCGCCTATTGCCCCAGAAAGGGGTAATCGGTGTAGCCGTGTTCATCACCGCCGTAAAAGGTATCCGGGTCCGGGGTATTGAGGGCGACACCGCTCCTGAAGCGTTCGACCAGGTCCGGGTTGGCGATGTACAAGGTGCCGAAGGCCACCATGTCCACCGCACCCGACTGAATAGCTTGCTGCGCCCGTGCCAGGTCGTATTTGCAATTCGCCAGGTAATTGCCCCCGAAGGCGTCACGTATCTGGCCATAATCGATGGTGCGCTCGCCTGTGATCATGTCGCTCTCGAGGACGTGCAGGTAGGCCAGGCCGAACCCGCCCAACAGAGCGGCGGCATGATTGAATGTTAGCTGGGGGTTGCCGTCGTGCATATCGTTGAAACTGTTTTCCGGGGAAAGCCGCACCCCGACCCGGTCCGCCCCGATCTCTGTACAGACGGCTGTTGTTATCTCCTGCAGGAAGCGTGCACGGTTCTCCAGGGTACCGCCATAGGCGTCCGTCCTGTGGTTGCTGCCGTCGCGCAGAAACTGGTCAATGAGATAACCGTTTGCTGCGTGTATCTCGACACCGTCAAAACCTGCACGCAGCGCATTGCGTGCGGCCTGCATGTACTGCTCCACGATGGCCGGGATTTCATCCAGTCCCAGTGCCCGAGGTGTCACGAAGGCCTGCATGCCCTCATAGGTAACGGCTTCCCCGTCCGGCCTGATGGCCGAAGGTGCCACCGGCGACGCCCCCTCGGGCTGCAGCGAAGGATGAGAAATCCGGCCGACATGCCAGAGCTGCAGGAAGATGCGACCGCCCTGTTCGTGCACGGCCCGGGTGACGTTCTGCCAGCCCGCGACCTGCGCCTCGCTATGGATACCCGGTGTCGCCGGGTAGCCGACGCCCTGCGGTGAAATCTGGGTGGCCTCGGTGATAATGAGCCCCGCCGTGGTGCGTTGCCGGTAGTACTCCACGTTCATGGCCTGCGGCACATTACCCTCGGCCGCGCGATTACGGGTCAGGGGCGCCATGACGATGCGGTTCGGCAAGACCAGTCGGCCGACCGTGAGCGGTGTAAAGAGATCCGGATTCATAAGCAGTGAGCCTCTGTTGGTGGTTTGTTTCGGGATCCAGTCTGTCACATCAACGGGTTGACCGACACCGTCATAATCGTTTCCCTATGGACTAGAATACATTATGGGGATGCTGTAAACAGTATGCTACACACCGGTCTGCTCGCACTACCCATGACAAGCGAAGGTTGCCATAACCATGAAGCTCACATCCACGGCGTTTGAACACAACGCTGAGATACCTGCCCCTTACACCTGTGACGACCAGGATATCTCGCCTGATCTCTCCTGGACGGAATTGCCGGCAGGTACACAGAGCCTGGCGCTGATCGTTGATGACCCGGATGCACCGGATCCGGCCGCACCCCGAATGACCTGGGTTCACTGGGTGCTGTACAACATTCCGCCCGATGCAACCGGACTGGAACAGGCGACGGGCCGCAATGCCCTGCCAGCGGGCACATGCGAAGGCATCAATGACTGGGATCGGACCGGCTACGGCGGCCCCTGCCCGCCGGTTGGCCGGCACCGTTACTTCTTTCAGCTGTATGCGCTGGATGCCATCCTACCGGATCTCGATAAACCCAAAAAATCAGGCCTCCTGCGCGCCATGGAGGGACATGTCCTGGACCAGGCCGAACTCATCGGTACCTACCAGCGCGCCTCCTAGAGATTAAAGAGGGTCCCGTACCCTAGCGTCCCAGCTCGGTGAATATCAGCCTGGATAGCAACCGTTCGACGGGAACATGGTCATCGGTGAGTAGCGGCAGTGCAGACAGTGGCGTGCCCTGCTTTGCCAGCGATATCGTCACATCACGCCACTCGCGCCGCGGTCCGCGCATCGCTCGCAGGCGTACGGGTGCCGTGTGCGTGTCACCGGCCGAGATCACATAAGTCACGCGCGAATCCTGCGACGTCAGGTCCTCGATCCAGACACGTACCTCGCCAAACACCTGGCGCAGCGTTTTCAGCATGCTCTTGACCAGTTTCGGGTCGGGATACACGTCGACCACGTTGAGGGTATAGAGCCCATCAGGCGCGAGCCGTGACTTCACCAGTTCGGCGTACTCCCGTGTCACCAGGTGGTATGGAACGGCGATATCATGGAACACGTCACCGACAATCACATCGAAGCTCTGGTCATGCACGCGCTGCAGCACGCGTCGCGCATCGGAATGAATAATGCGCACATCGCCGGGCTCGAAATACAGTTCGCTCTGCGCCACCGCCGTGACCTGCGGGTCCAGTTCGACCACCACGATCCGAGCGTTGGGATAACGCGCCTGCACGGCGCGCGGCTGGGTATAGGAACCACCACCGGCGAAGAAAAAGGCGGGCGGCTGCTGCCTGTCACCGAGGTGTACTGCGATCAGTTCATCCATGAGGTGGGTGTAGGGTGCAATCAGCAGGTCCGGTCGGGTTTCGTGACTGATACCGTGCAACAGATGATCGAGCACCATACCGCGCGCGCGCCCGTGCGGCACCTCGCCGGACATGTCGACAATACGGATACAGAAGTAGTTGCTCTCACGATCACAGGGCTGCAGAAAACCGCCGCGTGCCTGGGTCCAACCCGTGATAGCGACAGCGAGAACCGCCAGCCCCAGCAATGTCCAGCGGCCGTGCAGCAAGTAGGCCAGCGCCAGCAGGCCCAGTACCCCGCTGGTACCGATTAGCACGGCGTTGGTACCGAAGTACTGGATAAATAGATACCCGGTAGCGAAAGTGCCCACGATGCTGCCGAGTGCCGCCAGCGCGTGCATCATGCCGACGATGTGCCCGGTGCGCGTGTCCAGCCGCAGCGCCAGCGTGGTCAACAGCGGCGTCACGACACCGAGCAGCATGGCGGGCAGGAAGAACAGCGCCGCCACAAACAGGAAGCTCACCGTCAACAGACCCAGTTCGCTACGCTGCAGGGGCGGCGCGATCAGGGTCAACAGCAACAGGATGCCGATACAGGATATCGCGCCGGCCCCGAGCACCAGGCCGGCCGAGTGCTCGGTACCACCACGATCAGCCCAAACACCCCCCAACCAGTTTCCCAGCGATAAACCGCCCAGCACCACGCCGATGATGGCGGTCCAGGAGTACAGCGATACACCGATGTAGGGCGCCAGCAACCGCGCAGCGGCGATCTCCAGCACCATGAGGCAGGCCGAACTCAGGAAAATCGCGATCGCGTACCAGGCGATGCGCCCGCGAACCGGCGCACTTGATGGTGAAAATTCCTGATCCATATCCCTCATCCACACGACGAAATAGGCCGCCAGCCGCGACTATGCAGCCGTACATGTTCAGTGGCAAGGGCCAGAGATCATTCACGCCTAGCGAGCGCTCACCCCGGTGTGACCGCCGTCGCCATGTCCCGGTGTTGGCTCGCGCCGGACGCACCCCACAATCCAAAAACAAAGGCCCCGGGTGATGCCGATCGTATATGGCGGATAGGAGTGAACTCCGGTTCAAGGGGCCAGCGCTGCCCACTCATCCGGCATATCCAACTGATTTAGATGACATTTATTTATCCTGGAGAGACGCCGGTCAGAGACCAAACTGGTTAGCGGACAGGCTGGGGACGTGGAAACAGACAATACCAACAATTTGGTTTTACCCCTCCCGTACGGGTGCGAGTACATGCGAGTTCCCTGGGCAGGATGCAAGTGGACGGGGCCGAGCCGAAGGCGCCCTCAACGTGCCGATGCCTTCGTTGCCAACAAGCGCACCGGCACCTGAGGTTTCCGCCCGATCCAGCCCACTACCCTGACCACTTCGGCGGTCTGGCCCCTATGATCTTCTAGACCTCACGCCAGGCACGCTGGATGATTTCCATGGCCATCTCCCTGGGCAACGGCATCCTGTTGGACATCTGCAGGAACCGGTCACGCCCTCATTGTGAGCCACTCGGGCATACGAGGCGCCCTTGTAGACCAGCCTGCATTCGGTTCACAATGGGCCCGCAAAAAAGAATTCCCGGTTCTGTATCCATACCCCGGAGCAGCAAGTCATGCCAGACACGGCACCTGAAAAGGTCATCGAAATCAAGAAGCTCGTAACCCACTACGGAGACAGGGAGATTCTCAAGGGGGTGGACCTCGATATCCACGCCGGCGAGATCATGGTCATCATGGGCGGTAGCGGTTCAGGCAAAACCACACTCATGCGTAACCTGCTGGGGCTGAACAAACCGACTTCCGGAAGTATTCACATCCTGGGGCAGAACATCACCCGGCTCAGGACTCGAGAGCTCTACAAACTGCGGCGCAAGATGGGTGTTGCCTTTCAGGGTGGCGCACTGCTTGGGTCGATGAGCGTTGCGGAGAATATTGAGTTGCCACTGCGAGTACATACCAGGCTGGATGAGAACACCATACGCATCATGACCCGCATGAAACTCGAAGTTGTCAACCTGGCGGGATTCGAGGACCTGATGCCCTCCGAACTCTCCGGCGGCATGCTCAAACGGGCCTCCCTGGCACGCTCCATTATCATGGACCCAAGCCTGCTCTTCTTCGACGAACCCTCTGCGGGTCTGGATCCCGTGGTCTCGGCCGAGCTGGACGAGCTGATACTGCGACTCAAGGCTGCGATGAAGGTCACCATCGTGGTGGTGACCCATGAGCTGGAAAGCGCGTTCAAGATCGCCGACAGGATTACGGTGCTGGGCGACGGCCAGGTACTGATGACCGGCACGGTCGATGAGGTCTGCAGCAGCGATAACGAGGCGATTCAGGACATGCTCAATCGCCGGCCCAGGGATGAAACCGTCAATGCAGAGGAATATCTGCAACGCCTGACTGCCGCACGCGGCAACCGGTATTTCCAGGGATAACGAGTCGCGTCAGGACGGAGGATTGGTAATCTCCTCGATCTTCGCCTCCATCCTGGCGAGCAGACCGGAGAAACCTTCCTTTTTCACAATCTCCTGGTAGGTGCTGCGGTAATTGCTGATCAGACTGACCCCCTCGATGACCACGTCATAGATCCGCCATTGGTTATTCTTCAGGTATAACTTGTAATTTACAGGGATCTCCGCGGTGCTGGTGATGATCAGGGTATCCACAACGGCACGTTTACCCTTGATCTTTTCGGATGGATAGGTCACTTCTTCGTTGGTATAGGCCTCTACCCGTCCGATATAGGTATTCTGAATGAGGCGGCCGAAGAGTTCTACGAATTGCTGCTGCTCATCCTTCGATGCCTTTCTCCAGTTGGTCGCCAGCGTGCTCTGGGACATGGCGCGGAAATCGAAACGCGCGTCAATGACTTCGCGCATCCGGTCGCGCTTTACCGCTTTATCGAGTTCCTGATTCTTGAGTATGTCAAGAATGGCATCCACTGCTGTACGCACAGATTCGATGGGTGCGGAATCGGCGGATACCAGTCCCGGCATTGCCATGACGGCACTCAACATGATTATCAAAAACAGACGTTTCAACATTTTATCACCTCGCTGACCTGGTTCCCGACTTTGTTCCGGTAACACTGGATATTTGTTATTCGCTATTGAATATATACTTGCTGACCAGTTCCTCCAGACTGATCGACGACTCGGTTTCCGCGATTTCATCCCCTGTCTCCAGGTAATCCTCCGAACCGCCGGGTGTGAGCTTGATGAAGCGATCACCGATAATGCCGGATGTACGTATCGAGGCGATGCTGTCATCCTGGAGCCTGATCTGCTTGTTGATGTCAAGATGGACAACGGCCTCGTACTCTCCCCCGTCAAGCTCGATACCGGATACCGTCCCGATCTTTACGCCGGCCAGCTCGACTGCTGCGCCTTCCTTGAGACCGCTGATGGAGATAAACCGGGCGCTGACAGGATAGGAATCTTCATTGAAAAAGCCGAGATCGCCCATCTTGATGGCGATGTAGGAGAAACTGGCAAATCCTGCCAGCAAAAAGAGTCCCACAATCATTTCGAGATTCATCTTGTTCATAAACAACCCCGTATTGTCAATTTTTACGTCCTGCTGACTGACCTCTTTATGAGAGCATCAGTGACCCGATCAGGTAATCCCATATCAGTATAGTCACAGATGCAAGCACCACGGCATCGGTGGTGATACGGCTTACCCCTTCGGCACCGAATACCCCGGTTCGGTTGAGGTGCAGGAAATAGCCCTTGAATGATGCAATCCAGACGATGAGCACACCAAAGATCATGGACTTGATAAAACACAGGCGGATATCCGCCCATTCAACGCTATCGTACATACCCTGAAAATAGGCGCCGCTGGCAACTTCCAGAAACACAACACCGGCGAGATAACCACCCAGGATGCCCAGCACGTTGAAAATGAAAGTCAGCGCCGGCAACGAGATCAATGCGGCAATAAACTTGGGGGCAATTAGGAACTTGTAGGGATCGATTGCCATACACTCCAGTGCATCGATCTGCTCGGAATGACGCATGATTCCGATTTCCGCACAGATGGCAGATCCGGCACGGCCAATGACCATGAGTGCCGTTAGTACAGGACCAAGCTCCTGTATCAGGCTGAGCGCCACAGCCGAGCCCAGCAACTCCTCTGAACCAAACTTTTTGAGGTTGTGGTACCCCTGCAGACCCAGCACCATGCCGGTGAACAGGCCGGTAACCAGGATGACAACCACCGAGCGGGCACCAATGAAATAGATCTGCCGGACTACCGGATACGGTGTATAAGGCGGCTTCAGGATGGTGACCAGGGTTGTCGAGAAAAAGATTCCCATCCTGCCGATGGTTTCCAGCAGGTAGAGAAACTCCCGGCCGATTTTCTCTACGAATCCACGCATAATCAGGATGGTGTTACAGTCGATGTGTGATTATAGGTTGTGGTACACATCTACAATGTGTAACAAGGAACGCTGCCTCTATCCTGCTGCATTGATTCCCTCGTCAACTGTTGCATATATCGTGAACACCTTGTCGAGGCGTGCCAGTTCCAGAACCCGTCGAGTCGGTTCACTGGCCGCGGCGAGCGCAAACTGCTTACCGTTCTTTTTTGATGCCTGCAGGGCCTCTACCAGTGATGCGATCCCGGAGCTGTCGATATAGCTCACACCCGAAAGGTCGACCAGCACCCTGTCACTATCATCAACGCTGCTGAGCAACAGCTTGCGCGCTTCGGGCGAGCTTGAGAGATCGACATCTCCCCTCAGAATGACCACCGAGGCACCCTGCCTTTTAACAATCTCATGGTTCATTCTGGATCTCTCTTGAAGAATTTTACCATTCGCAGCAGATTTCCCTGACCTGAGGGAAGGGGAAGATGCTCCACCTCATCCATGATATCGTAGATGAGGCACACGCCCAGTCCCCCGGCCTGAACCTTCTTCGGCCATACCGGCTTGAGCTTCTCGTTATCCACCGGGGGGGCGTCGTCCAGCAGACGAAACTCCACTGCATCGTCCCGGCAGAAGATCTCCAGGGTTGCCTCGCCATCGTCCACATCCCTGTAGGCATGCCGTACAATATTCTGGCAGGCCTCGTCGACAGCAATCACCAGGTCGTTGGCCAGGGCAGCAGCACACCCGCATTCATCGCAGGTCCTGCGCACCACCTCACGGACCCGCTGCAGTTCCCACGCCTGCGCTGGAAATGTGACCCGGACCGACGGTTCGGAATCCTTGCCCTGATAAGCGCTCATCGATGCTGACTGCTATCTTCCACGGCCAGGATAGTGATGTCGTCACGACGATTTTGCCCGGCACTGCTCAGGCAGGCAATCACAGATTCAATACGTCTGGTGACCGTTTCTCCAGACTGTCCATGGATGATCTTTTTTAGGCCGTCAACCTCGAGCGGGTCGCCGTTTTCGAGAAAACCCTCGGTTACACCATCTGTAAAGATGTAGAGTGTGCCACCATTGAGCCTGAATGTCTCATCCCGAATGCCGGTTTCCCCTGTTTCAGAATATATTATTCCAAGCGGCGGGGCACTGGCGGGTATTGATCTGAATTTTCCATTGCAATCATGCAGCAGGGCTGGCTCGTGGCCGGCATTGGCCAGCTGCACAGTGCCGCTTGCGGGATCAAGGATGCCACAGGTCATGGTGACAAACATGCCATGGATCGCCGTCTCGAATAGCTCCCTGTTGATGGTTGCGAGCAGAACAGCGGGTTTGTGTATTGTTTTACCCAGGCAGCGAAACAGGCTGGAGGTCCTGGACATGAGCAACGCGGCATCCATGCCCTTTCCGGAGACATCACCCAGGCTGAAATAGATGCGCCCATCGTCCAGCTCAAAGAAATCGTAAAAATCACCGGACACCTCGTAGACCGGCAGGTTGATCCCCGACACCGGAAATGGCGCCGGCCGCGCCGCCGGTAACAGGCTGCGCTGCATTTCGATGGCAAGCTCGACCTCCCGGTTGAGACGCTCCTGCCGGACCAGCTCCTCTGTCATGCGCGCATTGCGGATGGCCAGGGCCGCCGCTGATGCCAGCGTTTGCAGCATCATGAGATCCGGCTCGGAGAACAGCCCGCTTTCATCCTTCTTGTTTACCAGCTCGATGGCACCCAACATGGCATCATGAACAATCATGGGCGCACACAGTATGGAACGGGTATGAAAACCTGTCAGATCATCCACCGATGGCTCAAAATCCCGATCCTCGCTGACATCGCGCACGATACGACTGCAACTCCCGGACACACACTGCCCCACAATCCCCTGACCGGCTTCGAGCGTGATACCGCAGATATCAGCCTGACCGACACTGGCCTTGCAAACCAGTTTCCCGGTATCCGCTTCCAGCAGAAACAGCGAACCGGCTTCAGCGGCCACGTAATGGATGATCAGATCCAGGGCCTTCTGAATGGTCTCCTCGATGTCGGTTGTAACGGCAAGGTGGCCACTCATCCTGGCCAGCAACTCCAGATGCCCGGACAATGCGGGACTCGAGCGCCGATCCTGCCGCGCCGGGTCGCGTCTTTCATCATCAGGAGGGATATCACCCATCACTGTCTGCCTGACTTTACCTGCGGCATGATTCTATTTTATGTTTAGCCTCATTAACAGATTGTCGTCTGTGAAGCGCTGCCCTGCAATCCCTGTCGGTGGGCAGGGTATCGCCATCGACCGACTTGATCTGGACGCCTGTCAACCGTCACAAATGCCACCAAGCAAGACAGTTTAAATAGCTGCCGACTGTTGAAAAAGGATCGCGCTGTTGTCTACTTCACCTGGAGACTCAGACACAGTATGTCGTCTTTTATTTCACCCATGCTATAGTCATGGACCGCCGAACATAAACCATTAACAAAGCTCCTGTTGTCTTCCTGTGAATTAGCACTTGCATAGCGTTCCACCCCTGAATGGCCGAATTCTTCTCCCCGGCTGTTCCTTGTCTCTGTAAGACCATCTGTGTACAACAATACTCTGTCGCCAGAACTTATTGGGCTGGATTGCGATGAACATTCAACAGGTAACGGGTGCTCGAATCCAAGCAGAGTGGTTTCTGAATCCAGCCAGTGAGTCCGGTTTTCCTCTGCAGACAAATGCAGCGCAGCAGGATGACCGGCACCGGCAAACTGCATTTCCATAGACCTGGTATCCAGCAACACAACAAAGAATGAGGCATACATGCCTGATTCGACGAGCCGGCGACACAGAAACTCATTCAGCGCACTGATCAGTTCGCAAGGGTCATGGCCCTGCAAGATATTTGCCAATACAAAGGTGTTAATACGTGCGGCATACAGGGCTGAGGCAACTCCATGGCCAACGGCATCACAGATACACGCCGCAAACCGCTGCTCATCAAGCGGGACGACACTGCAATAATCACCCCCCAGCACTGATTTCGGTATCAAATGGGTCGCCACATCCAGCCAGTCATCTTCGTAATGCTCTGGCAGAAAGCTGTAATGCACTCGCGCCGCCAGCTTCAGGTCATCATTCATGACGGATGCTTATATACACCTGTGGGTGGCGAATTCATAATAATTACCTGATATCGGTAACTTAGTCAGTCTTGTTCCCGAACGCAAGCTTCCCTACCCTTCTCTTCCATGAAGGTTCTGCTGATAGTCCACGCACATCTATTCACCACGATCGTAAAATCCCGGCGCGCGTCGGCGCGAAGGCAATCGTCGCCGACAACCTGTTCATGAAACTGCAACTCCCGGTCATCACGTGCCGTTATCGCATCTGTTCATTGATCGGCTGAACGGGATCAGTCGCAGCGAAAATCTTGGCCATACTCACTTGTGGTATGTCTTCGAACTGGAGAGAAAACTGGACGTATTCGCCATGTACAGGCTGCATCCGCCCTCTTATACCGGACAGTTAGCTAAATTATTGCGGGATTAGCTCTGTCCTTTAGAGATGCAGGTCAGAGAGCAGACTGTAAGGCGGAGAAGGGTGAGGAGAGTGCTTTACGCGAAGCATCGCTTCGCACGAGCTGAACGGGTGCAATCTGTGATTGCACACCGGGTGGGATGCCTTTTGGCGTCGCCGCTGCGCGGCGACCTTCTGCACCAACACTGCGCGGTAGTTTGTCAAACCACTCAGCGAATATCGAGGGCTCGAATCCACCACTATCAAACCATAGAAAAAGGGGCACAAGGCCCCTTTTTCTATGGTTGGCGGAGAGGGAGGGATTCGAACCCTCGATACGGGGTTACCGTATACACACTTTCCAGGCGTGCTCCTTCAACCACTCGGACACCTCTCCGTATATTTACATGGATCAGCCAGTCGGCCATCCGAAAAGTCCTTTTTGAAACGGAGCACGCTCGCGTGCACCTTATTCCGGGCATCCTGCCCTCCACCCCTGCGGGGCCAGTGCGCTACGCGCCACTGTTCCAGATCGTTCCAGGCGATCTGGTCAACCACTCGGACACCTCTCCGGATCGAACAAGCGCGCAAGGGTAAACCAGAACCGGCGGCTGTTCAAATACCGCCTCAAACAACCGGAATAATATATATGGCGGAGAGGGTGGGATTGACTCGGGCCCCTCCCTGGACCCTCACCCCGTGGGCGCCGGGCCGGCGTCCAAAACGGCAATCCTGCCGTTTCGTCGAACAAGGGCCCCCATCCGCATCCCTCAACACGCGCTTGAGGCGCTGGGCCCGGATTATTGCTATGGATGGCATGTATGCCGGTTGTGCAGGAGTAAAAAAACCAGCCAGCGCCGCCCGGCGCTCAGGTGCTGACTGCACTTCACCGTCCGGTTGCGCACCCAGACGCCGGCCCCGTCCGCCCGGCGTGATCTACCCGCGCCAGGGACTGTTCGGTGCGAACACCCCGTGGTAGCGGGTCAGGTTATCCCGCGGTCGCGGCATCAGCGCCGCCCGAACTAAAAATTAGGGCCGGATACATTTATCAACAGTAATAATGTACCTGCCCCATTTGTTCAATGTCAGGGCGAACGGCCTGTGAAAGCTGCTTGTTCAAGCTGTAGAAGATCTGTGATTTTAATAAAACGTGGACTGTCCCGGTTTTTCCCATCAGCTTATGAAAATATTGCATGGATTATTTCATCCTTAAATGACGGTCCTCAAGGTGTTTTCCTGTGATAACAATATAATTTGCTTATGAAAGGTTTAGTTTGGATATTTGGCTGATTGTTTCAGCAAGGAGGTGAGCCATGAATAAGCCATTTCACTGTCAAATCAAAAGAATATTGCTGACCCTGTTAATTACAACTGCAGTATGTTTCCCGGCGGCATCTGCCTATGCATGGTGGAGACCCGGGGGGCCGTATGCAGGGGGTTGGGATCCAAACGAAGCGTATCTGAACGAGTATGGATTCCTCGACCGCCACGGGCCAACAACTGGAGATTTCCGCCGTATGCATCGGGATAACTGGAGGGGCATGAGGGGATACCCCGTCAACCGCGGCGGTATCGGTCGATATGGTCCCACGTTATCCGATGTACGCAGACAGCACCATCGTAAGGCTAGACGTTTATGGGGATACCCCTACTAGCACGCTGTCAGAGTCCGTAAAAAGTTCTCGACAAAGGGGTCGGATACACTATTCAGGCACTAAGCATAAAATGTATCCGGCCTAATTTTTTTAAATTCATTAAGATGGCCGAGAGACCGCCGATGCGGAATGGTAGTTACGCAACCTTCTTGCACCAAGCTATCCACGCCAGACCCAAGGGACCGGTTAGCAAGAGCCAGAGTACGGAAGGGAGGGTTTTGACACCCAGACCGTCACAAGGCCATAACAATAGTTACCACAAGCACTGTCAGAAAGACCAACACCACGTCTTCATCGAAATGCTCTGGTTTTTTGATTTTCATCTGTTACCTCTGAACCAGGATAAAATTTCAATAGCGCTTAATACTTCAAATACTGGTAATCGGTATACGTTGATTCATGTCAACAATGTCATCAAAAAACAGGCTACTCGGTGCTATTTCCAGGCATTCTTGACGGATTACCCCTTACAAGAGCTATATCGGCAACTATTCGAGATTACTGAATGGCTGCTTCCAATCTTATTTCGGAACTAC
The DNA here is from genome assembly GCA_947258545.1 of uncultured Ectothiorhodospiraceae bacterium. Taxonomy (GTDB): domain Bacteria; phylum Pseudomonadota; class Gammaproteobacteria; order UBA9214; family UBA9214; genus CAMYJZ01. The sequence continues at coordinate 53,633 of CAMYJI010000011.1, forward strand.
AAGGGGTAATACCTGAGCAATTCAGTCAGGTGACCAGCTTCGACCCAACTACGACCTTCAGCGCAAGTGGTTGCATGTCTTAAAAGTACTGTAAATTGTCACTCTCAAGCCGAGCTATGTACGATAACCTTCGTACTCTTGCGCGACCTACAATTACCTCCCTTCAGAAGAGAGAGCCATTTTTGGGCATGTCCGGACGGGTGATAAAGCGGCACAACCGCTCCAGCTTCTGCCGCTCATGACGGGCGGCGGCCACCCCGGCATGCAGCGGGGAATATTATTACAAATTCTCTACCTTGCACGGTTCAATCCGAGGAACGGAAAAAGGAGGTGCAACGATAAACATATGAAAAATGGCGGAGAGGGTGGGATTATTCGGGCCTTATGGCCCTCACCCCTTCGGGGCCGCTGCCTGACGGCAGCGTTCTTCGCGGCTACGCCGCCCGTCGAACCCGACCATTTTATTATCACGTGGGTTCAAATCCACTCTGATGATTAATCAAACAAGGGCCAATAGACCCTTGTTTGTTAAATGGCGGAGAGGGTGGGATTATTCGGGCCTTATGGCCCTCACCCCTTCGGGGCCGCTGCCTGACGGCAGCGTTCTTCGCGGCTACGCCGCTCGTCGAACCCTGCCATTTTATTATCACGTGGGTTCAAATCCCACCCTTATGATTAATCAAACAAGGGCCAGCAGACCCTTGTTTGTTAAATGGCGGAGAGGGTGGGATTCGAACCCACGTGGGGCTAACGCCCCCAACCGATTTCGAGTCGGTGCCGTTATGACCGCTTCGGTACCTCTCCAGTCTTTCCAAATTGTCTACCTGTCTACTGAATCTATCTGCTGGTACAGTATGATAACCTCTCAGCTTCCATGGAAGCCAAAATGGTCCAGGCCTGAAAAAATCTCATGGGATTTGAATCAACCGGGGCAAGATTCCAACCAGTCAGTCAGGCTGTGTATTCTAGCTTAAGCAGGGTGCGTACCGCCACGGTCTGTATCGCCCTCTGGCTGTTTTTCGCGCTCATGCTTGGCGCCTGCAGCGAGCCCCCCACCCTGCTCGAGCAGATCCAGTCCCGGAACGAGCTGGTGGTGATCACCCGCAACAGCCCGACCACCTACTACGTGGGCAGCACCGGCCCGGCCGGATTTGAATACGCGCTGGCCAGGCGCTTCGCGGAACAGCTTGGTGTTGAACTGCACATCGTGGTACCACCCAACTTCAATGACATCCTGCCCCTGGTGGCACGTGGTGATGCGCACCTGGCAGCGGCCGGTCTGACGGTGACAGACAAGCGCAGGGAAAGCGTGCGCTTCGGTCCGGTCTACCAGGAGATCACGCCCCAGCTGGTCTATCGCCGGGGCTCCGTCCGGCCCAAGACATTCGATGATCTCGAGGGCCGCCTCGAGGTGGTCGCCGGCAGCAGCCACGAGGAGCACCTGGAATCCCTGCGCGACGAATACCCCGACCTCCGCTGGCAGGAAAATGAGAATATGGAGAGCGAGGAACTGCTCAACCTCTTATGGCTAAAACTGATTGAGTACACGATCGCCGACTCCAACGAACTCTCAATCAACCAGCGCTTCTATCCCGAGTTGAAGCCGGCCTTTGATATCAGCCCGCCACGACCGCTGGCCTGGGCCTTTGCACGCAGCGATGATGACAGCCTGTACAACGCGGCCGTGGACTTCTTTACCGTTATCCGGGAAGACGGAACACTGGACCAGCTGATCGAGCGCTACTACGGCCATATCACCGATTTCGACTATGTCGGCACCCGCCGCTACCAGGCCCACATCGAACAACGGCTGCCCCCCTACCTGGATGTATTCAAGAATGCCGCCGAACTGGTGGGTATGGACTGGCGGCTGATCGCGGCCATCAGCTACCAGGAATCCCACTGGGACAAGGATGCCGTTTCACCAACAGGTGTGCGCGGCCTGATGATGCTGACCCAGGCGGCGGCCAAGGACCTGGGCATCGAAGACCGGCTGGACCCGGTGCAGAGCATCCTCGGTGGCGCCAGGTACTTTGAACGCATGCGGCAGAAAATCCCGGAGCGGATAGCGGAGCCCGACCGCACCTGGCTGGCGCTGGCGGCCTACAATGTTGGCTACGGACACCTCGAGGATGCACGGATTCTCACCCAGAAAAACGGCGGCAACTCGGACAAGTGGATCGATGTGAAAGAGAACCTGCCGCTGCTGAGCCAGAAGAAGTGGTATAAGCAGACCCGCTATGGCTATGCACGCGGACGCGAGCCGGTCCGCTACGTGGAGAATATCCGCTCCTACTACGACATCCTGATCTGGTGGTACACGGAACGCGGTATCGTCGAGGCAGAGGTGCCGAAACCGCTGCAGCTGGACTCCCCCGCCCTGTAGGTGCTGACCGTCTATTCCCCGAGCAGCTCCGCCTCAAGTGATAAATAGACCTGGTAGGCGTTGCGGCGGTTCGCCTCGGCGAAGGCCGGTAGCGCCTCGAATGCCGACCAGTCGATGGCCTCGTAGGCCTCGCTGAAGGGCACGAAGTCGCCAACCGCCTGCGCCATGTTGTTGCGCAGGTGGGCGAGGTAACGACGGGTCAGGCCGATCGCCTCGTTGGGATTATCGGCAGCGGCGCCATGACCGGGCACCAGGGCCACCAGTTGTTCCTTCTCCATGCGCTCCAGTACCTTGAGCCAGTGCCTGGTATTGGCATCGCCCAGGAACGGCACCCGCCCCTCGAAGATGACATCGCCGGAGAACAGCACCCGATCCGGGGCCACGTACAGCGTCAGGTCGCCATCCGAATGCGCGGCGCCCACGGTCGTGACAACGAACTCCACATCCCCGAGCCTGAATTGCCGGCCTTCACTCAGGTACATGTCGGGATAGACCAGCCGCGTGCTCTCATTGACCCAGGGATCAAGGGTAAAGCGGCGATCCTCGAGGCGCTCCCGGGCGTGCTCCGATTCGAGATAGTTCTCGGCGCCCTCAGGGGCCAGGATCTCGGCATCCAGGTCCTCGAAGACCTGCAGCCCGTAGATGTGATCGGCGTGATAGTGGCTGACGATCATCCGGACTATGGGTTCATCGGTGATGCTGCGGATCTTTTCCAGC
>CAMYJI010000012.1 GCA_947258545.1 uncultured Ectothiorhodospiraceae bacterium
GCTTGATGTAGAAGTGAAAAATGGCGCGCCCGGAAGGATTCGAACCTCCGACCGCCTGGTTCGTAGCCAGGTACTCTATCCAGCTGAGCTACGGGCGCATTAAATCGGATGGGGATTATACATAAATTGGCGGAGAGGGAGGGATTACTCGGCCTGACGGCCTCGCCGTTCGGGGCCGCCACCTTTCGGCGACGTTCTGCGCGGATCCGCCGCTTGTCAAACCCAACTATTAGATATCGAGGCTTTGAATCCATCCATCATAATTCCTTAAATAAGGGGCCTATTCAGCCCCTTATTTAAGGAATGGCGGAGAGGGAGGGATTCGAACCCTCGATGGGCTATTAACCCATACTCCCTTAGCAGGGGAGCGCCTTCAGCCACTCGGCCACCTCTCCGTGTCTTCCGGCAGCCGCAAGCGACCTGCTGACCACTGCCCGAGGAGGCGTAGCATACCGTTGCGGATATATGAGGTAAAGCTGGAAAGCGGGTGAAACGCGATCAGTCAGGAAGTGCCGGAACTGCTTGAGGGTTCCTGGCCCTGCTCCTGCTTGATCCGCTCGTAGATCTCTTCCCGGTGCACCGCGATATCCTTGGGTGCATTGACTCCGATCCTGACCTGATTGCCCTTGACTCCAAGGACTGTGACTGTCACATCGTCACCGATCATCAAGGTCTCGCCCACCCTGCGTGTGAGTATCAACATTGTTCCCTCTCCTTGTTTTCTGTGTTCCCTGCCAAAGGATTCACGGCTCTTGTTGAAGTGACCGGCCGTGTACTTCTATTTTTCGGCTCCTGCAATTAATGCTGAAGCCCTACCTTATTTTCGGTAGATATTTAAAGAGGATAGCACAACCCTTTCGAATGGGTATTAATACTATTACATTAAGTAAGTTTATTATATTGAATCTAAACGGTGCCGGGCTGTGCGAGGTTGAAGGCATCGTGCAGGGTACGCACACCGAGTTCGAGGTACTTTTCATCCACCACGACGGAGATCTTGATCTCGGAGGTGGAAATCATGCGGATATTGACGCCCTCCCTGGCGAGCGCCTCGAACATGGTCGAGGCAATGCCGGCGTGGGAACGCATGCCGACACCCACCAGCGAGATCTTCACGATCTTGTCGTCCCCGGTGACCTCCCGGGCACCGAGCTTGTTGGCGGTCTGCTGCAGGATAGCGAGGGCCCCGGGGTAATCGTTGCGGTGCACGGTGAAGGTAAAGTCCGTGGTCGCACCATCCGGCGCGACGTTCTGGATGATCATGTCCACCTCGATATTGGCGTCGGCAATCGGGCCCAGCAGCTGGTGCGCCACGCCGGGGCGGTCGGGCACACCCAGAATGGTGAGCTTGGCCTCGTCGCGATTAAAGGCAATGCCTGAGATCAATGCCTGTTCCATGTTCTCATCCTCGTAGGTTATGAGCGTGCCCTCGCCCTCCTCGAACGAAGACAGGACACGCAGCGGCACATTGTAACGGCCGGCAAAACTGACGGAACGGATCTGCAACACCTTGGAACCCAGGCTGGCCATCTCCAGCATTTCCTCGAAGGTAATGCGTTCCAGGCGGCGTGCGTCCGGGACCACCCGGGGGTCGGTGGTGTACACGCCGTCGACATCGGTATAGATCTGGCACTCATCCGCCTTCAGCGCCGCGGCCAGCGCCACCGCCGTGGTATCGGAGCCGCCCCGGCCGAGGGTGGTGATATTGCCGCCCTCGTCCACGCCCTGGAACCCCGCCACGACCACGACCCGGCCGGCCGCCAGGTCCGCGTGGATCCGCTGGTCCTCGATTTCCTGGATGCGCGCCTTGTTATGGGCACTGTCCGTCAGGATATGCACCTGGGTCCCGGTATAGGAACGTGCGGGACAGCCGCGCTTTTCCAGCGCCATGCTCAACAAGGCGATGGTGACCTGTTCACCGGTGGACAGCAGCACATCGAGTTCGCGCGGCACCAGCGTATCGGTAATGGCGGCCGCCAAGGACAGCAGGCGGTCGGTCTCGCCGCTCATGGCCGACACCACGACCACGACAGCGTGACCCTGGTCGCGCGAACGCAGCACCCGGTCCGCAACATTTTCGATGCGTTCCGGGCTGCCGACCGAGGTCCCGCCATATTTTTGAACGATTAGTTTCATATCAGAATCAGGTTAACAAATGTCAGCCAAGTCATTGGAGAACTGTGCAAAAAATAATAAAGGCCGGGGATTAAACGACACAAGGCAGATGGTTTTGGTCTTCAGCTGCCGACCCGCTCCTGCACCCAAGCCGTAACGGACTGCAGCGCGGCATCGAGGTGTTCCGGCTGATTGCCGCCCGCCTGGGCCATGTCGGGCCGCCCGCCGCCCTTGCCGCCCACCTGGCTTGCCACCGCATTGACCAGCTCACCCGCCTTGATGCGGTCGGTCTGGTCCTTGGTGACACCGGCGATAATGCTCACCTTGTCACCGTCAACCGTACCCAGCACCACGGCCGCTGAACCCAGCTTGTTCTTCAGCTGGTCGAGGGTCTCGCGCAGGGCCTTGCTGTCCGCACCGTCCAGCCGCGCTGCCAGCACCTTGATACCGTTGATCTCGACTGCCTCTGCGGCCAGGTCACTGCCCTGGCTACTGGCAAGCTTGCTCTTGAGCTGTTGCAGCTCCTTCTCCAGGCGGCGGTTCTTTTCCAGCACCTGGGCCACCTTTTCGTCGGCGTCCTCACGACCGCCCTTCACCAGCTCGGCGATACGCTGCAGACGGTTTTCGTTGCTGCTCACCCACTGCAGGGCGCGTTCGCCGGTGACCGCCTCGATGCGCCGCACGCCCGCGGCGATGCCGCCTTCCGAGGTGATTTTCAAAAGGCCAATATCACCGGCATGCCGGACGTGGGTACCCCCGCAGAGTTCGACGGAAAACTCGCCGATCGACAGCACCCGCACCTGGTCCCCGTACTTCTCGCCGAACAGCGCCATGGCGCCCGCGGCCAGCGCATCATCGACCGACATCACCCGGGTCTCGGCCACGGCATTGGCACGCACCTGCTGGTTGACCAGGGTCTCGATCTGTTCGAGTTGCGCCGGCGTCACCGGTTCGTAATGGGTGAAGTCGAAACGCAGGCGATCCGGTCCCACCAGCGAACCCTTCTGTTGTACATGGTCACCCAGCACCGTGCGCAACGCGGCATGTAGCAGATGCGTGCCGGAATGATTGAGAACCGTGGCCTGGCGGCGTGCCGCGTCGACACGTGCCTCCACCCGCTCACCCGGTTGCAAGCTGCCGTGCTCCAGGGTGCCGATATGGGCAAACACATCACCCTGTTTCTGGGTGTCGCTGACCGCGAAACGCGCCGTGGCCGTTTCCAGCCAGCCGCGGTCACCGACCTGGCCACCGGATTCCGCATAGAACGGCGTGCCTTCGAGTACCACGATGCCCGCCTCGCCCGCCTCCAGCCGCTCCACGGATTCACCGTCCCGGTACAGGGCGATGATCGCGGACTCATCCGTCAGCCGTTCGTAACCGCTGAATTCCGTGCTGCCCTCGATATCCAGACCGGCGGAGTAGTCCGCCTCGAAGTGGCTTGCCACGCGCGCGCGTTCACGCTGGGCCTGCATCGCTCGTTCGAATCCCTCCATGTCGAGGGTCAGTCCACGCTCGCGGGCGATGTCGGCTGTCAGGTCGACGGGAAAACCGTAGGTGTCGTACAGCTTGAACACGGTCTCACCGGGTATCAGCGTGCCCGTCATCGTAGCCAGGTTGTCCTCGAGGATGCGCATGCCCTGCTCCAGGGTTTCGGCAAAGCGCTCCTCCTCCAGTCGCAGGATGCGTTCCACCTGCGCCTGGTTGTCTTTCAGTTCCGGGTAGGCCGTGCCCATGTCCGCGACCAGCGGCTCCACCAGGCGATAGAAGAACGGCTGCTCGGCCCCCAGCCGGTAACCGTGGCGCACGGCCCGGCGGATGATGCGGCGCAACACATAACCGCGACCTTCATTGGAGGGCAGCACTCCGTCGACCACCAGAAACGCGCAGGAACGGATGTGATCGGCAATCACGTTCAGCGAGTTGTTACCCAGGTCACGGGTCCCGGTGATCGCGGCCGCGTTCCTGACCAGGTTGCGAAACAGGTCGATCTCGTAGTTGCTGTGCACGCCCTGCATCACGGCCGCCAGCCGCTCCAGACCCATGCCGGTGTCGACCGAGGGCCTGGGCAGCGGGTGCAGCGTGCCTTCCGCATCCCGGTCATATTGCATGAAGACCAGGTTCCAGATCTCGACATAGCGGTCGGCGTCCTCGTCCGGCGAACCCGGCGGCCCTCCCGGGATCTCCGGCCCGTGATCATAGAAGATCTCGGTACAGGGGCCGCAGGGACCGGTCTCGCCCATGGACCAGAAGTTGTCCTTGGCGCCGATGCGGCTGAAGCGCGCGGGATCGACCTTGATCTCCTTAAGCCAGATGTCCGCGGCCTCGTCGTCCTCGTCGAACACCGTGACCCAGAGTCTTTCCGGCGGGATTTTGAGCTCCCCGGTTAGGAACTCCCAGGCATAGTCGATCGCCTCGCGTTTGAAATAATCGCCGAAGCTGAAGTTGCCCAGCATCTCGAAGAAGGTGTGGTGACGCGCGGTATAACCGACATTTTCCAGGTCGTTGTGTTTGCCGCCGGCACGCACACAGCGCTGGCTGCTGGCGGCACGAACATAGCCGCGCGGTTCGTTACCGAGAAACACGTCCTTGAACTGCACCATGCCCGCGTTCACGAACAGCAGCGTGGGGTCGTTGACAGGCACCAGCGAGCTGGACGCCACGACCTCATGGTCGCGCGCCTTGAAGAATTCCAGGAAGGCGGTACGAAGCTCTGCGCTGCTGTTCATAGAAACACGTTCCGAATCGACCCTTGCCGGCCGTAGCTGGTTGAAAAGCTCAGGCTTTTATTATTCAGGCATTGGCGCCGGAATGAAATACCTTTTAGGCATTAGATGGCGGGTGTGCAGCAGCCTACTCCGGGTCCCGAAACACGGCGGAGATCTGCTCGGTGGTAAAACCGCGCTGCTGGAGAAAACGCATCTGGCGGCTGCGCTCCCCGAAATCAGCCGGTAGCGCCGTCCCGAAACGCTTGCGGCGTACCCGGTCGATCAGCGCACGCCACTCGTCGTCGTGGGCCTCCAGGCAGGTGCTGATCAGGTCGTCGTCGATGCCGCGCGCGCGCAATTCCGCGCGGATCTTTTGTGGTCCGGAGCCGCGCTGAATACGGGCATGAACGAAGGACTCGGTAAAGCGGGCATCGCTCAGCAGGCCGTCTGCAAGCAATGCGGCGATGGTTTCATCGACAAGCTCCGCCTCGAAGCCCCGCCCCGCCAGCTTGCGGGTCAGTTCGAGCCGGCCATGTTCCCTGCGCGCCAGATAGTCGAGCGCCGCCTTCCTGGCCCGGGTGCTGTCAGCGGCCGCCTCAGGCTTCAGCTTCCACTGCCTCCTGCTCTTGCTCGGCCGCGACCGCTGGGGTGCCCAGCAGTTCAGCGCGGATCTTCGCCTCGATGTCGCCGGCGATGTCCGGGTTCTGCTTGAGGAATTCGCGCACGTTTTCCTTGCCCTGACCGATGCGGTCACCGTTGTAGCTGTACCAGGCACCCGACTTGTCGACAAAACCGTGCTGTACGCCCAGGTCGATCAGTTCTGCCTCGCGCGAGATGCCTTCGCCATAGAGGATCTGGAACTCGGCCTTCTTGAAGGGCGGCGCCATCTTGTTCTTGACCACCTTGACGCGAGTCTCGTTGCCGATGATTTCGTCGCCCTTCTTGATGGCGCCGATGCGGCGGATATCCATGCGCACGGAAGAATAGAATTTAAGCGCGTTGCCGCCGGTGGTGGTCTCCGGGTTGCCGAACATGACACCGATCTTCATGCGGATCTGGTTGATGAAGATCACCATGGTGTTGGAGCGTTTGATGTTGCCGGTCAGCTTGCGTAGCGCCTGTGACATGAGCCGGGCCTGCAGGCCCATGTGCGAATCACCCATGTCGCCCTCGATTTCGGCCTTGGGTGTGAGCGCCGCCACGGAATCGACCACGACCACGTCGATCGACCCGGAACGCACCAGCATGTCGGTGATCTCCAGCGCCTGTTCGCCGGTGTCGGGCTGGGAGACCAGCAGCTCATCGACATCCACGCCCAGCTTTTCGGCATACCCCGGGTCGAGCGCGTGCTCGGCATCCACGAAGGCGGCCGTACCGCCGGCCTTCTGCGCCTCGGCGATGACCTGCAGGGTGAGTGTGGTCTTGCCGGAGGACTCCGGTCCGTAGACCTCGACGACACGACCGCGCGGCAGGCCGCCGATCCCGAGTGCCACGTCCAGCCCCAGTGAACCGGTGGAAACCACATCGACATCCCGTACCGCGCTGACATCCCCCATGCGCATCACCGCACCCTTGCCGAATTGCTTCTCGATCTGGCTCAGTGCCGCACCCAATGCCTTGCGTTTGTTGTCTTCCATTTGCCCCTCCAAAGTGTTGTTCGTGGTCTGACGTCCGTGTCCGCCACAGATATCGGCGAAGCCGGGATTATCACATAGATGGGGGCTGGCCCTCTAGCGGCCAGCGCCGGATGATGCGATATACCGGTCCGGACGGGTCGGTGACTGACTCGACCAGACAGAAATTGCTGATTGACCAGCGGATCGGATCGATTTCAGTGACCGGCAGCGCGCGTCCGGCCTTGCGTGCCAGCGTCACATGCGCCTGCCAGGGCCGGGTCTCCGGTTGCAGCCCGCAGGCCTGCAAGGCCGTGCGCAGGCCCTCCACCAATGCCCACACCGCGGCCGGGGTATGGGACGCCCCGGCCCAGAGGATGCGCGGCCGTGGCCAGTACCCGACACGGTCGATGCTCAGTTCAAACGGACCGGCCCGGATGTCCGCCGCGGCCGCCTCCAGGCATTCACGCACCTCCGTGCTGACGGCACCGGGAAATGCCAGGGTGATGTGCAGGTTGGCGTCAATCACTCGCCGGGCCTGCTTGCGGATATGGGCGTGCGCAAAACCGGCCAGTGCGTCACGCACCTTGGCATCGGGCCACAGGGCGAAGAACAGCCGCTGCGTCGGTTCAGCCGGCCTCGAGCACATCCAGCAGCCCCTCCAGGGCATGCGCCACAGACTGACGCCGGACGGCCTCCCGGTCACCACCGTAGTGCCGGGTCTCGACCCGCGGCACACCGCCGCGCGCGGCCCAGGCGAAGCACACCGTGCCGACCGGCTTGCCGGGCACATCACCGCCGGGTCCGGCGATCCCGCTGATGGCCAGTGCCAGGTCCGCCGGACAGTGCTGCAACACGCCTTCCGCCATCTCCCGCACGGTCGCCTCGCTGACCGCCCCGGCGGCGTCCAGGGTGGCCGCGGCCACACCCAGCATGTCCTGCTTGGAGCGGTTGCTGTAGGTCACAAAGCCGCGCTCGAACCACCGCGAACTGCCAGGCAGGTCGGTCAGGACCTTCGCCACCCAGCCGCCGGTGCAGGACTCGGCCACGGCCAGCATCCTGCCTTGCTGTAGCAAAACCTCCCCAACCTGTTGCGCAAGCCTGCTCATGTCAGTCATCCCGGCATCTTATTGCAGATCTGCAACCATCTGCAAAATAAAACCATGCTCACCGCAGAGTACACTGAGAAAAGAAAAATAAACTTCACCGCAAAGGCGCAATGGGCGCAAAGGACGCAAAGAAAAACATTTATAACTTAAAACCCACTGCTGTCCCACTTAATTCCTTCTCCCCTTCAAGGGGAGAAGGTTAGGATGAGGGGTGAGAAATGAAGTTTCTTAACTGCATGATTTATCAACCCTCACCCTGGCCCTCTCCCGCTCATGGGAGAGGGGATTCTATCCCTGACATCACACACATATTTCATGTCTCTGTTCCAATTGCTTTCACTTTTAATACTGTATACAAAGGTGCTTGCTCAGAACTAATACGAGATAAGTGGGACAGCAGTGACTTAAAACCCATTATCATCTCCCATGTTAAGGAAATTTCTACATGCGAGAAAATGACACCGTTTTGTTAACGTTATTGTCTTTGCGCCCATTGCGCCTTTGCGGTGGTTTATTTTTTTAATTTTCCGCGGCCTCTCGGTAACTGCGTCCTGCGTAGCCTAAAGCGCCTACTGTTGGTACTCTCGGCCCTGGCATCCTGCTTCGCTCTACCGAGTCCATCCATGGACTCGTACCTCCTGCTTCCCTGTAGTCGTGCGTCTCTGCTGTAAATTCACCTGATGGCTGATACCACCTCCGCAAACCGACCGTATTGAGGTAGACTTCGCGCCATGTCAGGATCGTCCGGCCACACCCCAATGATGCAGCAGTACCTCGGCATCAAGTCCGAGCACCCGGACATCCTGGTGTTCTACCGCATGGGGGACTTCTACGAGCTGTTCTACGAGGATGCACGACGTGCCGCACGCCTGCTGGATATCACCCTGACGGCACGCGGGCAGTCGGCCGGAGAACCCATTCCCATGGCCGGTGTCCCGGCACATGCCGCCGAGCAGTACCTCGGTCGCCTGGTGCGCCAGGGCGAGTCCGTGGCCATCTGCGAACAGGTCGGCGATGTCGGCGCGAGCAAGGGGCCGGTGGAACGCAAGGTGACACGCATCGTGACACCGGGCACGGTGACCGATGAGGCCCTGCTGGATGATCGCCGTGACAACCTGCTGGTTGCCATCAACAAGGCCGGCAAGACCTGGGGGCTCGCCACCCTGGACCTTACGGGCGGACGCTTCAGCGTCCAGGAGGTTTCGACCGAAGAGGCCCTGCTGGGCGAACTGGAACGTCTGCGCCCCGCCGAACTCATCTGCAACGAGGACGTGAAACTGCCCGCGGCCATCAACAGTGCCCCCGGCCTGCGCCTGCAGCCACCCTGGCACTACGAAAGCGACACGTCCCGGCGCCAGTTGAATGAACAATTCGGCACCCACGATCTTTCCGGCTTCGGCTGCGACGGTCTCGACTGCGCCATCGGCGCCGCGGGCAGCTTGCTGCAGTACGTAAAAAATACCCAGCGTACCGCCCTGCCCCACCTGCGCAGCCTGGGCGTGGAAAAACATGCGGACAGCCTGGTGATGGACGCGGCCACGCGCCGCAACCTTGAACTGGAACACTCGAGCAGCGGTACCGAGGGACACACCCTGGTTGCCGTGCTCGACCACACGGCTACCAGCATGGGCGGGCGGTTGCTGAGACGCTGGCTGAACCGGCCGTTGCGCGCTGCAGAACAGCTGCAACGGCGCCACCAATGCGTCGGCCTGCTGGCGGAAGACCGGCGCTTCGAGGACCTGCACGAGCTGCTCAAGGGCATCGCTGATATCGAACGCATCCTGGCACGCGTGGCACTCATGTCGGCCCGCCCGCGCGATATCAGCGGCCTGCGCGACAGCCTCGGGCAGACCCCCGCCATACTGGAACGGTTGTCAGGATTCGATGATCCCTTGCTGGATGAACTCGCCGGGCGCATCGGCGAGCACCCCGAGGTGCATGAACTGCTGTGCCGGGCCCTTGTCGAGACCCCGCCGGTACTGGTTCGCGACGGCGGTGTGCTCGCCGCCGGTTACGACGAGGAACTCGATGAATTGCGCAACCTGAGCGAGCATGGCGACCAGGTCCTGGTCGAGATGGAGGCCCGGGAACGCGAGCGCAGCGGGATCGCCGGCCTCAAGATCAGCTACAACCGGGTGCATGGCTATTACATCGAGGTCAGCCGGCAACAGGCCGACAAGGTACCCGCGGACTACCAGCGCCGCCAGACACTCAAGGCGGTCGAACGCTACATCACCCCGGAGCTCAAGGCGCACGAGGACAAGGTACTGAGTGCACGCGAGCGCGCCCTGGCACGGGAGAAGGCGCTCTACAATGCACTGCTGGAGTCGCTGGGTGCCTCTATCGAATCCCTGGGCCGTTGCGCGGGGGGGCTCGCCGAACTCGATGTACTGGCCACCTTTGCCGAACGCGCCCTCAGCCTGAATCTGACCTGCCCGGTACTGAACGAGCGCCCCGGGATCAGCATCGAGGGCGGCCGCCACCCGGTGGTTGAACAACTGCTGGACGAGCCCTTTATCCCCAACGATACCCGGCTCAATACCAAACAACGCATGCTCATCATCACCGGGCCCAACATGGGCGGTAAATCAACCTACATGCGCCAGACGGCGCTCATCGTGCTGCTGGCTCATATCGGTTGCTATGTCCCTGCCGACAAGGCGGTCATCGGTCCGATCGACCGCATCTTCACCCGCATTGGCGCCTCCGACGACCTCGCCGGCGGGCGTTCCACCTTCATGGTCGAGATGACCGAGACCGCGAACATCCTGCATAACGCCAGCGCCAACAGCCTGGTGCTGATGGACGAGATCGGCCGCGGCACCAGCACCTATGATGGCCTGTCGCTGGCCTGGGCCTGCGCGGTCGATCTCGCCACACGGATCAAGGCCTTCACCCTGTTCGCGACGCACTATTTTGAACTGACCTCACTGCCGGAAACCTATGAAGGCATCGCCAACGTGCACCTCGACGCGGTCGAGCACGGTGACCGGATCGTGTTTCTCCATGCGGTGAAGGAAGGCGCGGCTGACCGCAGCTACGGCCTGCATGTTGCGGCCCTGGCCGGCGTACCGCGCGCGGTCATCGGGCAGGCACGGCAGCGCCTGGATGAACTGGAGGAAAGTGGCGCCGACACCCCTGCGAAACCGGTGCCCCGCGCCCAGATGGGCCTGTTTGATATCGCCCTTGGGCATCCCCTCGTGGATGCATTGGAGGGTGTCGATCCGGACAGCATGACGCCACAGCAGGCACACCAGCTGCTGTATACCCTCAAGGACCTGGTGCAGCAGAAACTCAACGGATAACCATCCAGGCACAGCCAGGCTTTGCTATAATCTGCACTTTATAGATTATTTGTCACCTGATTACAGTGGCTTATATTTCACACCTGAGAAAATGGATGATGCTGTCGGCAAGTGTTATGGCCTGCAACAGCGAACGCTCCAGGAGAACCATATGACGTTTGTCGTCACTGAAAACTGCATCAAGTGCAAATACACCGACTGTGTCGAGGTGTGCCCGGTGGACTGTTTCCACGAAGGGCCCAACTTTCTGGTGATTGACCCGGATGAATGCATCGATTGCACCCTGTGTGAGCCGGAATGCCCCATCAATGCCATCTATGCCGAGGACGACCTGCCCGAGGGACAGGAACACTTCCTCGAGCTCAACGAGGAACTTGCCAGGGATTGGCCGGTCATCACCCAGATGAAGGACGCCCCGGAGGATGCGGACGAGTGGAAGGACAAACCCGACAAGCTCCAGTACCTGGAACGCTGAAGGACGGTCCATAAACCGCTATTTCCCCAGCGCAATGCAACCCGGCCGGGAGTCGCCCCGTGTCTCAGGCTGAGTGCATCATTCCGGTTGCCTACCGGGACGATATCCTGCAGGTGGCCGCGCAGCGCATTATAAAACGCTGCGCGTCAACACTCCCCGACCTGACGCGCTGCGTCGTCCTGCTGCCCGATCTGCAATTCGCACCGCGCCTGCGCCTGCACCTGCTGCAGGCCGCGGGCAGCGATCACCCTGCCCTGCTTGGCCCGACCATTCTCACCACCGACGCCTGGTTGCGCGAACACCTGACACTGGACCGGGAGGTACCGGGGCACGCCCGGCGTGAACTGATGCTGGTCGAGGCCCTGCAACAGCAGCCTTCGGTCTTCGCCGGCATCGATCCCTGGCACATCGCCAGCGATATGCTCAGCCTGTTCGATGACCTGACCCTCAACAGTGTCCCCTTGCCGGAGAAGCTCGACGACTTCACCGCCACACTGACGCAGGCCTATGGGATCAGCGGCGCCATACCGGAGCCGCTGGGCATGGAGGCGACCATCGTGCACCGCCTCTGGGAGGCATGGCACGAACAGCTGCGTGCACAGGACCTGTGCGACCCGGGCATGGCCTATCTGCACCGCCTGACCGCAGCGGCTGAATATGAAGGCGATACAATTTTCTTTCTGGTCGGACCCGCCACTCTGTCACGTGCGGAACTCGACTGGGTAAGCAGGCTGTTGCAGGCCGACCGTGCCGAAGTCATCCTGCAGACCCCGCCGCACGAGCAGCAACGAATTACCTGTCACCCGCTACAGAGGCTGCTCACCCACAGCGACGCAGCCGCTGTGCATCTGGCGGACCCCACGCCGGGCTCACGCTGCCTGGACACCGCCCTGCTGGTCAGCGAACACTCGCCGGGGGAACGTGCCCAGGCGTTCCGGGCCCGGGTGACGACCTCCCCGCTGGCCGGCAGCCTGGCCATCCTACCGGCCGATTCCGCCGAGCAGGAGGCCCGGGCCATCGATATCCAGGTCCGCCAGTGGTTACTTGATGGACGCCGGTCCATCGCCGTGGTGACCGAGGACCGGCGCCTGGCGCGGCGGGTGCGCGCCTTGCTGGAGCGCGCCGGCATTCATCTCCAGGATAGCGGTGGCTGGGCGCTGTCCACGACCAGTGCCGCGGCCGCCCTGGAACGCTGGCTGGAAACCGTGGAAGAGGATTTCGCACACCAGCCGCTGCTGGACGTGCTCAAGTCGCCGTTTGTCTGCCCCCCGCAGGAACGCGAATCCCACCTCGTCACCGTCCACCGCCTGGAACAGGACATCATCCTGCACGAACAAATTGCCCGCGGGCTGGAACGCTACCGACAGCACCTGGAGTTCCGCAGCCGGCGGCTCGGCAGCGCATGGACTGAGCAGTCGGCGGGGGCCATCCGCATCCTGCTGAACCGGCTTGACCAGGCCGCAGATCCGCTGCGGGCATTCATCGCTGGGACCAGTGCCTCACCGGCACGCCTGCTCGAATGTCTGCGCAGCAGCCTGGAGACACTCGGTCTGTGGACGGCCTTTAGCGACGACCCGGCGGGCCGGCGGATACTCGATGAGTGGGACCTGCTGCACCAGGCCGCCAACCACTCTGCGATCACAATGGATTGGCTGACCTTCCGCGCCTGGCTGGGCGCGGCCCTGGAACGCCATGATTTCCACCCGGCGTCCGGCGCCAGCCCGGTGTTGCTGCTGACCGTGGAACAGGCTCAGCTGGGCCGCTTCGACGGCCTGGTACTGGGGGCCTGTGACCGTGAGCATCTGCCGGGCGCAAACACCGGTTCGCCTTTCTTCAACGACGGGGTGCGCCAGGAACTCGGCCTGCCCGTCTGGCCCGAACGCTACCAGCAGGGGCTGCACCAGTTCCGTACCCTGCTGGAGAGCGCCCCGCAGGTCCTGTTGACCTGGTGCCGCGAGGCCGCCGGCGAGACACGCCTGCCCAGCCCCTGGCTGGAGGCACTGCAGACCTTTCACCGGCTCGCCTATGACGATGCGCTGCTGGCCCGGGAACTGCAGACCCTGGTGGCCAATCCGGCGGCGCAGGTTCGCGGTGACAACCCGCTGCCGCTGCCCATACCGGCCGGTCACCCCGCCCCGGTGCTCGATGCCCCCTTGCAACCACAGCGCCTTTCCGCCGCCAGCCACCAGCGCCTGATCGACTGCCCCTACCGGTTCTATGCGGCCGATGCCCTGCGCCTGAAACCACGCGAGACCATCAGCGAGGCGCTGGAGAAATCCGATTACGGTGAACGCATCCACCGCTGCCTGGAGGCCTTCCATGGCGGGCACAAGCAGTTCCCGGGCCCGTTCAGCAAAACCCTGACTGAAACGAATCGCGGTGCGGCCATTGCCTTCCTGCGCGAGGTGTCCACGGCCGTGTTCGCGGCTGACCTCGAGGACAATTTCGAACACCGCGCCTGGCTGAAACGCTGGGATGACCTGATCCCGGACTACATCGACTGGCAGATCAGGCAGCAGCCGCACTGGTCGGTGCAGCACGTCGAACAACAGGCCGAGACCCGCCTTGCCGCGGAGGTCCAGCTGCACGGGCGCCTCGACCGCATTGACGCGGGACCCGCCGGGATCGCTATCATCGATTACAAGACCGGTGCCGTCCCGAAACGGGACAGTGTCGAGTCGGGCGAGGCCGTGCAGCTGCCGTCCTATGCCCTGCTCACCGAAACCTTGCCGGTACGGGTAGAGTACCTGCAGCTCGACCGGAAGGTGAGTGACACGGTGTCACTGCAGGGGACGGCACTCGACGAACTGGCCGCGGCGGTACGCGAACGCCTGGTGGCGGTGCTGGCCGCTATCCGCGCGGGCACCCCGTTGCCGGCCTGGGGTGATGCCGATGTCTGCAAGCACTGCGAGATGGATGGCCTGTGCCGGCAGCAGGCCTGGCTGGATGAGGCCGGCGACGATGCCGGCGGCGCACCGGGATGAACAGCACGCGTCCGGCTGATCCGCTGCTCGCTGCCGGCCCGGCACACAATGCCACGGTGCACGCCTCGGCCGGCACCGGCAAGACCTGGCTGCTGGTCACGCGCATTATCCGGCTGCTGCTGGACGGGGCCCGTCCGGACAGCATCATGGCGATCACCTTCACGCGCAAGGCCGCCGCCGAAATGCAGGAACGCCTGACCGAGCGCCTCCGCGATATGATGCGTGCCGACGCAGCCGGGCTCGATGCCTTGCTGAAACAGTGCGGGATCGACCCGGACCCGGATACCCGTCAGCAGGCGTGCCGCCTGTATGAACAGTACCTGTTCAATCCCTACCCGCTGCGCACCACCACCTTCCATGCCTTTTGCCAGGAACTGCTGCAACGCTTCCCCCTGGAGGCCGGCATAGCCCCCGGTTTCGAACTCATCGAGTCCACCGCCATGCTGGAGCAGGAGGCCTGGGATGCCCTGTTCATGCAAGCCACGCGGCAACCGGACTCACCCCTCGCCCGGTCACTCGAGCAACTCATCGGATTGTGCGGCGGGCTGTCCAATACGCGCAGTGCGCTGCTGTCATTCCTCACCCACCGCAGTGACTGGTGGGCCTATACCAAGGGCCAGGACGACGGGACCGCTTATGCAGCGCAACAACTGACCCGCCTGTTCGGGGTGTCGCCTGCAGATGACCCGCTGGCGGACTTTCCAAATGACATCCAGCGCGCGCAGTTACAGGTGTTTGCAGAACTCCTGGGGCGTAACACCGCGACCGACAGGAAGAGTCAGGCACTGCTGAACAACGCCCTGGAGTCACCGCTGACGACGGCCGAGCGCTTCGCCATCATCAAGGACATCTTCCTGACGAAGCAACAGCAACCCCGCAAGCGAAAGGCCTCCCCTACCCAGCGCAAACGCCTCGGGGAGGCGGATGAACTGCGTCTGCTGGAACTGCATGAGCAGTTCGTCACCGAGCTGCACCTGCGCCTGGACACGCTGGCACGGATAAACAGCGTGCGCACCACCAGCGCCTGGTACACGGCCGGAGTGCGGCTGCTGGTGCATTTCCAGCGCATCAAGCAGGAACAGCGCCTGCTGGATTTCTCCGATCTTGAATGGCAGGCCTGCGAACTCCTCAACCGCAGCGCACATGCCAACTGGATCCAGTACAAGCTCGACAAGCGCATCGACCACCTGCTGGTCGACGAATTTCAGGACACCAACCCGACCCAGTGGCGCCTGCTGCTTCCGCTGCTCGAGGAACTGGCGGCCGGTGAGGCTGACCGGGCGCGCACGGTGTTCCTGGTCGGCGACGAGAAACAGTCCATCTACCGGTTTCGGCGCGCCAACCCGGCCCTGCTGGCGACCGCCTCGGACTGGCTTGCCGGCCGGTTGCAGGCCGGGCGTTACCCGCTGGACAAGTCGCGGCGTTCGGCCCGGGCGATCATCGACTGTGTCAACCACGTGTTTGGCGGCGGGCCGCTCAATGAGCGCATCAGCCGCTACACCACCCATGCGACCTGGCTTGAAGACCTGTACGGCCGTGTTGAGGTGCTGCCGCTGGCTGACGCCGGGACGGAGGCCCCTGCAGCACCGGCGACCGGGACCGGCCTGCGCAATCCCCTGCTGCAGCCGCGCCTGGGGGCAGAGAACCTGCGCCACTACCGTGAAGGTGAAGCCATTGCCACACAAATCCGCAGGCTGATAGACGACCGGACCCTGATTGGCGAAGAGGAAACTGCGCGCGCGCTGGATTATGGCGACATCATGATCCTGGTGCGTCAACGCACCCATGTCACGGCCTACGAACGCGCCCTGCGGGATGCCGGCATCCCCTACCTGGGTGCCGGCCGGGGCACCCTGCTGCAAAATATCGAGATCCGCGATCTCGAGGCCCTGCTGAATATTCTGATTTCACCCTATGACAACCTGGCCCTGGCCCAGGTGTTGCGCTGTCCGGTGTTCGGGGTAACGGACAACGACCTGATGCGGCTCGCCGCGATGGACGGCGGCGCCTGGTATGAACGCCTTGCGCAGGTCACTGCCGATCACAGCCCGGGGCTTGCCGCGGCCCACCGACTTCTGCAAGGCTGGCGCGAACTCGCCGGACAGGTCCCCGTTCATGACCTGCTGGACCGCATCTACCACGAGGGCGAGGTGATGCCGCGTTATGCATCCGCCTTCCCGCCCGCCCTGCGGCCACGGGTGCACGCCAACCTGACGCGGTTCATCGAGCTGGCGCTCGAGGTCGACAGCGGCCGTTACCCGAGCCTGTCGCGCTTCCTCTACCAACTTGAGCGTCTGCGCCACCACGAACAGGACCAGCCCGACGAGGGCGCACAGGAACAGGCAGACAACAAGCGTGTACGGCTGATGACCATCCATGCCGCGAAGGGACTGGAGTCATCGGTGGTGTTCCTGGCGGATGCGACTGCCGGACACAACCCGCGCAATGCCTACGAGACCCTGATCGACTGGCCGGCCCCGGCGGATCGGCCCCGCCACTTCCTCCTGTGCGGCAGAAAAACAGACCAGGACAGCCTCACCGCCCGCTTGCTCGAGCAACAGCTCGCAGAGGACCTGCGCGAAGACGCCAACCTCCTGTATGTGGCACTGACCCGGGCACGTCAGTTCCTGTTCATCACCGGCAGCGACTCAGCGAAGAACCCGGACGCGAGCTGGTATGAGCTGATCCGCAGTGCCCTGCTCGCCGTCGACAGTCGGCCCGACGCCGCGATCCCGCTGCTGGAATCGGGCAGACCGCCGGCCGCGGCGGCGGCATGCACCGTGCCAACCGGCACAGGCCCGGTCGATCCACGCCTGGCCGAACAAATCGCGGCACCCGCGCCCTTCCGCCTGATCGCACCCAGCCGCCTGGTCACGGCCGAAGCCGATATCCCGGGCGGTTTCGACGGGCGCAAGCGCGGCAGTGCCATACACCTGATGCTGGACAGCTTGTCACGGCCGCATGGCGGCACACCCGCACAAGGTCTCACCGGACTCGCCAGCACACTGGAGCGGGAAGCGGATGATCCGGAACTGCTGGCTTGGTGGCAGGAGGCACAGGACGTCTTTGCTGACCCGCGCTTCGCCCACCTGTTTGACCCGTCCCGCTATCAGTGGGCCTGGAACGAGGTTCCGATTCAATACCTGCTGGACAAACACCTGGTGTACGGCATCATCGATCGCCTGGTGGTCAGTGGCGACAACGTCCTGATCATCGACTACAAGACACACCGGTCGGCCAGCGCCGACACCGTTGCGGCACTCGCCGCGGACTACCGTGAACAGATGCGCCTGTATGCACAGGGGATAACTGCCGTCTGGCCCGGACACCGGGTAAGTCCCTGTCTGCTGTTTACCGCCAGCAAGGCCCTCGTCGATATGGCATCGCCACAGACACCACAGCAGCGTTGACCGGCCTTACCGCGGCCGTGGTGGCAAACCCGGCGGTGTCCTGCGCCTGCCAGTACCTTGCCCGGCCGGCACCGGGCCCTGTGCTAAAATGGCGCCTGTTTGTTTACCCTAATCCCGTAGCCCTAATGTCTGAATCAACCCATATCAGCAACGTCACCCAGGCCACGTTTGCCGCCGACGTCATCAACGCCTCGCACCAGGTACCGGTGCTGGTGGATTACTGGGCCGAGTGGTGCGGTCCCTGCCAGATGCAGATGCCGGTCCTCGGCAAACTGGTCGAGGAGCATACCGGCAACTTCCGGCTGGCCAAGGTCAACACCGATGAGGAACGCGAACTGGCGCGCGATCATGGTATCCGCAGCCTGCCAACCATGCGCCTCTACAAGAACGGTGAGGTCGTCGAGGAGATCCTCGGTGCCCAGACCGAGTCGACTTTGCGGGTCATTATCGAACGCCACCTGTTACGGCCTTCGGACACCGTGCGCCTGGCCGCGCGCGAGGCGCACCAGCAGGGCCGCACCGAGGAGGCCCTTGCCAAACTGCAGGAGGCGCTGACAAACGATCCGGAAAACCACCGCATCCGCCTGGACTGCGCCGAAATGCACCTGTTGCTGGGGCAGCTGGATGAAACCGAATCGATACTGGCAACCCTGCCACGCGAGATGCGCGAAGAGGCGGACGCCGTCCGGCTCAATGCCTTGCTCGGGTTTGCCCGCCAGGCTCAGGACGCACCGTCCGTGGACAAACTCGAACAGACTCTGAAGCAAGAGCCAGCCAGTTCAGGGGCGCGCTACCAGCTGGCCGCACAGTACGTGATGTCGGGCCAGCCGGAAGCGGCGATGAAGGAACTCCTTTTCATCATCCAGCACGACCGGCAGTACGGCGACGATGCCGGCCGCAAGGGTCTGCTTGCGGTGTTTGACCTGCTGGGTAATGAAGGAGAACTGGTGAGCAGCTTCCGCCGCAAGCTGTTCAACGCCATGCACTAGCCGGATTTCTCACCGACACTCGAACACCCTGTTCATCGTCGTGGGAGCGCCTTGGTTATGCCCGGTGCTTAATCGGGTGTTGCGCAATAGCGCCCGACCGAATCCCTGTAGGAGCGCCTCGCAGGCGCGATTCTATTGAGTGTGTATCGCGCCTGCGAGGCGCTCCTACAGTTTCCATGTAAATCATCAGGTAGCCCTGTAGACAAAGCTTCCGCTCCCTGCTCACGCCCCTTACCAACGATGTGCAAGGATGCACGAGCCTCGCGAGAGGGCTGGAAGCCCGAAGTGACCGCCGTATGCGACCAGCTTCTGGGACCCCGGTGAGAAATGCTGGCTACCCTCGATTCACAGGAGGGAAGCAGCTGGCAGCCGGAGCGTCAGGAACCCGTGTCCAGTGCCTTTGCCAGCTTGGCAGCGGGGACGTAACCGGGAAGCAACTCGCCATCGTCAACGACGATGGCCGGTGTACCCCGCAATCCCATCAGGGTTCCCATATCCATGTGTTCCTTGATGGGGTTCTCGCAATTTCGCCGCTCCATCTCCTCACCCGCCTTGGCACGGGTCAGCGCCTTCTGACGGTCGGCGTCACACAGCACCGAGACCGACTTGTAGTAAGACGGCGTATTGACGCCACTACGCGGATACAGCATATAACGCACGGTGATGCCCTGTTCATTGTACTGGTCGATCTCGCGGTGGAGTTTACGGCAATAGGTGCAATCGATATCGGTGAACACGGTGACGGTATGACGCGACTCCTTGGCGGGGAATACGATCATCTTGTCTTCGCCGACCTGGTTGAGGGCGTCCTGACGGATCTGCTTGCGACGGTCCTCGCTGATATCGGTACGGGTCTCCAGGTCGATGAGGCTGCCCTGGAACAGGTAGCGCCCATCGTTGGTCACATAGAACACCTGCGGACCGAGGAGCACCTCGGATATGCCATTGATCGGGGACGGGGTGATTTGATCGGGGGCCACATCGGGGAGTATTTGCCGCAGCGATTTGACGATCGCCTCATTCGTGGCGTTCTCCGCCATGACGTTGTTGAACATCACCGCTGAGAGCATCAGCAGCCCGGCATTCATCAGTCGTTTTATCATCATCACAGTCATGCAATCCTGTTTATTACCTGCGGGGTTGGACAGGCCAACCGGACAGGAAGTTTCATTTAAAGGTACCGGCACATGGAAAAGCAGGGACCAACTCAACCGCGGGGATGGTGCTGGGCATGTAACTCTTTCAGGCGCTCGCGTGCCACGTGAGTATATATCTGCGTGGTTGACAGGTCACTATGACCGAGCAACATCTGCACCACGCGCAGGTCCGCACCGTGATTGAGCAGATGGGTGGCAAAGGCGTGCCTCAGGGTGTGCGGCGAGAGTTTCTTGTTAATCCCTGATTTTATTGCATAATGTTTTAAGCGATACCAGAAGGCCTGGCGTGTCATCGCCTTGCCACGGCGGGTGATGAACAGCTGCCGGGCGCGGGCCTCGGCCGCCAGGGCGGAGCGGCCCTCACTCAGGTAACGCTGCAGCCATTCGGCGGCCTCCTCCCCCAATGGCACCAGGCGCTCCTTGTTGCCCTTGCCCATGAGGCGCACCACGCCCTGGGTGAGATTGACCTGCTCGGTGCCCACATTGACCAGCTCCGAGACCCGCAGCCCACAAGCGTAAAGAAGTTCCAGCATGGCGCGATCGCGCAGTCCCAGCGGCTCACCGGTATCCGGCGCGGCCAGCAGCGCCTCGACCTCGGTCTCGCTCAGGGAGTCTGGCAGGGGCCTGCCGATGCGGGGTGTATCGATACGGGCACTGGGATCGTCCGTCAGCCGGCCCTCCCGGATCAGGTAGCGATAAAAACGCCGCAGTGAAGACAGCAGGCGGGCCGTGGTCCTGGGCTTGACGCCGGCGGCGACGCGTTCTGCGAGGTAGTCGAGCAGGTCCTGCCGGCGGGCCGCGCAAAGGCTGCGCTGGCGGCCGGTCAACCACAGCGCAAAGCCGTTGAGGTCAGTACGGTAGGCCGCCAGGGTATTCTCACTCAGGCCGCGCTCCATCCACAGGGCGTCCAGGAAACGCTCGAGGTCCTGGCGCGAAGCGGGATCGATGCTGTCGATATCCATGTGTGTCCGATCCGGGCCGCAACCCCCGTCCGTGGGCGGTTTATGACTTCTTGAACAGATTACCGATGCTTTCCACGGGCAGCGGGAACACGATAGTGGAGCTCTTTTCCCCCGCGATCTCCGTCAGGGTCTGCAGATAACGTAGTTGCAATGACTGGGGTTGTGCACTCAGCTGGGCAGCCGCCTCGACCAGCTTCTCTGCCGCCTGCATTTCACCCTCCGCGTGGATAACCTTGGCGCGCCGTTCACGTTCCGCCTCGGCCTGGCGGGCGATGGCGCGCACCATGGTCTCGTCGATGTCGACGTGCTTGATTTCGACATTCGAGACCTTTATGCCCCAGGCATCGGTCTGCTGGTCGAGCATGGTCTGGATATCGGCGTTCAGCTTCTCGCGTTCCGCCAGCATGTCATCCAGCTCGTGCTGACCCAGCACCGAGCGCAATGTGGTCTGGGCCAGCTGACTGGTGGCCGCCAGGTAGTCCTCGACCTGGATAATCGACCGCTCCGGGTCGATCACCCGAAAATAGAGCACGGCGTTGACCTTGACCGACACGTTGTCACGTGAAATCACGTCCTGGCTGGGCACGTCCATCACCACGGTGCGCAGGTCGACCCGCACCATCTGCTGGATGACCGGGATGATGATGATGAGGCCGGGGCCCTTCACCTTCCAGAACCGGCCCAGTGTAAAGACAACCCCGCGCTCGTATTCCCGGAGGATACGGAACATGTACAGCAACAGGGCAACAAAGATAATCAGCCCGACAAATACACCTGGAATAGCCATGTCAATTCTCCTGTGTTTCGGGCCGGATCCGCAGCACCAGCCCGTCAACCTCAATGACCCGCACCCGGTCACCGCGTTTCAGCGGCACCGGCGATTCGGCCTGCCAGACCTCACCGTGAATCCGGATCCGCCCCCTTCCGTCAAAATCGTCCAGCACCTCACCGCTGGTATGCAGCATCTCCTCTTCACCGCTGACGACCGGGCGGTTCCTTGCCTTGATGGCCGCTCCGACGACAAACAGGAAAAAGCCGGCACTGACCAGTGACAGCCCGAAGATGAGCGGCAGCGACACCGCGTAGCCGGTGCCTTCCTTGTCGAACAGGATGACCGAGCCGATCACGAAGGCGATCACACCGCCGATGCCCAGGGCACCGAAGCTGGGAACGAACACCTCACCGAGCATGAAGATGATCCCCAGGCACAACAGGGCCAGGCCGGCATAATTTACGGGCAGGATCTGGAAGGCATACAGGGCCAGCACCAGACTGATGGCACCGGCGACACCTGGCAGGATATAGCCGGGATTGGCGAATTCGAAGAACAGCCCGTAGATGCCGATCAGCATCAGCACGTAGGCCACGTTCGGATTGGCGATCACTGACAGCAGACGACTACGCCAGTCCGGTTCGATGACGGTCACCTGCAGGCCCGTGGTGTCGAGCTCCTGGGTCTCACCCATGATGGTCACACTGCGCCCGTGCAGCTGCTCCAGCAGGTCATCCAGATTCAGCGCCACCAGGTCGATCACACCCTGTTCGAGCGCCTCACCGGCAGGCAGGCTGTCCCCCTTACGCACCGCGATCTCGGCCCATTCGGCATTACGTCCGCGCATGTGGGCCAGGCTGCGGATGTAGGCGACGGCATCATTAACCCGCTTGCGTTCCATGGCATCGCCATTACCCGTGTCGGCCGGCGCGGCTTTTTCATCCGCGGGCTGACCCTTTTTCATCAGGTCCTCAGGTTCCGGGATGCCGCCGATCTCCACCGGCGTGGCGGCACCCAGGTTGGTGCCGGGCGTCATGGCGGCAACATGGCTGGCATAGAGGATATAGGTACCTGCGCTGGCCGCGCGCGCACCACCGGGCGAGACGTAGCCGACCACGGGAACCGTCGATACCAGGATACTCTGGATGATATCGCGCATCGACGTGTCCAGGCCGCCCGGTGTGTCGATTCGCAGGATCACCAGGGCCGCGTTGCGCTGCTGCGCCTTTTCAAGACCGCGGTGCACATAATCACCCGTAGCCGGTCCGATGGCGCCCTGGATATCGAGTATCACCGCGACCCGGTTTTCCGCGGCCGGATACCAGACTGGCGCCAGCAGCAGCAGCGTGAATAGCAGTCTCGAGAACCGGGAATAGCGGGAGAAAATTCTTTGCTTCATGGTCCTTTTACATTAGCATAAACAAACAGATCGGGTTACCCTGACAGTAACGATCAACACACCTGTCGCCCCTGCTACACGCCTTGCATGAACAGCACCGCCCTCACTCCACCCACTAACCCGTCGATGGTAGACATAAACAGCCTGATGAAGGTCATTCGGGCCATGGTGGGCGAGATGCACCCCAAGTGGCGTCATATTCGCTTCCTGCCGGATTCGCATCTTGAACGCGACCTCGGCCTGGACAGCATGGCACGCCTGGAACTGCGCCAGCGAATCGAGCAGCACTTCGCCGTGCAACTCGCCGAAAAGATCGCCATTAACTGTGTCACGCCCGCCGATCTGCTAAGGGCAATACACACCAGGGCACGCGGTGAAAAACACGCTGCGGAGGCCCGGACGCGCGCACAGCCCGGCGACGACAATTCCGATGACCTGCTGCTGGGCGCCTTTGGCCGGGGCCAGGCGGCGCAATCGACCGGGGACGGACACAGCGCGGCACAATGGTTGTATGCCGTGTATGCCTGGCCGGTCTTTCTTGCCATCAGCCTGCTGACCGGCGCGCTGGTGGTCTTCGCCCCGCTGCAAAGCTGGCGTAACCGGATCGCACGTGCGGGGGCGCGCCTGCTGTTCAAGGCCAGCTTGACGCCGTTGATCATTAACGGGCGCGAGCACCTCGACCGTGAGCAGCCACAGGTGCTGGTTGCCAACCATGCCAGCTACCTGGACGGGTTCGCGCTGACGGCGGCACTGAACATCCCCTTCCACTTCATCGTCAAGGGCGAACTCTCCCGCATCCTGCCGATACGCCTGATACTGCAACGCTTCGGTGTTGAATTCATCGACCGCTTCAATCCCCACAAGAGTGCGCGTGACGTGCGGCGCATGGCGCACCGTGCCAGGAAGGGTGACACACTGCTGTTCTTTGCGGAGGGGACGTTCATCACCTTTCCCGGCCTGCAGCCGTTCCGGATGGGTGCCTTCGTCACGGCCGCGCGCAGCAGCAAACCCGTGGTACCGATCGGGATCAAGGGTACCCGGGCTATGGTCAGTGGCCGCAACTGGTTCCCGTTACGGGGGCAGGTCACGGTCACTATCCGCCCGCCCATCCTGCCGACCGGTGAAAGCTGGCAGGATGCACTCACCCTGCGCGATGCCGCACGCCGCGAGATCGCCGCCCATTGCGGCGAGCCGGACCTGGTAATGGAGGCCAACCGTCTGGAGACAGGGGCTGGCGGAGACTGACGGGCGTTCAGGGAATCTGCAGTTCGATCGTCCCGTTGACGCTGACCACGATATCACTCTCCCCCGCCTCGACGGCGACCGGTGCAGCGGCTTCCATGGGGGCCGCCATCATCCTGGCCTGATAAGGCACCGGTGGCCGCTGGGCCGTGGTGCTTATATTGATATCGACGATGCGGTAACCCCCTGCCTTCAGGTTGTCACCGACAATCCGCGCACGCTGCTTGAAGGCGTCCAGTACCCGGCCGATCAAACGGTCCTCCACTGCATGGCGCTTCTCCTCGGAGACCGAGAAGTGGATGGACTTGACCTGGAGCTTTTCCTGCAGGCGGCCTGCCAGTTCGCCAATCCTGAGGGTGTCCTTGCCTTCCAGTTCCAGGCTTTGCTGCCCACGCCAGCCCTTGAGTACATTGTCGCGGTGCACCGGATAGGTCTGGTAACCACCGGTACTGACGGTCACACCTTCGTTCTGCCTGGCGATCGCCAGTGCCCACTCCATGTCCGTATTGATCTGTGTCGCCAGCTTGGCAGGATCACGCGCCTCGCCATAGGTACTCAGGCTGACGTGCATGGTATCGTTGCTGACAGACTCGCTCTGCTGTGACTGCAGGTGGACCTGGTTGTAACGCAGCTCGGTGTCGGCACGGGACGTTTGCAACACCAGCAGTAGCGCTGAGGCCAGCAGTACAAGCAAACCGGTTGTGGTTCTCATCATCGTTCCCCACCCGGGTTTAACCCGACTCTGCCGCTTCAATTTCCTGGCGGACCTGGTCCATATCCAGTTCCTGCACCTTTTCGACTACAGTGGTCAACGCGGCTGGCGGCAGGGCCCCTGGCTGCGAAAAAACAATTATCTGTTCGCGTAACACCATGAGCGTGGGTATCGAACGGATCTGGAAATGTCCGGCGAGCTCCCGCTCTTCCTCTGTATTCACCTTGGTAAATACCAGGTCCGTGTACTGTTCGGACATGGCTTCATACACCGGCGCGAATTGCCGGCAGGGACCGCACCATGGCGCCCAGAAATCTACCAGTACAATGTCACTCCCGGTGACGACATCTTCAAAGGTGTCCCGAGTCAGATCAATAATTGCCATAATCAGTTGTCCCTTCGATCGACAAACAAGGATGACTGATATTATACAGACAGCGCTCAAGGTGTGCCGGAAATCCGGCCCGGCAGGGTATTAACAGACAGGGCGTACGGGTTTTAGAGGTCGGTGCTGCGGCGGCGCGGTGTTGTGCCACTGTCTTCGGTCTCGTAGGTAATGTCCAGCTCAATCCGGTCGCGACCCATGCGTTTGGCACGGTAGAGGGCCTTGTCAGCCCTCTCGATGAAGGCGCTGGCCGACTCACCCGGCTTGAACAGCGACACGCCCGCCGAGAACGACGGCACCTGGGAGACGACACCATTACTCTGCCAGCGGGTCTCTGCGGCACGGCGCTTGACCTTGTTGAGCGCACGGATGGCCCCGTCGGCATCCGTGTTGGGCAGCAACACGGCGAACTCCTCGCCGCCATAGCGGGCCACCATGTCATGGTGCCGAAAGATCGAAAGGATATTTTTCGAATATACACGCAGGACCTCGTCGCCGGCGGCGTGACCATGCTCGTCGTTGATGCTCTTGAATTGATCCAGATCAATGAGCGCAAACGACAGCGGGAAACCGTAACGCTGGACACGTGCAACCTCGTCTTCCATCCTGCGCATAAAGGCGCGGCGGTTGGCCAGGCCGGTCAACTCGTCCGTCAGGCTGAGCAGCTTAACCCGGGTCAATTCATCGGTCAGCTCACGACTGTCGGACTCGATCAGTTGCAGGTAATGGTGGGTACTGTCCAGCTTGTCTGCCAGGTCATTGTGCCCCTTCATGAGTTTCTCGATCTCGCGGATCAGAATCCAGCGCACGTTCTCGACGCCACTCATGTCCCCGGCCTTGTGCAGTTCTGTCAAAACCCTTTCGAGCACGACACCAAACTCTTCATTCTGGGTGATGGTCTCCAGAACCTGCTGGCTGAGGGTCGATTGCAACTTCTGGATATCCTCGCGGCGTGCCTCGAGTTCGTTGCGGTAGTCCTCTCCCAGTTCCGTAGCGGGCACAATGGCTACGCCTGCCGCCTCCGCATCAGCGCTGTCATCCTCTAAATCGGCCTCTTCATCCTCGTCCACAACCTCGGGCGACTTGTCGTCGTCTTCGTCAGGTACCACCTCCGGACTCACGGGCGGGCGTGATCGTGTCATATCGGCGATGGTGTCGATGTCGGCTGGGGGGAGATCGGATTGGCCAACCGGGGCTGCCTTAAACCCCTCGGCCACGGGGGCGGACTCAATGCCGAAGGCTTGCAGTAGCGGGCTGATCGCCTGCGTGAATGCCTGGGTCTCCAGATTCCGGGTGTTATGAATACGGTCGGCACACTGGTCCACAAACTCGCCCAGGATGATCAGTTCCGAGGGCGTGAGCGGCGGGTGCAGGCGCGCCTGCAATAATCTGACCTGAATATATTCGGAGGAGCCGGGGGCGAGGTGAGCGGCATAGGCTTCCAGCAGGGAATTGACGAAACCGGCATAGGCGACCTCGGCCTTGAGATGGTTGAGCGCGATCTCATCGAGCATGGTCTCGATCTGCTGATAGATGACGTTGCCTGCCGGAGAGTCGCGCAGCGAGTCGACCAGGCGCAGCATCTTACGCACGCCACTGGGATCGATTTCCTCCAGTCTATATCTACTCGCAACCATAAACACTCCGGCACGTCCGTGTTGGCAAGGCGAGATACTCCCTATCCCGCTGATTATTTTTCATTATACAAGTCATGCAGGAACGACAGCCCCATACCGGGCAGTGTTTGCCGAATCCACTATTTTTTATATAACAATTATATTGCTCGGTACTCTCAGCAGCCTGCCGGGGGCCCCTGCGCGGCATCCTGATAAGACTGCGGGTACGCACAGCGCCGGCATGCCTCGCAGTTATCTTATTTGTCATTTATAACAATATCTTGGCTAGCCAATGAGGTAGCCTTATACCGAAAAAATCCGTCACATATTTGACGTCAGTGAAAGTGTAGCAGCAAAGCCACTGCGGATGGTAGCTGTACCTAGGGACTAGGGCGACCGCGGCGGGCTACGGCAAAGAAAAAAGGCCAGCGGTGCTGGCCTTTTATAATCCCCTGGAGCGGGAAACTACTGATCCAGACCTGCGAAGATAGCGTCGCGGATTTCTTCCACCTTGCCGATACCATTGATCTTGACGTAGCGTGGTTTGCCGGCATCAGCGGAATTCGCCCACTTCGAGTAGTAGTCGATCAGCGGCTCGGTCTGGTCGTGGTAGACCTTGAGACGCTGGCGCACGGTTTCTTCCTGGTCATCATCACGCTGAATGAGCGGCTCACCGGTTGCGTCATCCTTGCCCTCTTCCTTCGGCGGGTTGAAGACCACATGATAGGTGCGGCCGGAGGCGAGGTGCACACGGCGGCCACTCATGCGCTTGATGATTTCATTGTCGTCGACATCAATCTCGACCACGGCATCCACCGAAACGCCCTTGCTCTTGAGGGCATCCGCCTGCGCCAGGGTACGCGGAAAACCGTCGAACAGGTAACCGTTCTTGCAGTCATCTTCTTTCAGGCGCTCATCGATGAGGCCGAGGATGATGTCATCGGAAACCAGACCACCGGCATCCATCACCTTTTTCGCCTCGACACCAAGCGGGGTACCGGCCTTGACGGCTGCACGCAGCATATCGCCGGTAGAAATCTGGGGGATGTTGTACCTTTCCTTGATGTAATTGGCCTGTGTGCCCTTACCGGCACCGGGACCGCCCAACAGGATGACGCGCATAGCTTTCTCCTTGATCCGAAGCTGATTTTGAAAAGAGGCGTATTATCCACACCCACCTGCAGAATGGCCAGTCAACAGAATAAATAGGGGAATGTAGCGGGTTTATACAGCGCGCCCTACACGAACGGGCGAGAAATCGCCTCAAAGACAAACAATTATTCACCGCCGAGACGCAGAGGGCGCAGAGAAACCAAGTAATACAAGATATCACCGCAAAGGCGCACAACTGCAGGGAGAAGGTGAGACCGGGAACCGGTCGAGAGGCTGGCCTGGGCCATGCAGGAGGTAGAGTACCAACAGTAGGCGCTTTAGGCGACGCAGGACGCAGTTACCGGAAGGACGCAAAGATAAATATTGCTACAAACTTACTGTCGGGCTAGGCCAGCGAGACCTCGCAGACCTCATCGATCTCTCTAAATCACCGAAAAGACATATAGAAAACAACAAGTAATGGCTGTGTTTCTGGATCCCAGCCTGCGCGGAAATGACAGTTGTTCTGGTAACATAACGTTTTTTTCTTTGCGCCCTTCGCGCCTTTGCGGTGAGATTTTTTGTAGTTTTCTCAGCGCCCTCTGCGCCTCCGCGGTGAATATTTTTTGCTTTATCAGCGCCCCTGGCGTCTCAGCGGTGAGCCGTTCTAATTCAGCTGGATTCGCTGCCCCCACGGCACCTCGCCACGTCCCTTGACCAGCCAGATCACCGGAAAGCGCGGCTCCTGCCTGGGGAACTCGCCCTGGGCATCGGTGAAATACACCAGCAGGTCCGGGCGCTGACCCTGATTTTCCACCCAGTCGAATACCGGGGTAAATCGCGTGCCGCCCCCGCCACGGATATTGCGCGGCAGCTCGAATTCCTCCCACGGCTCGTAGATCCAGGGTCCGTCGCCAGCCAGCTCGGCATCGCAGGCCTGCAGGGTGATGCGCGCGCGTACCTGTCCCTTGATGGCGTCGATCTCGGTCACGAAGTCGCGCATTTCGTCGGGACGGATGGAGCCACTGGTATCCAGCACCACCACGATATCGGTCTGCGAACTCCTCAGGCTCGGGAAAATTGCCTCGCCTTCACGCCGGGAGGGCCGCATGTAGCTGTAGTCATCTCGGCTGGCCGCGGTCATGTAGCGCGCCAGCAGCATGCGCCAGGGCAACTGCGGCTGCAGCAGGTGGTCGACCAGGCGGCGCAGCGAAGCACCCAGTTTGCCCGCCTGCATGGCCTGTTGGGCGGCACCCGCCAGGCGCTGGCGCCACTGGATGGAAAGCTGTTCCTTGTCCGCCTCGCCCAGCGGTTCGGGTGGCGGGGTCCTGGCTGGCCCCTCCCCGCTGGAATCGCTGCCACCTGAGTCGAAGTCATCGCTGGATGGTTGTTTGCCGGTGTCCCTGGATGATTTCGAATCGGCACCGTAGAGGTGCTGGTCATGCGGCTGATCTTCCTCGTTCTCCTTTATGAAGGGGTAGATCTCCTCGGCCATCATGCCCTCGAAGCCGATGTCGTAGAGGGCATCCGGTACCGGGGTCATGCCCTCCTTGACCAGCAGCGGGTTGATGGCGAGATCACAGGCCTTGTCCCAGCGTTCCTTGACCCGGTGTTCGCGGCGCGCAAAATGCGACAGGGCACAGTGCAGCGCCTCGTGGGCCAGCGCGAACTGGGTCTGCTCCAGCGTCAGGCCGTCGATGTAGGCCGGGTTATAATAGAGCGCCCGTGCATCGGTACCGATGGTCTGGCACCAGCGCGGATCGGCCGCCTTGATCGGCATGCGCAGCACCAGCGCGCCGAGAAACGGCCGGTCGAGAATCAGCCGGGTTCGGGCCGCGCTCAATTTTGTTTCAATTTCGTCAGACATCCGAGTTAACCGATAAAATCATTTCACCGCAAAGGGCGCAAAGAAAAATATTGCTAACAGCTTGCTACCGGGTCTGTCCAGCGAAACCTGGCTGGTCTCATTGATCTGATTAATCCACCACGGAGAGCCGAGGCACTGAGAAAACAAAAAGTAACTTTCAAGAAATACCCATGTTCCTGGATCCCGGCCTGCGCCGGGATGACGGTGGTTTGACAATTTGCCGATTGTCTTTGCGTCCTTTGCGACCTTTGCGTCTTTGCGGTGAATATTTATTTCTTTCTTTGCGAACTTTGCGTCTTTGCGGTGAATATTTTTTCTTTCTCCGCGTCCTCAGCGCCTCTCGGCAACTGCGTCCTGCGTTGCCCTACCTCCTGCATGGCCCAGGCCAGCCTCTCGACCGGTTCCCGGTCTCACCTTCTCCTTGCAGTCGTGCGGTGAATATTTATCTCAATCATAGAGCATCACGTCGGCGACAATGTTCGCCCAGCTGGAGAATTCCGGCACGCTGAAGATTTCCTGTCCGATGGCCCGATACATGTCGGAGACCAGCATCACACCCATCTCGCGTTGCGGGAAGGTGCCGGCAAAACTGATAATGCGGCCATAGACCTCCAGGGCGTTGTCCTCGTTCTTGGCACGAATCGCACGTCCGACCAGGGCCGCCGCAACGGCATACTGTAAATCCGTCTCCTTCGGCACCTTGACGCTCTCACCACGCACGATGGCGTCTATATCCGGCAACTGGTCGAGATTCTCGACAAAGGCCGACAGCTCGATGCCGGCCGCCGGACCCACACAGGCCTGCAAGGTACCGGTCAGCACATCCGGCATATCGCCGAACTTCTGCAGGGCACGGTGGCTGAATTCCCAGGAGCGCGGTGACGGAAATGCCACCGGATTATGCGCCGGGTCGAATTCGAACAACAGGTCGGGACGGAAACGCAGGAACGCGATCAGGCGCTCGTCGATGGCGTTGGCATAGGCCCAGGCCACCCAGTCATCGAGGTTTACATCCACCTCGAAATGGGAAAAGCGGTTGGCCAGCGGTGCGGGCATGGTGTAAGTCACGCCGCGGTCACCCTGGCGGTTGCCAGCCGCAAAGATCGCCCAGCCGGGAGGCACCTCGTAGGCCCCCAGGCGGCGGTCGAGGATCAGCTGGTAGGCGGCCGCCGAGACACTGGGTGGCACAGAGGTGATTTCGTCCAGGAACAGGATGCCCTGTTCGCCGTGACGATTGCTATTCGGCAGCATCGCGGGCACCGCCCATTCCACCTGGTCACCGGCACGGAACGGGATGCCGCGCAGGTCACTCGGCTCCATCTGCGATAGGCGGATATCGATCACCGCTATGCCGTGGTGCTCGCCGATCTGGGCGACCATCTGTGATTTGCCCACGCCCGGGGGACCCCACAGCATCACGGGTGTGTGGTGGCCTTCCTGGGTACTCAGAAACTCTTTCTCCAAAACCGTCAATAGCTGGGCTGGTCGCATCGCGTTCGCATCACCTGGGTATCAAAACATCACAAAATCCACGCAAACAATACCTTGCATTTCGAGCCGGTGATGATACTGGTTTCTTCACGTGAATGCATAAACCAGCGGCCGGGGACCGCCCCGATCCCCGTCCACAAATGTCACAATTATTTACCGTTGGCCCTTCTATTTAAGGCTCCAGCCAGCATATCATTATGATATCCGAGCAATTAAAAAATCGGCGAAGTCGGCCGATATCAATGGTAATGGAATACCAGATGAAAAATACGATCCGAGTCCTGGCCTGTCATTCGAACAAGGCCACGTTGAGCCATCTCACCAGTTTGCTGAATCCGGCAGGCATACGCACGGACTGCGCCGATGATATTGGCCTGGCCGAGTCCCTGCTGATCGACAACAACTACGACGCCGTACTGCTCGACCTGTTTCTGGCCGACCTGGACGGAATCTCCTTTGCCGACACCCTGAACGAGGCCTTCCCGGACCTGCCGGTGCTGATCTTCAGCAGCTGGCCGGATCCGGCGAGACCGGAAATGACAGCAGCCTGGCCTATATGGAACGACTCCTACACCCGGCATGTACGCCTGATATTTGCACTCAAGGTCATCGCAAGCAATGTCTGGAACCACCGGCCGTGCTTCCTCTGCATCGGCAGCGAGGACGACTGTCCCGAGAAAATCAGTACGAGCCTGGCACGGCATGCCTCACTGGTCAGGGCCCGGACCCCGTTCGAGCTGGAAGAGGCGATCTCCAGCAACGACTTCGATCTGGTGATCTACAGTCCCGATCCGGATGCCGTAACAGCTCATGACAATTACCGGATTCTGCTGGACAGCGTCATGCCACTACAGCTTGTCATTCATTCCCGACCAGGCGCAGGCAACATAGTCGATCTGGTACGGCAGACGGTAAAAATGGAAATTCCGCTGCCCGGACACAAGCCCGGCAAGGCATCTCGCAGGCCGGTGCATCCAGCCCTGGATGACTTAACAGATTTCAAAACCTCAAAAGGAATAGACTAATGGGAATCCTTGAATCGCTGATTATCGGTTTCGCTCTCTTCATCACCATCGCGGCCTGTTATAGCTGCAAACGATGAGACAGGTCTCTTAACTGGAACAGTAGCTCACCCGGCGACGTCTGCCTGTTCCCCCAGGGCACCGAGATAATCCCTGATCCTGTTCCCGATGTTCACAGGATCATCGATTATCCGGTGCACCAGCCGGAACAGCGGGTAGTCATTTTCATCTATCAACCCGTAGTCACGCACCATCCCGAGTGTGTGGACCCCCTCCCCACCGATGCTGTCCCGCTCACCGCGCACCAGCATACCGCCCAGCGCATGATGATGAGAACCGGCGCTGGTTGCAGTCGTGATGAGGTCGCCGAGTCCTGCCAGCTGATGTGAGGTACGCGCACTGCCGCCCAACCGGGTGATAATGGCATCCATCTCATGCATGGCCGCCACCGCCAGAAAGCCGCGCATGTTGTCACCCAGGCCAAGCTCGTCCGCCACACCGAACAGGATGGCATAGACATTCTTCAATACCGCAGCCCAGGATATGCCGCAGATATCGCTGGTGTATTCGAGATACAGCCCGGTTCCGGAAAACAGTGACGCCGCTTTCCGGTAGAGCCCCGGCGTGCGCGCACCGAGCTGGGCAAAGCCCGGCCGGGCGCTGCGCAATTCTTCTGAGATCATCGGTCCGTACAGCAGGCCATAGTCGTGGCGGTCGGCATAGACATCCTCGAATATACGGGCCACCGAACGGCCGCTTGTATCCAGGCCCTTGGCCACACTCAGAGACAGGCTGTGCCCGGCCAGTGACGGCAGGATACGTTCAGCCAGTTCACCGATCGGGCTGGCCGGGACGCAGTAGATGATGAAATCGGCACTGGCTGCCGTGGCCTCCAGGTCAACCGGCTCATGACCTGCAACGGGATGCCGGTCCCAGATGTGCAGCGTGTGAGCCGGTCCCAACAGGTACTCCATGGCATGGCCCATTTCGCCATAACCGATAATGAGCACATGCTTGCCGCTGTCAGCCACAGGCATTCTCCCGGTCGCGCAAAGGCACCCGCACACCATGGGCCCGGTAGTGCAGATAGTCCTCGATTATCCGCCGGTGATCGAATGCCAGTTCCGGGCAGTGTTCCGGATCGAACAACCCGAGGTCTATTGCATCATCGGCGGCAAACGGCACACCCGCGGCCTCGCCGATGTAGACGGCACTGACGGTATGCCCGCGCGCATCGCGCGCGGGGTCCGAGTAGTTGCCCAGCAGCACCTGCAGGTTCACTTCCAGCGAGGTCTCCTCCCTGGCCTCGCGCACCGCGGCCGCCTCCAGCGTCTCGCCCACGTCCACAAAGCCGCCGGGCAGCGCCCAGCCCGGGGGCGGATTGCGGCGTTCGATCAGCACAACGGGACGGCCCGGACGATCCGTCATTTCGATAATGACATCCACCGTTAGCAGGGGCGTTATGGGTCTGGACATGGACATCTAGCCCGCATTTCTCACCGGGATAGGCAATGCCCGATGACACACTGTTTTGTTCTTAATCTGCATTCGATTCATTACCCCGGTATCTTATGTAACTCGACCGCCGACCGGTGAGAAATGCGGGCTACTGTTGCTTGAACTGGCGAATCCGGCGGCGCGTGCGTTTATCAGGGCGGCGTTCACGCTGGCGTGCACTATGCCCTTCCAGTTTGCGTTGCCGGTACAGGGCATGGCGTTCACTGGCGCTCTCTTCTGATTCACTGTACAGCGTACGCGCCTCCTCTGCTGGGCGGCGTTGCCTGGACAGGCGCTCCACCGTGATATCGAAACTGTACGGACCCTTCCGGATAGTGAGCCGGTCACCGGCCGTCAGCCTGCGTGCCGGCTTGATACGTTCGCCATTGAGATGTACCTTGCCACCATTAATCGCCTGGGTTGCCAGCACGCGGGTCTTGTAGAAACGTGCGGCCCAGAGCCACTTATCGGCGCGCATGGCCTCCGTACTGCCGGTATCAGAACTCATGTCTGGTTATTCTGGCGCAAAGCCACGCGGACGCCAAGCAGTCAACACCTGTAATGCGGCGACTACGGCATGGGATCCGGGGTCGGTCTCCGTCCGGGCTATGAATGTCTTGCCTGGTCCCCGGCGCCGGCACGTGCGGCTTTCTGGAATTCGGAGAATGGCAGCGCGCCATCCAGGCGCCGGTGCTCACCGAAAAAGACCGTCGGGGTTGCCCGCACTCCCAGCTCTCGGGCAGCGGCAAGGTACTCGGCCAGGCGCTTTTCATAACGGACATCGCTCCAGGCACGCTCACGGGTCGTATCGGCGACACCCGCTTCCCGGGCAATCCCGGTCAGGACACCACTATCACCGATATTCATGCCTTCTGTGAAAAAGGCCTCGAACAGACGTCGATGCAGACGGTAGAAGACCTCGGCACCATCATCCTTGGCGGCCTCCGCCAGCAACAGTGCCTGGTGTGAATTGGTTGTGAACTCATGCGGATGGAAGCGGACACCCTCCTCGCTTGCCAGGGTCTCCAGATTGTCCATCATCTGCTGCCAGAGCGGATCCGAATAACCCAGGCCGGTGACGGGGATACCCGAAGCGGGGGTGTCCGGGTGGATCTCAAGCAAGCACCAGTTGATCTTCAGTTCGAAATCTTCCCGCAAACGGTCCAGCCGCAGATCGCCTATGTAGCAGAACGGACAGATGTAATCGGTGAATACAGTTGCCAGCAGAGTGGGCTTTTCAGTCTGGCTCATGAATACCCTCTCACCTCTGCCCTCTCCCCAAAGGGGAGACGATAATGGTTGCAACTCCTGCTACTTTCTACTTGGTCACTTCCTGCAACAATTCGTTCAACCGGTTCACGAAACTGATCGGGTCGTCGAGTTGTCCGCCCTCGCTGAGCATGGCCTGGTCGAGCAGGATATTCGACCAGGATGCAAGACGTGCCTCATCCGCCTCATCCTTCAGGCGACCGACCAGGACGTGTTCCGGGTTGATTTCAAGAATCGGCCTGGTCACAGGTACCGCGTGTCCCGCCTGCTTCAGCATACGCTGCATGTGCACCGCCATTTCGTTCTCATCCGTCACCATACAGGAGGGTGAATCGGTCAGGCGCCGGCTGACCCGGACTTCCTTGACACGTTCCTCGAGCACCGTCTGCATGCGTTTAACGAGGTCAGAAAATTCATCCTCGGTTTTTTTGGCGGCCTCCTTCTCGGATTCATCGGCCAGCTTGTCCAGATCCAGTTCGCCCTTGGCGATCGAGGCCAGAGGCTTGTCATCGAATTCTGTCAGGTGTGACACCAGCCATTCATCCACGCGGTCGGACAGTAGCAGCACCTCGATACCCTTGCGACGGAAGATCTGCAGGTGCGGGCTGCTCTTCGCTGCCGCAAAGCTGTCCGCCGTGATGTAGTAGATCTTCTCCTGGCCGTCCATCATTCGGCCGGTGTAATCCTCCAGGGACACGGTCTGTTCGTCACTGTCGGAATGCGTCGAGGCGAAGCGCAGTAGTTTGGCAATGCGTTCACGATTGACTAAGTCCTCGCCAGGCCCTTCCTTGAGGACGTTACCGAATTCCTTCCAGAAGGCGGCATAGGTCTCGGGCTCGTTCTTCGCCAGGCCCTCCAGCAGTCCGAGGATTTTCTTGACCGAACCCGAGCGGATGGTATCGATCAGCTTGTTGTGCTGCAGGATCTCGCGGGAGACATTCAACGGCAGGTCATCGGAGTCCACCAGGCCGCGCACAAAACGCAGGTAATAGGGCATCAGCTGTTCGGCGTCGTCCATGATGAACACACGGCGCACATACAACTTGATACCATGCCGGTTATCACGGTCATACAGATCGAACGGCGCATGCGCGGGGATGTAGAACAGCGATTTGTAGGATTGCGAGCCCTCGACGTGGCTGTGCACCCATTTCAGCGGGTCGCCGAAGTCGTGCGCCACGTGCTTGTAGAACTCCTTGTATTCCTCCTCATCGATATCCTTGCGGGGACGCGTCCACAGGGCCGAGGCCTTGTTGACGGCCTCGAACTCGTCCGGTTTCGCCTCCTCCCCTTCCATTGGCATCTCGATCGGCAGGGGGATATGGTCGGAGTACTTGTGAATGATACTGCGCAGGCGTAAACCCTCGAGGAACTCGTCTTCGCCTTCACGCAGGTGTAGCACCACATCAGTCCCGTGCCTGCTATTTTCCACTGTCTCCAGGGTGTAGCTGCCGTCCCCTGTCGAGACCCAGCGCACGCCCTGATCGGCCGGCAGGCCGGCCTTGCGGGTGATCAGCGTTACCTTGTCTGCGACAATAAAGGCGGAATAGAAACCCACGCCGAACTGGCCGATCAGCTGGGCGTCGCGGGCCTGGTCACCGGTCAGGGACTCGAAAAACTGGCGGGTGCCGGACTTGGCGATGGTGCCGATATTGTCAGCCACCTCATCACGGGTCATGCCGATGCCGTTGTCGCTGATCGTGAGCGTGCGGGCGTTCTTGTCGCAGGTAATACGAATGCGCATATCGCTGGCACCCTCGTAGAGGGCATCATTTCCGAGGGCCTCGAAGCGCAGCTTGTCGCAGGCATCCGAGCCATTGGATACCAGCTCGCGCAGGAAGATTTCCTTGTTCGAATACAGGGAATGGATCATGAGGTCCAGCAGCTGCTTGACCTCGGTCTGGAATTCCAGGGTTTCCTTCTGGGTTTCAACGCTCATACGTATCACTGCCTCCCGTCATATCCGCACGGGTGATCCCCGCGCACATCATGCATTTGTTGCTTGTATTCAGTAAGTTGGCGTAGCAATCCTGTGGCCGGCTTTTATCCGCGCCCATGCCGGTTACTAATGGGGTCGCTTCAGGGTGTTTTCAAGGGTGCCAGCTCCACACCTTCGTGTTCCAGCAGCCATAGCTTGCGGCGCAGTTCGGGGCCGGCCGTGCGTCCGGCGTAACCGCCGATGCCGGAGGCACCGACCACGCGGTGACAGGGTACAACGATCGTCAGCGGGTTGCGGCGACAGGCATTGCCCACGGCACGGGCGCCGCTGCCCAACCGCGCGGCGAGTTCCCCATAGGTCCGTGTCTGCCCGGTCGGGATGGCCCTGAGTAGCGTAAGCACGCGTTGCTGGAATGGCGTCACGGCCGGCGCCAGCGTGACACTGAAGCGCTGCTGTGCATCCATAAAGTAGCCTTCGAACTCCATTGCCACCTGGCGTGCAAGCATGGAAGCCGGCGCTTGCAAGGGTACCGCGTCCGGCAGGATGTCCACCCGGGACAGGCATCCGGCGTCCAGGCGTATACCCAGCCGCCCCAGCGGCGACTCCAGCACACAGTCAAATCCAGTGTCAACGCCGGTCATCGCGCCGGGTAAAAAAAACGGGCACCCTGTCACAGGGTACCCGTTGAATGAGTAGCATACAGTTCGCCATCCAGGTTCAGAGCTTCTCCTTGATCCGCGCGGACTTCCCGGAGCGTTCACGGAGATAATATAGCTTGGCACGACGGACATCGCCGCGACGCTTGACCTTGATTGAGCCGATCGCCGGGCTGTGTGTCTGGAATACACGCTCCACACCCTCGCCGTGGGATATCTTGCGCACGGTGAAGGCCGAGTTGAGACCGCGGTTGCGCCTGGCGATAACCACGCCTTCGAAGGCCTGCAGGCGTTCGCGATTACCTTCCTTGACTTTGACCTGAACCACAACCGTGTCACCGGGACTGAAATCCGGAATATCCTTTTTCAACTGTTCCTGTTCAAGCTGTTCGATAATATTGCTCATGACTCAATCCTCTGTTTTGCATCCGGGCAGTGACACTGCTGATCAATGGTCCTGCCCGCCACTTTCCTTAATAAACTCGTTCAATAACTCAAGCTGCAAATCATCCAGCGTCATCGC
This sequence comes from uncultured Ectothiorhodospiraceae bacterium, assembly GCA_947258545.1. Classification (GTDB taxonomy): domain Bacteria; phylum Pseudomonadota; class Gammaproteobacteria; order UBA9214; family UBA9214; genus CAMYJZ01. The sequence continues at coordinate 38,307 of CAMYJI010000012.1, forward strand.
CTCCAGTAAATCGGGGCGCCGCTGCCAGGTCCGCCCAAGCGCCTGCTTTTGTCGCCAGCGGTGGATATCCGCATGGTTACCGCCCAGCAGTACTTTCGGTACCGATCGACCGTCAACCGCTTCCGGCCGCGTGTAGTGCGGATAGTCCAGCAGGCCATCCATGAAGGAGTCCTGCTGGGCGGAATCCGCATCGCCCAGCGCGCCGGGCAGCATCCGCGTCATGGCATCCATGAGTACCAGCACCGGCAGTTCACCACCACTCAGGACGTAGTCACCGATCGACAGTTCCTCGTCCACTTCCGTTGCGATGACTCGCTCGTCGATACCTTCATAACGACCCGCCACCAGGATCAGTCGTTCGAGACCGGCTAACTCCCGGACCCGTGCCTGTGTGAGCCGCCGGCCCTGCGGTGACAGATAGACCACGGGGGCCGCTCCTGCCACCGCGCGGGCAGCCCGGATGGCATCCCGCAACGGTTGCACCTGCATGACCATGCCCGGACCACCTCCATAGGGCCGGTCATCGACTGCCCTGTGCTTGTCCAGGCTGTAGTCCCGGGGGTTCCAGGTCACCAGTTCCAACAGGCCGAGTTTGACGGCACGGCCCTGGATTCCAAAACCGCTCTGCGCCCGGATCATCTCCGGGAACAGTGTCACCACATCAACGCGCTTCATCAGGGCACGTCAGAAATCCGGGTCCCAGTCGACCCGTATCTGGCGTTCCGCAAGATCGACTGCGTCGATCACCTGGCCCTGTATAAACGGCACCAGGTGTTCCCGTTTACCCCTGACCACCAGTACGTCGTTGGCACCTGTCTCGATTAAGTGGTCGACAATGCCCAGTTCCTTGCCATCCAGTGTGACCACGCGTAGTCCGACAAGGTCATTCCAGTAATACTCGTTTTCATTCGTCGCCGGCAACTGCTCCCGGAATATGCCGATCTCGGTGCCCGAGTAGCGTGCCGCCGCGTCACGGTCCTGGCAATCCGGCAGGCGCACGATCAGCCCCTTGCCGTGACGCCGTGCCTCGACCAGGTCGACGCACTGCCAGGCGTGACCCTGCCTGAGTTGCCAGGGCCTGTATTTGAGCAGGTTCTCCGGCGGTTCCGTATGGGACACGACCCGTACCCAGCCGTTGACGCCGTAGGGGCCTGCGATGTGCCCCATGATGACAGGACTGCTCGCAGCCCTGGGTCCCGGTGTATCGTGAACAACCACCATGCTGGAACCGGATAACTGCTACCCGGGACGCGGGTCGTTATTGCTGTCGGTGCTCTTTAAGCAGTTTGCCAACACGCTCGGAGATCTGGGCGCCCTTGCCGCTCCAGTAATTCGCACGCTCGGTATCAATCCTCAGGCGCTCTTCACCGCCCGTGGCTATCGGGTTGAAGAACCCGATACGCTCGATATAACGACCGTCCCGCTGGTTGCGGCTGTCGGTCACTACAATGTGGTAAAAAGGGCGTTTCTTGGCGCCACTGCGTGACATCCTGATAGTCACCATGAACCTGTTTCCTCATTCAGCTGGGTAATGTCGCCGCCACCTCTGGGCTGCAACCGTTAAAAACCGCCCAATTCTACGTGATCAGCAGAAAATGTGAAGGGCTTACAGGCGATTAGTGCGAATGATTGGCCACGTGTAGCGAACCTGGTGAGGTGACCTTCCGCGTGCCAATGATCAGTGTCGAATTTCATTACAACTGGCCGAGTTGCACCCCTTGCCCCGAATAAAAACCCTATCTATCTGTTTTATATATTATTTAATCTCTTTCCCATGGGCACCCCGCAACGACCGGGTGTCGGCCTTTTTTACTATTACCCATCCTACCGCCTGCTCACCGTCAAAGAGATGACTCTAAGTGGCCACAATCACAAACATTTTTTATCTTGGCACGGCGATTGCTGTAATCAGGGTGCTGAACAGCCGGTAGTTTGCGAATGATTTTAACCCGGAGCAAATAACACAAACTCATTGCACACAACAAGAATAACGGGTTCGCGCACGGCAAATAAGCAAATAACGATTAAATAACGATAGAACAATAAAAACATTCAATAACGAAAAAAACCAGCCGATTAGCGCAACATTCAACGGTGGCCCCTGGCCACCGTTTTTTATTTTCAGCCCCTGACAACCGCGCAACGGGTGGCCTACATACCCTGGAATGGAGAACCCTGGGTTGCTTTACCCTTGAGCCCGCGCAGCATCTTGCCCATGCCGCCCTTGGACATCTTCTTCATCATCTTGCGCATCTGAAGGTATTGCTTGAGCAGTCGGTTCACATCCTGCACCTGGGTCCCTGACCCGGAGGCAATACGCCGCCGCCGCGAACCCTTGATGACATCCGGGAAGCTGCGTTCCTGCTGTGTCATGGAGTTGATGATCGCGACCATGCGCGAGAGCTCGCGGTCATTCACCATAGACTTGGCGTTCTGTGGCAACTGGCCCATGCCCGGCAGCTTGTCCATCAGCCCGGACATACCGCCCATGTTCACCATCTGTTCGAGCTGTTCGCGGAAGTCATCCATGTCGAAGCGCTTGCCCTTGGAAATTTTGTTGGCCAGCCTGGCGACCTTCTCCTTGTCGACCTTCTGCTCGGCCTCTTCAACCAGGGTAAGCACATCACCCATCCCCAGGATACGCGAGGCCACCCGGTCCGGATAAAACGCTTCCAGGGCCGCCGTCTTTTCCCCGACACCGATGAACTTGATGGGCTTGCCGGTAATCGAGCGGATCGACAACGCCGCCCCCCCGCGGGCATCACCGTCGGTCTTGGTCAGGATGACGCCGGTCAGCGGCAGGGCCTCGTTGAAGGTATGCGCCGTATTGGCCGCGTCCTGACCCGTCATGCTGTCGACCACGAAGAGTGTCTCGACCGGTTGCAGCACCTCGTGAAGCTGACGGATCTCTTCCATCATTTCGTGGTCGATGTGAAGGCGGCCCGCGGTGTCGATGATCACCACATCGATGTGATTTTTGCGGGCATGCGTCACGGCGTCCCGGGCGATGGCGACCGGCTGCTGGTCGGGATGACTCGGAAAAAAATCCGCGCCGACCTCCCTGGCCAGGGTCTGCAACTGGTCGATCGCGGCCGGACGGTAGATGTCGCAGCTCGCCAGCAGCACCGATTTCTTGTGGCGTTCCTGTAACAGGCGCGCCAGCTTGGCGCTGCTGGTGGTCTTGCCGGATCCCTGCAGACCGGCCATCAGGATAACCGCCGGCGGCTGAACGTTGAGGTTCAGGGCGTCATTGGCCTCGCCCATAATCCGGACGAGTTCATCGTTCACTACCTTGACCAGGGTCTGACCCGGGGTCAGGCTTTTCAGCACTTCCTGCCCGGAGGCGCGCTCCCGCACCCGGTCGATGAAGTCCTTGACGACCGGCAGGGCAACATCAGCCTCCAGCAGGGCCATGCGGACTTCCCTCAAGGTCTCCTTGATATTGTCCTCGGTGAGCCGGCCCTGGCCACGCAGATTCTTGATGGTTCGGGAAAGGCGCTCAGTGAGATTGTCAAACATGGTGCAGGTACTTTTTAAGAACGGGATCGAAGTGCGGATTATAACGTGAAAGAAAACACCAGGGGCAGGTTCGTTTTGTACCGTTGCCGCTTGACGGACAACGCTTCAATGCCTTACAAAGTTGTGCGATGATAATCCCATGAAATCAGGACACAGGCCTTTGCCATGACAGCCTACATACCCGGGTTGCTCGCCATCGTGCTCTACATGCTCGCCAGTGGCCTGCTGACGGCGCGACTGGCACAGGGCACTGGCGAGAAATTCAGCCAGAAAACCCAGATCCTGATGATCGCTATCGCTGCGGTATTGATTCATGGCGGAATACTCTACCAGTCAATCCTGACGCCGGCTGGTATGGCCCTCGGCTTCTTCAACGCCGCCTCCCTGATCGCCCTGCTGACCGCGACCCTGCTGTTGCTGGCCTCGATTCAGGAGCCGGTCGAGAATCTGGGCATCCCGGTATTTGCAGTGGCCGCCATCAGTATCGGTCTCGGCCTCCTTTACCCGGTTGACCAGGTCATTACCCACGGGACGCAATCCTGGCAGCTGGATACCCATATCCTGATCTCGCTGCTGGCCTACAGCGTGCTGGGCCTGGCCGTGCTACAGGCGCTACTGCTAGCCATCCAGGACTACCACCTGCACAACCGGCAGCCCGGCGGATTTATTCGCTCCCTGCCGCCACTGCAGACCATGGAAGGGCTGATGTTCCAGATGATCCGGATCGGTTTTGTCCTGTTGAGCCTGGCCCTGGTCACCGGGATCCTGTTCCTGGAGGACATCTTCGCCCAGCACCTGGTGCACAAGACCGTCCTGTCCATCGTCGCCTGGCTGGTGTTCGCCACCCTGCTCTGGGGCCGCTGGCGCTTTGGCTGGCGCGGCCGGGTGGCCATCCGCTGGACCGTGGGTGGATTCGTGTTCCTGATGCTTGCCTATTTTGGCAGCAAACTGGTCCTGGAGCTGATCCTCAAGCGCTAACGGCCGCGATTCCTGACAGCCCCCTCAAAGTTACGTAAACTAGGGACTGGCACATCTCGAGGCTGTCCCCGTTTGGACGACATCCCACTAAGCGCACTTCTGGGCGCGCTGTTCTTTCTCATCCTGCTCTCCGCCTTCTTTTCCGGCTCAGAAACCGGTCTGATGACGCTGAACCGTTACCGTTTGCGTCACCTGGCAGACAAAGGCCATCCCGGTGCACGCCGCGCAGAGCGGTTACTCAAGCGACCGGACCGGCTGATCGGACTGATCCTGCTTGGCAATAATTTCGTCAACATCCTGGCCTCCATGCTAGCCACGCTCATCGCCCTGCGCGTACTGGGAGAGGCCGGGATCGCGGTTGCGGCCGGCCTGCTGACACTGGTGGTGCTGATATTTGCCGAGGTGGCACCCAAAACACTGGCCGCATTGCATCCTGAGCGCATCGCTTTTCCTGCCGCCTTCATTTATTCGCCGCTGCTGAAGCTGCTCTACCCATTGGTATGGCTGGTCAACCTCCTGGCCAACACCCTGCTGAAAAAGCTGGGGGTATCGACAGAAGAAGGCGGGTCTACTGCCCTCTCCCACGAGGAGCTGCGCACCGTGGTCATCGAGGCCGGCGCGATGATCCCGGCACGTCACCAGGAAATGTTGCTCAATTTGATGGACCTGGAAAAGGTGACCGTCGAAGACATCATGGTGCCACGCAACGAAATCACCGGCATTGACATCGACGACGACTGGGAGGCGATCACCAAGCAGCTTTCCGACAGCCAGTACACACGGTTGCCGCTGTATCGCGACAATGTCGACCAGGTCATCGGCATCCTGCACATGCGCGATGTGATGCCGCTGTTGAACCGCGAGGAACTCGACCGGGTCGCCTTGCGGCGCATCGTGCGCGAACCGTACTTCATACCGGAGGCCACCTCGCTGAACCGCCAACTACTCAACTTTCAGCGTGAAAAGCGCCGTATTGGCTTCGCTGTCAATGAATACGGCGACATCCAGGGCCTGGTAACGGTCGAGGACATCCTGGAGGAAATTGTCGGCGAGTTCACCACGGACCCTGCCGCACATTTCGAAAACATCATTCCGCAGCCGGATGGCACCTGGCTGATTGATGGTTCGGTCAATATCCGCACACTGAATTCGGTACTGAATATGAAACTCCCCACCGACGGCCCGAAGACCCTGAATGGCCTGATCACGGAATACCTGGAGATGATACCGGACACCGACACCAGCCTGTTACTCGATCAGCACCCGGTGGATATCATCCAGATCAGGGAAAATATGGTGAAGACGGTACGCATCCATCCGGCGCTCCCCGAAACCGGCGAACAGAAACCGGGGGGCGGATAATGAAACTGTTATTCAATCTCGATGTCATTGAAGGTAACCGGATAAAGGCAAGTGCCAGCGACTATCTGCGCTCGCTGCCACGCGATCGTCAGGTCGAGGAAGTCACGGCATTCCTGCACTGGGCCGAAAACGAGGTCCGGACGAACCAGGATCCGAATAGCCGTGCAGAGGCCGAGATCGGCGTGGTCACCGCAAGGGAATTCCTGGAGAAAGCCGGACAGGCGGAACCCGTCATCTACACGGGTGACAAAAACAGGAGCCGATGATGACCGACAAAATCGATAAAACAGACGACGAATGGCGCAGTCAATTAACGCCGGAACAATACCAGGTCACGCGCTGCAAGGGCACGGAACGCGCCTTCACCGGTGCCTACCATGATTGCAAGGACAGCGGCGTCTACCACTGCATCTGCTGCGGTATGGAGCTGTTCAAATCGGATGACAAGTTTGATTCCGGCACCGGGTGGCCCAGCTTCACCCGCCCGATGGATGCACAGAATATTCATGCCGAAACCGATACCGGCCACGGCATGGTGCGCACCGAGGTCACCTGCAAGCACTGCGGGGCGCACCTGGGGCATGTCTTCGAGGACGGGCCGGCCCCGACCGGCCAGCGCTACTGCATCAATTCCCTGTCGCTGAACCTGGTGAAAGACAAAGGCTGAGCCGCAATCCGCGCCAGTGGCCGGCTGATCACAGCACCTGCCAGCCAAACAGCCCCCCATAACAGCGCGCGAAATACCCGAAATGTGGCGTATGCACGTTGACCTGATCAAATAAATCCTATACTTATGTGAATAATCCGCATTCCTTGAACAAGGTCACGGCATGGCAAAATTGATACTTACCTATCGAGGTCAGCCGAGAAGAAACATCTTTCTCTCTGACGAAGAGCTGCTGATCGGCAGTGACCGTGCCTGCAGTGTGCATATCAATGATCCCGGCTTCTTGCCGGAGCACGCCAGGGTCACCCTGGAAAACGGCGCCTACAAGGTCAGTTCCGCGGGAGTTGACCATGAATTGCAGATCAACCATGCCCGCGTACGTCAGCATGTCCTCAGGGACGGCGATGTCATCCACTTTGGCGACTACACCCTGACCTACGCCGTGGACGGTGGACTGGCGGGAAGCCTGCTTAAAGCCGCCCCACCCGTGACAGGCTGGCTGCAAATAATGAGTGGCCCCAGCAAAGGGCGTGTGATCACCCTGACCAGGCCGGCACTGCGTCTCGGCAAGGCCGGCGTCATGACGGCGATCATCAACCGTCGCGACGACGGCTATTACCTGACCCATCTCGACGGCAGCAAACACCCGCACATCAATGAGGTAACAGTCGATGACAGGGCACATCCCCTGAATGACGGTGACCGCATCCGCTTTGGCGAGATCGAACTCAAGCTCTTACTGGGCTACGACACAGCCGGCGAGGCCGTCAGCCAGTCCTCCCCCCAGAGACGTCACACCCGGATTCCACTGGATGCCCCTGCCACACTTGCCCTGGGCGGTCTGCACTGGCTGATCGAGATGAACCTGGGGGACCCGGCTCTGTTTGAATACGAATTGTCAGTCCAGGGATGATAGCTGTTCGAGCACATCGGTAAGCCGCGGCACCGCCAGTACGTCCAGGCCCCTGACGGCACCCTTGGGCTTGTTTGCCGCGGGGATGATGGCACGGTGAAAACCGTGTTTGACAGCCTCGTTGAGCCGGTCCTGGCCATTCGGAACCGGGCGCAGTTCACCCGACAGGCCCACCTCACCGAACACGATCAGGTCGCCTGGCAGGGGCTGGTCCCTGAAACTGGAGATGACCGCCAGTAGCACCGCCAGATCGGCCGCGGTCTCCGTGACGCGAACACCGCCGACCACGTTGACGAAGACATCCTGATCACCCATGACGAAACCGCCATGGCGATGCAGCACGGCCAGCAACATGGACAGTCGGTTCTGCTCCAGACCCAGGGTCACGCGCCGCGGGTTACCGAGCTGACTCGGGTCCACCAGGGCCTGCACCTCTACCAGCAACGGCCGGGTACCCTCCCAGGTCACCATGACCACGCTGCCGGGCACACCGGCCGCGTGACGCGACAGAAAGATAGCCGAGGGATTGCGCACCTCCTTCAGGCCCGTCTCTGTCATGGCAAACACGCCCAACTCGTTGACGGCACCGAAGCGGTTCTTGATGGCACGCAGCATGCGGTAACGGTCACCGGCGTCGCCCTCGAAATACAGCACCGTGTCCACCATGTGTTCCAGTACCCGCGGCCCGGCCAGTGTGCCCTCCTTGGTGACATGGCCGACCAGGAACATGGCGGTACCGGACTGCTTGGCAAAGCGCACCAGCTGGGCGGCACTCTCCCGGACCTGGGCCACCGAGCCCGGCGCCGACTGCAGGGTCTCTGTGTACAGTGTCTGGATGGAGTCCAGCACCATCACCCGAGGGCCTTGCTGGCGTGCGGTCTCGATGATGCGCTCCACCGAGGTCTCCGACATCAGGCGCACCTCACCCCCGTCGAGCCCGATCCGTCCCGCCCGCAGCGAGATCTGTTCCGGTGATTCCTCGCCCGTCACATACAGCGAGGCCATGTCGCCGGAGAGCGTGGCCAGAACCTGCAGCAGCAGGGTCGACTTGCCGATACCCGGGTCACCGCCGATCAGCACCACGGAACCGCTCACCAGGCCCCCGCCGAGGACCCGGTCAAGCTCCTGCAGCCCGACACTGGTACGTGTATGAGAATCCGGGTGAACGGCCGAAAGCGGGATCACCGTCGCGGCACTGTCTCCGGCATAGCCGCCGAAACGCCCGGGCCGGGTAGAGGCGGCCACCGCGACCACCTCCACCAGTGTGTTCCAGGCGCCGCAATCGACACAGCGACCGGCCCACTGGGGTGACTGGGCACCGCAATCGCTGCAGCTATACACTGTCCTGGCTTTGGCCATGGGTCAAAGTGTATACGTGCGCGCCCGTCGAGATCAAAACCTGCCAGCGGCAGCACCCACCGGAGAGACCGCGGGGCAACAGGACAGACACAAAAAAGCCGCCGGGATCCGGTTGAATCCCCGCGGCTTCAAGACAGGCTTACATTAGACAGGGCCGATCAATTCCGCATGGACCTTATGCGATTTGACCCTGCCCAGAACATCCTGCGACGTCAGCATTTCCCTGTCGTAGTTGACCAGCATAAGGTGGTTACGCGAAACGCAGAACTCTGCCGAGTTGATGGCCTCATCCTGCTCGAGCCCGGCGATCAGTTCGTCACGTTGTCCCTGGTCGAGCGACTCATCGACATGTACGATAATTTCGACGCCCTTGTTCGGTATGTTCTGTATGTTCTGTAGCACTGCTCCCATAATGCACCTCCTGGCGTATAGCGTATGGCGGCTGCCTGCTTAACCGGACCCGACCGGATCGGATCCCCGCTCATTTATCCATCGACGGACAACTCCCTGATCAGCACGGCGTACCCTGGCGGTTTGTACAGTCAGCTACGCTTGCATGGGTCTTCAAAACATAGACTAGCAGTCTTCATAACACAATCAAGAGAGACAAAAGCACTAGCCGGATTGTACTAGGGCGTGATCAAGACGGTTTATGGGCCATGGTTCGATGGCAAGTTGGCATCTTGTTATATAGTGAATAAATGAAATGCGACCTGGATGCTGCGACTGAACCATCCGGGTTGACACCGCACCCGTAATCCTCACGGATCATTCCGTGTAATCGAAATGCACCCGCTTATTCACGCTGCACAGGATCTCGTAGGCTATGGTGCCGGCGCGTGCCGCCACTTCATCAACCGGCAGGTCTTCACCCCAGAGTACGACCTCATCGCCGATGCGCGCTCCCGGTTGTGACCTCAGATCGATGCAGATCATGTCCATGGAAACACGCCCGATTATAGACGCGCGCTTCCCATTGACCAGCACCGGCGTACCACTGGGGGCATGGCGCGGGTAGCCGTCACCGTAGCCGATAGCAGCGACACCGACCGGCATGGCCACCGGACACACCCACTCGCCACCGTAACCGATGGCATCACCGGCCTGCCGCCGGTTGACGGCAATCAAGCGTGTACCCAGCGTCATCGCCGGCCGCAGGCCCAGTTCGTCGGCCGTCTTGTTGAGCAGGGGCGATCCGCCGTAAAGCATGATCCCGGGACGCACCCAGTCAAGCCGGGTATCGGGCCAGGCCAGCAGCGCCGCCGAGTTGGCCAGGGAACACTCGCCCTGCAGGTCGTGCGTGGCTTCCCTGAAGCGATCCAGCTGACGGGGGGTGTAATCGTTGTCCGGGGCATCGGCACAGGCGAAATGTGTCATCAGGCGCAGGCTGCCGATGCAGTTGAGCCGTGCAAGGCGATCGATGGTGGTGGAGACATCGGACGGCGCAAACCCGAGACGGTTCATCCCGGTGTCGATCTTGAGCCAGACATCCAGCGCCCGACCCGGCGGTGTCTGCTCCAGCCAATCGATCTGACTGGTATTGTGCAGCACCACGTCCAGGCGATAACCGCTGACCAGCGGGAGATCATCGGCCCCGAAAAACCCTTCAAGCAGCACGATGCGGCGGTCGAAGCCCGCCTCCCGCAGGGAGACCGCTTCATCCAGGGTCACGACCCCGAAGGCATCGGCCTCCGGCAGGGCCCGCGCCACCTCGACCAGTCCATGGCCGTAGCCATTGGCCTTGATGATGGCCATCACCCGGCTGTCGGGTGCCGCCTGTTGAACGCAGTGGAAATTGTGCTGCAGGGCCGCCAGGTCAATGCGGGCCCGCGCGGGTCGCGTCACGCAAAGTCTCCGCCGGGGTAGGTGTCTTCGGCGTAATTCTCGAAGCGGGTGAACTGGCCACGGAAGGTCAGGTGGCAGGTGCCGATGGGGCCGTTACGCTGCTTGCCGATGATGACCTCGGCAATGCCCTTGTGCGGGCTATCCTCGTTATAGACCTCGTCACGGTAGATAAACAGGATCACGTCGGCGTCCTGCTCGATGGCACCCGATTCCCGCAGGTCCGACATCACCGGGCGCTTGTCGGTGCGCTGTTCGAGACCTCGGTTCAACTGCGACAGCGCGATCACCGGGACATTGAGCTCCTTGGCCAGTGCCTTCAGGTTGCGGGATATTTCGGAGATTTCGGTGGCACGGTTCTCGCGCGAGTTGGCCACCTGCATCAGCTGCAAGTAATCGATTATGATCATGCCGATGTCATGCTCGCGCTTGAGCCGCCGCGCGCGGGCGCGCATCTCGGTCGGGCTGAGCGCCGGCGTGTCATCGATGAACAGCGGCGCCGTATCCAGCAGGCTGACAGCGGAGGTCAGACGCGGCCAGTCGTCATCCTCCAGCTTGCCGGTGCGGATCTTGTGCTGATCGATATGACCCAGGGACGACATCATGCGCAGGGCCAGTTGCTCACCCGGCATTTCCATACTGAAGATGGCAACCGGGATCTGGTGGCGGATGGCCGCGTTCTCGGCGAAATTCATTGCCAGCGTGGTCTTGCCCATCGAGGGTCGGCCCGCGACGATGACCAGGTCTGATGGTTGCAGCCCGGCCGTCTTGAGATCGAGATCGGCGAAGCCGCTGGGCACTCCGGTGATCGGGTTATCCTGCTGGAACAGCTGATCGATGCGATCGACCGCGGCACTCAACAGGGTGCGGATATTCCTGAAGCCACGCTGTCCACGCGCGCCGCGCTCGGCAATATCGAAGACCTTCTGCTCCGCACTGGCCAGTAGTTCGCCGGAGGAGCGACCCTCGGTCACAAAGGCACTGCCGGCGATTTCGTTACCGACCGAGATCAGCTGGCGTAATACCGAGTGCTCGCGCACGATATCCGCATAGGCCTGGATATTGGCCGCTGTCGGGGTGTTCTGTACCAGCGCACCGAGCGCGGCCAGCCCCCCCGCTTCTTCCAGCAGCTGGTTCTGTTCCAGCCACTCCGAGAGCGTAACGGCATCGAACGGGCTGTTCCTGTCGGCCAGCTGCGTGATGGCGCGGAAAATCAGGCGATGATTGCGGCGGTAGAAGTCCTCTTCGGTGACGCGGTCGGCCACCTTGTCCCAGGCACTGTTGTCGAGCATCAGACCGCCCAGCACGGCCTGTTCCGCCTGCAACGAATGCGGCGGCACCTGCAATGCATCGGTGTCTGATTGAATCAGCTCTGCGGTACGAAGGGATTCAGCCATGTATCTTTATCTGGAAGTTGAGGCCGCGCTGTCGCCGCGGGAAAAGACAGTTGATAAATAGCACAAAGCAGTGCTAAAGAGAATCTTGTTTTACTGCCGGGTTTATGCGTGTCGCTAGTGTGTGCCGTAAATAAAAAACGGGCCGTCAAATCCGACAGCCCGTTAGCTTCTCATTACAACAGCTTGCAATGAATGCCTGAGACGGAATTTACTATTCCGCTTCAATTACCAGTTTGATTTCGGCATTGACATCGGTGTACAGATGGACCTCGACAGCGTATTCGCCGACCTGCCGGAAGGCACCCTCGGGCAGGCGGATTTCATGGCGTTCTACAACCACCCCGGCCTCCCCGATGGCCTGCGCGATATCCGCGGTGCCGATGGAGCCGAACAGCTTGCCCTCCTCGCCGGCCTTTGCCTTGATAGTGATGGTCTTTTCGGCAAGCGCTTCACGCCTCGCCTCGGCGGCCGCCAGTGCACTGCTGGCCTCCTTCTCGAGTTCGGCCCTGCGGGCCTCGAACTCGGCAATGTTCTCCGCCGTGGCGGGGGCGGCCTTGCCCTTTGGAATCAGGTAATTACGACCATAACCGGACTTCACGTTGACACGCTCACCGAGGGCGCCCAGGTTTTCAATTTTTTCAAGCAGTATGACTTCCATCGTAATGACCTCTTGCTAATCTCTATCAGTTATTTGTCGGGTTTGCTGCCGGCTCCACCCAGGCGTCGGCGAAAATCAATCCAGGTATCCAGTAATCCGCCCCCGGCCAGCAACAAGGTGGCCTGTGGCAATACCGCGAGCATGATGTAGACCGCGATTAACCAGCCACTGCCGCGTCCGGTCTGTGCGACCACGCCATGCACCACGGCCAGTCCGACAAACAGGTACGGCACCAGCAGTACCATGGCGGACTGTGCCGCCATGTCACTCGCCGCACCCTGGGTAAACTGGGCGACGAGCATCAGAACCAGTGTTACCAGCCCGGTACCCTGGCCCAGCCGCAGCGCAACAAACTCGCTGCGCAGCCCGCCCGGGTTGACCAGCAGTGCCTGCCACCAGCGTCCCAGCAGTACACTGCAGATGGTACTGAGCACCAGTGATCCCAGCACCACTCCGGTCAGCAGCCGGGACAGGTCTGGCAGCAGGTCCTGAGCCTGCATCCCTTGCGGGAACAGCCCGGCCGCATCAAGCTCGGCCTCGAACGACTCCAGGCGCTCCAGCCACCAGGGTGCCGGATCACCGGCCAGCCCGTAGACCAGCATCAGGGCCACGATACCCAGTGCGGCTGCCGTGAGCATGGCGCTGCCCAGGTTCACTGTCTGCCGCAACACCACACTGACCAGCCAGCACGGCAGCCACAACAGCAACACCGTGACGGCGATAGTGGCCGCCTGCGTCCCCGCCGCCAGGTAGAACAGCACGGTCAGGAGCGTTGCAACGATCAGTACCTGCAAACCCTGAGTGACGCCTATTCGCAGGGTCACCAGGGCAATCACTGCTGCGCCCAGGTAATGCGTCAATGTCGTAAAGGGCGGCAGCAAAAATGCCAGCACCCCGCTCAGCGCCGCGACCAGGATCGCCTGGAAGCGTCCGCTGACAATAAAACCAGCCAGTGCCTTCATGTCATCTGCATCCTGGTCAGGACACAGTCAATCAGTCTGGCTGCGCCTGGTCAGTCAATCAATGCGAGTCGCAGTAAGGCAACAGGGCCAGGTAGCGCGCCCGCTTGATGGCCGTGGACAACTGGCGCTGATAACGGGCCTTGGTACCCGTGATTCGGCTGGGAACGATCTTGCCGGTCTCGGTGACGTATTGCCTGAGCAGATTGATGTCCTTGTAATCAATCTCCTTGATGCCTTCGGCCGTGAACTTGCAGAACTTGCGACGACGAAAATAACGAGCCATTTTTTTACACCTATAGAAAACTTCTAATGTAAATTATTCCGGGTTTGCCGGGGTTTCCTCAACCGCCGCTTCAGCGGTGGCCGGGGTTTCCTCGGCCGCCTCTTCAGCGCTCGCCGGACTTTCCTCGGCGGCCGCTTCCTTTTCAGCGGTTTCTTCCCCAGGGGCACTCTCCCGGGAGTCGCGTTCGCGCTTCTCCTCGGGCCTCTTCACCAGCGACGAGGCTTCGGTAACGGCCTCCTTGCGGGTGATAACCATGTTTCTCAGCACGGCGTCATTGAAGCGGAAGGCACTGGTCAGTTCCTCGAGGGCAGCGGTGCCACACTCGATATTCATCAGCACGTAATGCGCCTTGTGTAATTTCTGGATCGGATAGGCCAGCTGGCGACGGCCCCAGTCTTCCAGGCGATGCACGCTGCCACCGTCGGACTCGATGGTCGCGCGGTAGCGGTCGATCATGGCGGGTACTTGTTCACTCTGGTCAGGATGGACCAGAAACACGACTTCGTAGTGTCTCATATACGGGAGGCGTCCGCGGGATGCAATCACCCCGGCGCGGGATGCCGGCTGCTTATTTCAAGACAGGCGAATGCCGTTCTACCGCAAAGGCGCACGACTGCATGGATGCAGGAGGTAGAGTAACGCAGGACGCAGTTACCGGAAGGACGCAAAGGACAAAAAAGACATCCATCCTGTAGCAAGAAACTGATCAAAATATATTTCTTAATGAATTGTTTATATTGCGATTTATTATTGTTTTATTTTGTTTTCTTTGCGCCCTTTGCGCCTTTGCGGTAAAGATATTTTTTAACTTTTAGTACTCCGCTGGCGGCGCGCCTCGAACAGCAGCACCCCCGCGGCGACCGAGACATTGAGGCTCGCCACCAGTCCGGCCATGGGGATCGCCACCAGGTAGTCACAGTGCTCACGCGTCAAGCGCCGCAGGCCCTTGCCCTCGGCCCCGAGTACCAGCGCGAGCGGGCCGCTCAGGTCGGCGCCGTAGAGCCCGCTGTCCGCGTCATCGCTGGCACCGTAGAGCCAGATGCCGGCCTGTTTCAGCAGGCGCAGGGTGCGCGCCAGGTTGGTCACGCTGAACACCGGCACCGACTCGGCCGCCCCGCAGGCCACCTTGCGAACCACCGGGCTTATCCGCGCCGCCCGGTCACGCGGCACGATCACCGCATGCACCCCGGCGGCATCCGCGGTGCGCAGGCAGGCGCCCAGGTTGTGCGGGTCCTGCACGCCATCCAGGACCAGCAGAAACGCCGGACCCGGCAGTGCCTCGAGAAAGGCCGGCAGTTCCGGTTCACGCGGCTCCGGGGTGGTGTCACGCAGCGACGCGACCACACCCTGGTGCCGTGCGTCCGGCAGCAATGCGTCCAGTTCCCTGCGGGGTACACGCTGCACCGGGACACCGGCGGCAGCGGCCTGCTGGACCAGCTGCGCAATGCGCCGGTCTTCCCGGCCCGTGGTGACGGTCAGTAGAGCGACCCGAGCGGGGATGTTGGCCAGCAGCCCTTCCACGGCGTGCAGGCCATAGACATACTCGGTCTCCGCCATGTCATACAGCTGATTGTGCGCTGCGCTTCAGGGCGCCTGGTAGGCGTCCTGCTCCTGTCCGGCGACGACAGGCTTGATGATCAGTTCGACCCGCCGGTTGAGCTGGCGGCCGGCCTCGGTCGCATTGGTATCACGCGGCTCGAGTTCACCACGCCCCTCCGATTGCAGGCGGCTGTCCGGCACACCGCGGCTTGCCAGGTAAGTCGTGACACTGCGCGCCCGGCGTTCCGACAGGTCCTGGTTGTAGGCATCGCTTCCGGTGCTGTCGGTATGCCCGATGACATGGACAATCGACCGGTTATAGCGCACCAGGATGTCCGCCACCTTGTCCAGTGTCGGCCTGAAGGCCGGCTTGATCTCCGCCCGATCAAAGTCGAAGGAGACCTCGTTCGAGACATTGATCTTGAGGCTCTCGTCCTGCAGGCGTTCAATCTCGATATCATTGGCATAGCGCTCTTCCGCCAGCGCGTCCTCGAATTCATTCTGCTGGTTGTCCATGTAATGGCCGACCGCCCCGCCGGCAATCGCCCCGACGACCGCACCGACATAGCGGCCCGAGTCGTCATCCAGCTGGTGGCCGAGGACCGCCCCGACCACGGCACCGACCGCCGCCCCGGTCTTGGCGCGCCGGTTCGGGTCGTCAGCCGCGCAGCCGTACAGCGACACACCCAGCAAAAAAATCATTGTCTTTACTGTGTAGTTCATCGTGACTTCCTCCTCTTTTTGGTAGTGCGCCGCCCTTTCTTCTTCCTGCGTTTATTTAAGACTGATTCCTTCTCGATCAGTTCAAAATCGATCTTGCGCTCATCCAGGTTTACCTGCATTACCTTGACATTCACCTCGTCACCCAGGCGGTAGATGCGGTTGGTGCGTTCCCCGATCAGCCAGTGGCGCGCCGGGTCATAGTGGTAGTAGTCATTACCCAGGGCCGTGACATGCACCAGGCCTTCCACATAGATGTCCTGCAGTTCCACGAAGATGCCGAACGAGGTCACGCTGCTGATGATGCCCTTGTAGGACTCGCCGATCTTGTCGAGCATGTACTCGCATTTGAGCCAGTCGACGGCATCGCGGGTCGCGTCGTCGGCGCGCCGCTCGGTCATCGAACAGTGGTCGCCGAAGGCCTGCATATCGGCATGGCCGTAGTCGAACTTCGCCGCCTTCTTTCCGGAGAGGATGTGGCGGATGGCCCGGTGGACCAGCAGGTCCGGATAGCGCCTGATCGGCGAGGTGAAGTGCACATAATTTTCGTGTGCCAGGCCGAAGTGTCCGATATTCTCCGGGTGGTACTCGGCGCGCGGCAGCGAGCGCAGCAGGACGGTGTTGATGAGGTGCTCATCCGGCCGGCCGTGGACGGTATTCAGCAGGGTCGCATAGTCCTTGGCAGTCGGCCGCAGGCGGCCGCGCAGTGACAGGCCAAGCTCGCCCAGGAACTCCTGCAGACCCTCCACCTTCTCGGAAGCCGGCTGGCCATGCACCCGGAACAGGGTCGGCATCTTGTGGCGGTTCAGGAAACGCGCCGCGGCCACATTGGCGGCGATCATGCACTCCTCGATCAGCTTGTGGGCATCGTTGCGCACCACGGGCACGATGCGCTCGATCTTGCGGTGTTCGCCGAAGACGATGCGGGTTTCGGTGGTCTCGAAATCGATGGCGCCGCGCTGCTCGCGCGCCGCGCGCAGCACCCCGAACAGGTTGTACAGTTCCTCGAGGTGAGGCACCAGGTCGCGGTATTTTTTACGGGTGTTCTTGTCCTGTTCGACCACGATGGCCGCGGCCTGCTCATAGGTCAGGCGTGCATGCGAGCGCATCACGGCCTCTACAAAACTGGAGCGCGTGATCTTGCCCTGCTTGTTGATATGCATCTCGCAGGCCATGCACAAGCGGTCCACATCCGGATTGAGTGAGCACAGCCCGTTGGACAGCACCTCGGGCAGCATCGGGATCACGCGCTCGGGGAAATACACGGAAGTGCCGCGGTCCTCGGCCTCGCTGTCCAGCGCGGTCCCGGGACGCACGTAGTGCGAGACGTCGGCAATGGCGACGATCAGGCGCCAGCCGCCCGACTTGCGCTCGCAGAAGACGGCATCATCGAAGTCGCGCGCATCCGCGCCGTCGATGGTGACCAGGGGAATCTGGCGCAGGTCGGTGCGGCCCTGACTGGCCTTCTCGGGGACCTTTTCGCCGAATTTACCGATCTCCCTGTCGACAGCCTTCGGCCACTCCTGCGGCAGGTCATGGCTGCGGATGGCGATATCGATCTCCATCCCGGGCGCCATGTGCTCACCCAGCACCTCGACCACGTGGCCGACCGGGATGGCATGCTTGCCGGGCTGCTCAACGATCTCGACCGTGACAATCTGGCCATGGACCGCGCCCCCGGCGTGCTTGTCGGGTACCGCGATGTCATGGGTGACGCGCTTGTTGTCCGGCACTACGGTATTGATGCCGCTCTCCCGGTAGAAACGCCCCACCACGCGCTGGGTATTGCGCTCCAGGACCTCGACAATGGTGCCCTCCAGGCGCCCGCGCCGATCCTTGCCCGTAATCCGCACCATCACCCGGTCGTCATGGAACACGCTGCGCATCTGGCGGGCCGACAGATAGACATCCTCGCCCTTCTCGCCCTTGTCGTCCGGCACCAGGAACCCGAAGCCATCGGGGTGGGCGATGACCCGGCCCGGCATCAGGTCGAACTGTTCGGCCTGTGCATAACAGCCACGCCGATTGCGTACCAGCTGGCCGTCCCGGGTCATCGCATTCAGGCGCCTGCGCAGGGCCTCGATGCCCTCCTCCGTGTCGATCGTGAGCAGCTCGGCCAGTTGCTCGCGGTTGACCGGCCGGTCGGCCCCGGCGATGAGCTCGAGCAGGTATTCCCGACTGGCGATGGGCGATTCGTAGCGTTCCGCCTCGCGCCGGGCATGTGGGTCACGGCGGCGCAGGCCGGCCGCTTTGTGTTTTCCGGTTTTCTTCATCTGATCGGGGTTCTATCCATACTAAAAGGGGTAGTGTGCGGCTCCCGGGAGCAAATTGACAAGCTATATATCAGCGGTTAGAGTTCGCGCTCCCGGGATTTCTCACGAGTCCCGAAACGGAATAGCACGGCCGAGGTGGCGAAATTGGTAGACGCGCTAGCTTCAGGTGCTAGTGGGGGTAACCCCGTGGAGGTTCAAGTCCTCTCCTCGGCACCAAATCTGTCGCCATACACGCGTATCG
>CAMYJI010000013.1 GCA_947258545.1 uncultured Ectothiorhodospiraceae bacterium
ATCAACCGGCAATCATCAGATAATCGGTCAAATTAATTAATGGAAGTAGAAGGAATTATGCAGCAATCTCAGCAAATACTTTTTCTACAGACTCGTTAGGTGACTCAGAATCACCACAAGCAGCCCTTGACAAAAGTACCAAAATAGGTACACTTTTAAAATGCCAATGGATAGGCCGATCCCGGTAGTTTTCTTTCGACTCGATTCCGGGCGTGAACCTGTGAGGGAGTGGCTTAGGGGTCTGAACCGAGATAATCGTAAAACACTCGGCGAGGATATCAAGACCTTACAGTTTGGGTGGCCAGTAGGAATGCCGCTAGCCAGGAAAATGGATGTTGATCTTTGGGAGCTACGGTCGACCATTTCATCTGGTATTGCCAGAACATTCTTCACCGTGTACCAGAAAAAGATTGTTTTGCTACATGGTTTTGTTAAGAAATCTAAGAAAACACCATCAAATGAACTGGCCACCGCAAAGCGTAGATTGAATAAGCTGAGGGTATAGTTATGGCTAAACGTAATGTCGGTAGTGATTTTGACCAGTTTTTGGAAGAGGAAGGTCTGCTTGAAGAAGCAACCTCTGTCGCAGTGAAGCGATATATTGCATTCCAGTTGCTTGAGAAAATGACTGAGAGCAACCTAAGCAAAGCGGAAATGGCGAGAAGGATGGAAACTAGCCGTTCCTCTTTAGATAGATTGCTCGATCCTGATAATTCATCTGTGACGCTGCAAACACTTCAAAGCGCAGTGCAGGCACTTGGTGGCAGGCTGAAAATCGAGATTGACTTTCACAAGAATGCAGCATGAATCACCTAACAAACGCCTCCAAATCGACGCGGCTACGCCGCGCGATTGAGGCGAGACGTTAGCTGTAAAAAATACAGGACATATTGTTTATGAGAGACATTAGCAGAATTGGGCATAAAGCCATCACTTGGATTGAGGACATTGGTTTAATAATAATTGCTATTTCAACTGTAATCGCGGTTGGTATAGAAATTTCATCAATGTTCAAAGCATGGACAATCACCTTGGCGGATTTACTTCTTCTCTTTATATATCTTGAAGTGCTTGCGATGGTAGCGATCTATCTTGATTCTGGTAAATTGCCAGTTCGAATGCCTCTGTACATCGCGATAGTTGCACTGGCGCGCTATATGATTTTAGACATGAAAAGTCTGGATACCTGGAGAATGCTAGGTGTTGCTGGTGCAGTGCTGCTTATCTCGATAGCTATCCTTGCGATCAGATATGGCCATACCCAATTCCCTTACAGCAAAGAGGATAACAGATAACACACGCCCAAGCCGTACGGCTTGGGCGCCGCTTGTCGTCGTTAGAAGTCAAAAATATGATGACATACCAAGTGAGATAACAGATGAAATAAATCTCTTTCTGTCAAAATCGGTTCGCGGAAAGAGCATGTTTATGTGGCATGCAGGCGCGATAACCTGACATCGATTGTTGGGCTTCGCTGCGCTCAATACCAACCTGCGTAAGTGCACGATAGAAAAGGAAGGTTCGGCCTTTAATAAGTGCCATTCGGGAGAGACCACCGTATTTCAGTTGTTAGACTGACTCGGCAATGCGAAAACGTGGTCTGTCCCTCATATGTTTCTCATAAGTTTTCAGTCCTAGCCTTGCACGCGCCAGCTGCCATCCGGCTGCCGGCAGGCAGTACCGTAGACCTTTTCCATCCTGCCGCCGATCCTGGCATCGATGGTGTACTCCCGGCAGGGTCCGGATGTTGTTTCATAGGTGCGTGTCGGTACGACCGTATAATCATTGCCCGTATCCGGGTTGCGCCAGCGTGCGGGTACGCCGGTACGGACCGATTCCAGTGTCTGGGCGGTCCGCATCTGATCGGTGGCATCCATATTGTGACCGATTGCGCCGCCGATCGCGGCACCTGCCAGCGTACCTGCAATGATAGCGGCCGTGCGGCCATCGCCGTGTCCAACCTGATTACCCAATACGCCGCCCAGAATGCCGCCGATGACCATGCCGGTCGATTCCTGCGGGCCCTGGTAGGTTGCGCAGCCACTGACGACCATGGTTGTGGCCAGCAGTAGTGAAGCAAGAATTTTTTGCATCATGGTGGGTTCCTCTCTCGACTGTTCAGTCCATGTATCCTGTCTAAAGTATAGTTGCTACGTGTGCGGATAGGAGTTGGTCATGGTCAGTCATCCCTGGGAATATTCCAGTAAAATCAACTCAGAGCGAGTTACCTCCTGTTCATGCAAGGTTTGTAACGGCGCCCTGCATATGGGTCCCCAGCACCGCTGTTGATCTAGATTTCGGCCGTCTCCAGTGCCCGCCTGGCCCACCAGGCACCTGCCTCGATCAGCTCGGAGGCCCGGAAGAATTCATGGGGCGCGCATATGTTTTTCGGGATCGAAATCAACAAATCCGGTGGATTGGCGGCAAGTTTGTAGCGTGAAAGCGTTTCCTGCATCGTTTCGAACGAGTTGAGGAGGACCTCTGCAATGGCCGGCCGGTCATCACCCTCGGAAGATTCCAGGCCCAGATGGTTCTGTATCGACTCCAGGAACTCGTCGATTTTTTTACGTAAGTGGGGCGGCTGTTCATAGCGCCCGGTGACAATCTCACCCAGAGGGTTCGCTGACCGGGGTCCCGCTACATCCACGGCGATGGTAACGCCGGTCATTGTCTGGGCAGCCGGGGTGACCGGCACCGGATTGAGCAAGCCTCCATCAACCATCCAGCGACCGGCAATCTGTTGAGGTGAAAATACTCCGGGAACCGCGGTGGATGCCCGAATCGCCTCGAATAAACTGCCATGCGTCAGCCAGACCTCTTTCCTGGCGGTCAGGTCCGTCGCCACGGCGATAAACGGTATGGGGAGGTCCTCGATCAAAACATCGCCAACGAGATCCCGCATGGTCTCGAATATCAGGTCGCCCTTGAGGATTCCGGATGTGGGGCGAAAGGAGACATCCAGGAATTTGATGACGTCCTTTTTCGTCAGCGACCTGACCCAGTCGATATAGCTGTCGAGCTTGCCGGCGGCGTAGATTCCCCCGATGAGCGCGCCCATGGAAGAACCCGCGATAGTGGAGACCTCAAAGCCTTCCTCTTCGAGGACACGAATCACGCCAATATGCGCCAGGCCACGCGCTGACCCGCTGCCCAGAACCAGGGTTATCCGTCTTCCCATGAAAAGCGTCCTTCCAGAAGGCTAAATCCCGGCATTGTACAGGTTCGAATGACCGGTCGATGTACGAACCGGGAGGCCAGCGCTGCACACTGCCTGCCCTGACCCGTTGTGATGGCGGCGCGTATGCGTGCCAATCCGTACCCGAACTGGTCGTCCTGATGGCGCTGATGGGTCCGCGCGGGAGGCCGCGCAGGGCGCATTTGAGTCTAACTCGTTGAAAATCAAGTCAGAGTTTAAGTTCTGGTCAAATTCTGGTACAATTATCTGTTTTACTTAGCCAAAAATCGGCCGTGCAGAGCGGCGGCCGCTACAGGAGTAATGGAAGTGGATAAGGAACAGATGTTTTACTGCATCCCCCAGCAGGCCTACCTGAGTGTCACTACCTGCAAAAATCTGCGTGAGCGCCCTGTAGGCAAGGCGCCGGCCGGATCACCGCCGAAACTGATTGCCTGCGAGAAGTGCACCATGCACCCACTGGTCGATATGCAGAAGGTGCCGACCGTGTCCCTGGAAGCCTACCTGGGCGGCTCCAAGCCGAAAACGGCAAACCTGAATGCCCCGAAATACCGGAAACTGCTGGCTGACGTTGCCTGATTGTGTGTGCCATTGAGTGTGGCAGACAAGCCGCGCTCAATGGCGGCAATCCACGGCTGGCAGGTGAGCCACGCCTGCTAGTCCCGATTCCGCCATTTCTCGACACTCTTGCGCCGGTCCTTATGCGAGCGCCGATCGGATTTCTCCGGCTCGAAGCGTAATTCATTGCGGCGCTCATGGGCCAGCCGGCGCCGCTGAGAACGGTGTTCCTTCAGTCCTGCATAGAGGCAGGTGCACTGGGCCGCCGCACAGCCCTCAAGCGGCAGTGCCGGGGCCGAATCGATGGGGAACTGCTTGCCGGCCAGCTTGGACGCCTCGCTGCAGCCGGGCGACTGTATTTCAACACCCCAGAACTGCTTGCTTAATCGCAATCGATCCAGTTCATCCATTTTAGTGCGCGGCTTATTCGGCTGTGACGAGGCGCCGCTACTCTTGTGCGAATGTTTATGGGTGTGTGAGCGCTTGGTCGGTCGGCGGGCCATGACGACCAGAAACACGATAATCGCAATGATCAGCACTAATAGACCGATTTCAAACATACTTCCCACCTCGCTGTTGTTTCGCCCTCTATGCAAGTGGGCTGTTGTGTCGATAATCCCTGTCAGCTGCCAGTGATGCGCTTCCCGATCAAATCATAAGGCATGATTATACGAGACATTGTCGCTGTCTTCCCGATGTTCTGCAATCCACAGGCTATGGCGCGCGCGTCTCATCAGAACGCTTTGGGTTGCCGGGCCCATGGCCGCGACGCTATCTCTTTTGGGGCGTTTCCCGATAAAATAGCGGCATGCCGATTCACAGCCGCTTTTGCCCGCTTGGCCTATCCCGGGCAGCCCCGGGTATCCTGTTCAGAATTACCCTGTCAGGCGGATGCTTGCTCACCCAGCGGGGCTGAACACTCTCCATGGACGTCTCCCGGATAATCGATTCGCTGAATGATGCCCAGCGCGAGGCGGTGTGTGCACCGCCTGAGCCACTGCTGGTGCTGGCCGGCGCCGGCAGCGGCAAGACCCGTGTGCTGGTGCACAGGATTGCATGGTTGATCGATGTCGAGGGTGTGTCGCCGTACTCCGTCCTGGCCGTGACCTTTACCAACAAGGCCGCAGGCGAGATGCGTGGCCGCATCGAACAGCTGATCGATGCCCCGGCGGGCGGCATGTGGGTGGGCACCTTCCACGGGCTTGCCCACCGGCTGCTGCGCAGCCACTGGCAGGAGGCCGGACTGGTGCAGGGCTTCCAGATCCTCGATGCGCAGGACCAGCATCGCCTGATCCGTCGCACCCTCAAGTCTATGGACCTGGATGAGGCACGCTGGCCACCCAGGCAGTTGCAATGGTTTATCAACAGCTGCAAGGACGAGGGGCGCCGCCCGCAACACATCGAGCACCGCAACGATCCGCAGCTGCGACGCCAGGTCGAGATATACGCGGCCTACGAGGCCCTCTGCCAGCGCTCCGGCCTGGTGGATTTCGCCGAACTGCTGTTGCGTTCCCATGAGTTGTGGTTGCAGCAGCCCGATCTGCTGGCGCACTACCGGCAGCGTTTTCACCATATCCTGGTGGACGAGTTCCAGGACACCAATACCATTCAATATGCCTGGCTGCGGTTGCTTGCAGGCGATACAGCGCGAATTACCGTGGTGGGTGATGATGACCAGTCCATTTATGGCTGGCGCGGCGCGCGGGTGGAAAATATCCAGCGCTTCAAAAAGGACTTTCCCGGTACGCGGGTAGAGCGCCTGGAACAGAATTACCGCTCGACCGGCACCATCCTCAAGGCGGCCAATGCCGTTATTGCCAACAACACTGAGCGCCTCGGCAAGCAGCTGTGGACCGACGATAAGGAAGGCGAACCGATCCTGTGGTACACGGCCTATAATGAACAGGACGAAGCGCGCTTCGTGATCGACCGCATTCACAACCACGTGGAGCAGGGCAACGCGCGCAGTGATGTCGCTATCCTTTACCGTTCCAATGCCCAGTCACGCGTGTTCGAGGAACGCCTGATCCAGTGCGGCATGCCCTACCGGGTGTATGGCGGCCTGCGGTTCTTTGAACGCGCCGAAATCAAGGACGCGCTCGCCTATCTCAGGTTATGCAGCAACCGCGCGGATGATGCCTCGTTCGAGCGGGTGGTCAATCACCCGCCGCGTGGTATCGGGGAGCGGACCCTGGACGTGGTGCGCCAGACGACGCGCGAACGCCAGATCTCGCTGTGGCAGGCGGCCGCTGCGGTGGTGGATGAGCGCCTGGTACCCGCGCGTGCCTGCAATGCACTGCTGGTGTTTATCAGGCTTGTGGAGCAGATGGCGGATGGCCTGGAAAAGCTGTCGCTGGGCGAGCAGGTGGACCATGTCATGCATCCCAGCGGACTGCTTGACCACTTTGCGAAGGAAAAGGGCGAGAAGGGCCAGGCACGTATCGAGAACCTGCGCGAACTGGTCAACGCAGCCCGCGAGTACGAGGTGGACGGCGAGACCGAGCTGGACCCGTTGTCCGAGTTTCTGTCGCACGCGGCACTGGAGGCCGGCGAGGGTCAGGCCGATGCCTGGGAAGACTGCGTCCAGCTGATGACCCTGCATTCCGCCAAGGGCCTGGAATTTCCGTTGATCTTCCTGTGCGGCATGGAGGAGGGCCTGTTCCCTCATCAGCGTTCTGTCGATGAGCCCGGGCGCCTGGAAGAGGAGCGCCGGCTCTGTTATGTCGGCATTACCCGGGCCCGCAAGCAGGTGATACTGACCAGTGCCGAGCGTCGCCGGCTCTACGGTTCGGAGACCTACAGCCTGCCATCGCGCTTTATCAGTGAAATACCCGATACCCTGATCGAGGAAATCCGTCCGCGGGTCAGCATCAGCCAGCCGCGCATGGCGACACACGCCGGCGCCAATGTCTATCCGGACGCGGTGCCCGCCTCACTCAAGCTCGGCCAGCATGTGCGCCACAAGAAATTCGGCGAAGGTGTGGTAATGAATTATGAAGGCCAGGGAAGCAATGCACGGGTGCAGGTGAACTTTACGCATGCCGGCGCCAAGTGGCTGGTGGTTTCCTATGCAAATCTGGAGCGGGTGGGCGCCTGATCGGCTGGGGCTGCCAGCCCCTGGCGGGAACTGCGTGCTAATGCGTCAGTAGCGTCGCGTCGGTGGTTTGCGCCGCCTGTGTGATGCTCGACAGGGACTCGCTCGGCCGTCCAATGAAGTTGCCCTGTGCGCGGTCAACACCCATCTGACCGAGTATCTGCAGGGTTTCCTCGTTCTCGACACACTCCGCAATGGTCTGCTTGCCCAGTGCATGGGCGACCTGGTTCATGGATTCGACCATGGCCTGGTCCACCGAGCTGTGTGCCATGCCTTTCACGAAGCTGCCGTCGATCTTGAGTTTGTCGACCGGCAGGTGTTTCAGGTAGGCGAAGGAAGAAAAGCCCGAGCCGAAATCATCAAGCGCGAACTGGCAACCGATGTCCTTCAGGGCGCCGATGAACTCCTCGGCCGCGGACAGGTTGGCAATGGCGGCGGTCTCGGTTATCTCGAAGGTGACCAGGGTCGGCTCCAGGCCGGTGCTTGCCAGCATCTCCTGGATCAATGGCAGCAGCCCGGCATCTTCAAATGCCTTGCCGGACAGGTTGATTGAGAAGCTGGTATGGCTTCCCTGCGCATGCAGTTCGCTGAGTTGCCTGATGGCGCGTTTGACAATCCAGCGATCAACGCTGTGGATCAGGCCAAAACGTTCGGCTGCAGGCATGAAACCACCCGGCAGGATGACCTGTCCGTCATCGCAAATCATGCGTACCAGCACCTCGTAGTCACTGATCTCGCCGCTGGCGATAGAGAAGATCGGCTGGTAGACCAGCTGGAAACGGTCATGCTCGAGCATTTCACGCACCCGCGTTGCCCAACCCATGTCGGCAGCCATACCGGCCTTGTCACTGTCGGCCGGGTCGTACAGCTTGGCGCGGTTGCGGCCCTGCTGCTTGGCCATGTTACAGGCCAGGTCTGCATGCGACAGCAGCTCTTCGGCTGTTGATACGCTCGGGTCGATCATGGCCACGCCGATGCTGCAGGTTATGTTGAAGGGCTTGCCTGCCTCCATGAACTTGTAGTCGTCGCACAGGGCGCGGAAATTTTCCGCGGCGCGCAGGACGTCGCGATTGTCGATGTTGTACAGCAGCAGGGTAAATTCATCGCCGCCGAAACGGGCCAGCAGGTCACCCTCGCGCACATGTGAAGACAACAAGGCAGCGACTTCGATCAGCAGGCGGTCGCCGGCAGGATGGCCGATGGTGTCGTTGATATAGCGGAACTGGTCGAGATCGAAATAGAACAAGGCACAGGCGGAACCGTTACGCGCCACGCGCGCCACCGTGCGGTCCAGTTCCTGCTGAAAATAGTTGCGATTGAACAGGCCCGTCAGAGAATCATGTTCGGCATGATAGGAAAGCTGGTGCTGGAAGGCCTTTTGTTCGGTGACGTCGCGCGCCGTACCGCTGACACGGATGACCTTGCCGGTTTTATCCTTGTGCGTCTTCGCGCTGAAGCTCAGGAAATGCGGTTTGCTTTCCGAATCCAGATGCACTGTCTCGAACTGTACCCGGTCCTTGCCCTGCAGCAGTTCCTCGATAGCCTCCTTGTCAACCGGCGGGTGGTCGGGCGACCTGAATTCGTGAAGCTGCCGTTGCAGCATGGCCTCGGGTTCCAGTCCGTAGATAGTCAGGCAGGCGCGGTTGATATAGGTGAGACAGCCATGCACATCGATCGTCCATACCAGGTCGTGCGCGGTTTCAACCAGGTCGCGGTAGCGGACCTCGGCCTCTTTCAACTGCTTCTCGATGGTCCTGCGCCGGGAGACGTCTGCAACCAGGCAGGTGAACATGCGGTGGCCGTTGATATGCATCTCGCTGGTGCGTACCGACATCTGCATCGGTGCGCCATTGCGGTGATAACCCTTGAGTTCGGATTCACCTTCAAGCGGACGCAGCCTGTTTTCATTGTCGATCAAATCCGGCAACAGCGACTTGATTGAGCGCTGGCAAATCTCGGTGTTCAGGTAGCCAAAAAGTTTTTCCGCGGCAGGATTGAAGGTCTCGATCAACCCCTGTTCGTTGGTGACGATGATGCCCTCTGCGGTATTGTCGATGACGGCGCGCATGTGGGTTTCCTGTTCACCGAGGCGCCGGAACAGCTTGCCGAGTGCCTGGGTCATGAAACCGATCTCATCGGTCGATTGCGGGCTCAACCTTGCCAGGTCGGCATGTCTCGAGGCGCCGCTGCGCATGAACAACTCCTGCACCGGTGACAGTGCCTGCGACACACTGCGAATCGAAAACAGGGTGATGGTCACGGTGATGGCAACCAGGGTCAGCCAGATGGCCACATGGTCCGGGGCCAGGTTGCCGGTCTGCTGTAGCTGATAGTTCATCAGTACCGAGTAGGACAGCAGCGGCACAAAGCCACCCAGCAGCATGATCCTGGACTTGAGGCTCACCTGGATCTTCTGCAGGCTGAGTTGCCCGGCCAGTTTCCCGATCAGATCCAGTGCCAGCTGGTAGGTCGGCAGGCCGACCAGGGCCGCCACCGACAGCTGCAGCAGCATGAGCTGCAGGAACGGGCCCAGTGACGTGGCGAT
Source organism: uncultured Ectothiorhodospiraceae bacterium (assembly GCA_947258545.1). Taxonomy (GTDB): domain Bacteria; phylum Pseudomonadota; class Gammaproteobacteria; order UBA9214; family UBA9214; genus CAMYJZ01. The sequence goes on from CAMYJI010000013.1 coordinate 9,391, forward strand.
GGGTTTCTGGGCCGCCAGGAAAAACAGTGCCGGAGTCGCCAGTGCATACAGGATGTAGCAGCTCCAGTAGTCCCGGCTGAAACGCGCCAGGCGCTGTTGCTGGTGGGCCGTCAGACCGCCACGCTGCCGGGTGAATTCTCCCAAGCTATTGAAATAACTTGAAAAATAGGCGTATGACCAGAGCGTCGTACCGAGTACGAAGCTCATCAGGATGGCCGCTGTCTGGGGATCCCTCAATTCATCGGGGGTGATCAGGCCGAACAATACGGCACTGACCAGGCCGGCGATGGGTGCCAGCAGCAGGCCGGTGATAATCAGTGTGGTAAAGCGTGTACGAATGGTTTTTAGCTCACTCAACATGATTCTGTAGCGGAACCTCCTCCAAATCGGCGTCAGAGCGTGCCGGCTGGGTTGTGTGAGGGCGGATAATTTAAATTTTTATAAATTAGTGTAATAGCTTTGATACTGAAAGCGTTCGCTGAATACTACGACATAAGTCTCTGGAATTTCAATATGAGTAGGACAATTTATTTCCAATCATCCTGCCGGATGCAGAGGCCACGCCGGGGCGACCGGCGTACAATGCCTGTTTTCACCACACTGGGATACGGGGATGTAGATGAATAGACGTGATTTTCTCGGCAAGGCCGGTAGCGGTGCGCTGTTGACAGGCGCCGTTCTGAGCGGTTGTCAGCAGACTGAAGCACCCTCCGGTGTTGCACCAGGCGTGGTCAGCGGGACCATCACCTGGAAACTGGTGACGACCTGGCCAAAGAATTTTCCCGGCCTGGGTACGGGTGCGAACAACCTCGCGCGGCTCATCGGCGAGATGAGCAGTGGCCGGCTACAGGTCAAGATCTATGGCGCCGGTGAACTGGTGCCGGCGCTCGAGGTGTTCGACGCGGTGTCCCGCGGGACGGCTGAACTGGGCCACGGTGCGGCCTATTACTGGAAGGGCAAGAGCACGGCCGCCCAGTTTTTCGCCGCGGTGCCGTTCGGTCTGACCGCCCAGGAGATGAACGCCTGGCTCTATCATGGCGGCGGTATGGAGTTGTGGCGGGAGGTGTATGCGCCCTTCGGCCTGATCCCGGCAGCGGCCGGTAATTCCGGGGTGCAGATGGCTGGCTGGTTCAACAAGGAGATCAACAGCCTCGACGACCTGCAGGGCCTGAAGATGCGGATCCCCGGGCTCGGCGGCGAGGTGCTCAGGCGCGCGGGTGGTACCCCCGTGAACCTGCCGGGTGGCGAAATTTTCACCTCGCTGCAATCCGGCGCCATCGATGCCACGGAATGGGTCGGTCCTTATAATGACCTGGCCTTCGGCCTCTACAAGGCGGCGAAATACTATTACTACCCCGGCTGGCACGAGCCCGGTACCACGCTGGAATGCCTGATTAACCAGGGGGCCTTTGATGCACTGCCCGCTGACCTGCAGCATATCGTGATGAATGCCTGCCGTGTTGTGAACGAAGACATGCTGGCGGAATACACGGCACGTAACAACGCGGCCCTGCAGACCCTGACAAGGGAACATCATGTCGATGTAAGGCGCCTGCCGGATGTCGTGCTCGAGCGACTGCGGGAACTCTCCGACGCGGTGGTCGCCGAGGTCGCGGAAGAAGATCCGCTCTCCGGCAAGGTCTATGCTTCTTTCAAGGAGTTTCGCGACCAGGTGGAGGCCTGGCACGACATCTCCGAGCGCGCCTACCTGAACGTGCGCGCCGGCTGATTCAGCCGGGGACTGGAGGTCTATTCGAAGTTATAGGCGAACTTGAGCAGGTGAAAGTCCACATTGTCGTTGTCATTGCCGACATCGGCATTGGAGGCGTGCTGGAACTGGTAGGCCAGTTCGTAGCGGCCCTTGCCACCGAAGCCCAGACCGACGCCCACGTGGGAGTAGATCTGGACGGCGGTATCAAGCTCCTTGCCGCCGATTTCCGTCTCCGACAGCAGGTGGGCGCCGATACCGATCTCGGAGAATGGGCTGACACCGCTGGAGATGTCGGCATCTCGCTGCAGGCGCAGTACCGGCGTGATCCCGATATCGTAGAGGTCGCTGTTGTCGATATCCGATTCCATGTAGGCCAGTGACACGTCCCAGTAGCCGCCGACGAACCAGGCGCCCCCGTTGAACATGGTGCGGTTCCAGCGATTCTGAATGCCCAGGCGGAATACAGTGGCATCAATGGAATTGTCATCCGTACCCAGCGTGATGGAGAACGAATCGATCCACTCGTTGCCTGCGGCGTGTGCCGGGTTGAGCTGGGCGACAAGCAGCAGCGAGACAAGCAAGACCCGGATTGGCATCGTCATTGTGAACCTCGTTTACAGTACTGATGGCTGGATGGTCTCATGAATACAGCCGGGTTGTCACGGCCCGGACCATCAGTTCGCATAGATGAATCCGGGCAGCCAGGTGGCCAGTTGCGGCCACAGCGCCAGTATGATCAGCATGAACAACTGCAGCCCGATGAAGGGCATCACCCCCTGATAGATCTGTGCGGTTGAGACTTCTGCCGGTGCCACGCCGCGCAGGTAGAACAGTGCGAAGCCGAAGGGCGGTGTCAGGAACGAGGTTTGCAGGTTCAGGGCGATCATGATCCCAAGCCACACCGGGTCCAGTCCCATGGCCAGCAGCACAGGCCCGACGATGGGCACCACCACGAAGGTGATCTCGATAAAATCGAGAACGAAGCCGAGCAGGAACATCAGCAGCATCACGGCCAGCATTGCACCCACCGTGCCACCCGGCAGGCTGCCGAGGAGGTCGGCCACGATTTCGTCGCCACCAAAGCCACGGAACACCAGCGAGAACACCGACGCCCCGATCAGGATCAGGAACACCATGCAGGTGACACGTGTGGTGCTGCGCATGACATCTCGTAATATGGTCAGATTGAACTGGCCCTGTGAGATGGCCAGGAGGATGGCGCCCATGGCGCCCACCGAGGCCGCTTCCGTAGGCGTGGCAATCCCCCCCAGGATGGAACCCAGCACGGCAACGATCAACAGCAGGGGTGGCAACAGGACCCGCAGCACCCGTTGCAGCAGGGCACCACCCGAGACCGAGTCGTGCTCCGTGTCGGTGATGGCAGGCATGGTCGCGGGGCGCACTGCAGCCGTGATGGCCAGGTAGGCGAGATACAGGCTGACCAGCAGCAGCCCCGGCAGCAGGGCGCCGCTGAACAGGTCGCCGACCGAAACGGTATCCGGGGAGAAGATGCCCATGTCGAGTTGCGCCTGCTGGTAGGCGGAGGACAGCACATCCCCCAGCAGCACCAGCACGATGGAGGGCGGGATGATCTGGCCGAGGGTGCCGGCCGCGCAGATGGTCCCGGCCGCGATACGCGGATCATAGCCGCGGCGCAGCATGGTTGGCAGCGACAGCAGCCCCATGGTAACCACGGTGGCGCCGACGATACCGGTGCTGGCAGCAAGCAGCATGCCGACCAGGGTGACCGAAAAGCCCAGTCCGCCGCGCAGGCGCCCGAACAGTGCTGACATGGTGTCGAGCAGGTTTTCGGCCACGCGCGAGCGTTCCAGCATCACCCCCATGAACACGAACAGCGGAACGGCAATCAGGGTGAGGTTGGTCATGATGCCGTAGAGGCGGTTGGGCAGGGCATCGAGGAAGGCACTGTCGAAGTTGCCCGTCAGCTGCCCGACAAAGGCAAAGCCGAGCGCGGTGCCCGCCAGTGTGAACGCCACCGGGAAGCCCGTCACCAGCAACAGGCAGACAACCACGAACAGCAGTAGCGGTATCATCGTGCCGTTTTCCTGATACCCGGTCGCCTGTTCACAGTTCCCGGTCCGGTCCGCCACTGACGGTGTCTGTTTGCGGTTGCCAGCCGGCCAGTACCAGGATGCTGTTCAGGGCCAGGGAAAGTCCCTGCAGCAGGAGCAGTGCGGCCATCAGCGGGATGGCAGTCTTCAACAGAAAGACCGCGTCCAGCCCGCCGGCCTCCTGGGAGCCTTCGCGCATGGACCACGAAACGACGACATATTCCCAGCTGACGAACAGGATGAACGCGCAGACCGGCATCAGCATCAGCAGTGTGCCCAACAGGTTGACCCAGGCTTTGCCGCGAGGTCCGAGGTCGCTATAGAGGATGTCCACGCGGACATGAGCGTCATGTTTCAGGGTGTAGGCGGCGCCCAGCATGAAGACCGTGGCATGCAGGTAGGAGATGGACTCCTGCAGGGCAATGGAGCCGCTCTGGAAGACATAGCGCAGGACGACCACGGCAAAGGTGATCAGAACTGTCCCCAGTGTCAGCCAGGCAATGAGGCGCCCGGTCGCTTCGGAAAGGTGGTCTATGCCCAGGGCGAGGGCATGGAGTTTTGCATACATGTCGCCGGCCTCCCGCAATAAACCGGATCAACTACTAAACGGGTGCGGACGCCGCATGAGGTAAGGATGCGAATTATTCGTGCAACACTTCGCAAAAGACAGACGCACGGGACAGGTTACGGGCGTGCCGGGCGATTACCAGCGGAAGATCATCCAGCTCGGTACCAGCAGCGCTGGTTCGAGTTTGTTGTAGCGTGATTCCAGCGAGCCGTCACCGTCCTTGTCGATCAGGTAGTACGGTGGGCCGGTGCGCGGTTCGATCTTGACCATGTAGAGTTCGCCGTTGACGCGGTACTCATGAATGGTTTCATCGGTCCGCTTGATGATACTGACCTCGGGCTCGAGTTCCTCCGCCGTATCGGTGCCCGTGGGCGCTGGTGCCATTTCCGGCAGGGGTTCGAGGGACGGTTCCACAGCGGGTACCGGCAACGGAGCGAGCAGCATCAAGGCGAGCAGAATTTTTTTCACGGCGTTATACCTGCGTTCAATCAGAGTTCCAGCAGCTTTTCCTTTTCCTGTTCCGAGGGTTCGAAGCTGATATGTTCATAGTAGTCAAAGATAGCATCCACGACCTCCTGTGGCTTGTCCAGCACCTTGAACAGGTCGAGGTCCTCTGCAGAAATGGTGCCCTGGGTGACCAGGGTCTGCTTGAACCAGTCGATCAGGCCGGTCCAGAACTCGGACACCACCAGGATAATGGGAATGCGCCGCGTCTTGTTGGTCTGCACCAGGGTGAGTATCTCCGCCAGTTCGTCCAGGGTACCGAATCCGCCCGGGAGCACCACGTAGGCCGAGGCGTACTTGACGAACATCACCTTGCGCGAAAAAAAGTGGCGAAAATTGAGCCCGATGTCCTGGTACTCGTTGCCGGCCTGCTCCATCGGCAGCTGGATGTTCAGACCGATGCTGGGTGATTTGCCGGCAAAGGCCCCCTTGTTGCTGGCCTCCATGATGCCCGGCCCGCCGCCGCTGATCACCGCGAAGCCGGCATTCGACAGCGCGAGGCAGATTTCTTCGGCCAGCTTGTAGTTGGGATGGTCTGGCGCGGTGCGGGCGGAACCGAACACGCTCACCGAGGGCTTGACTTGGGCCAGTCGCTCGAAGCCCTCCACAAATTCGGCCATGATCTGGAAAATCTTCCAGGATTCGCGCGTCAGTTGCGAGTCGTTTTTTGGCGGGGTTCCGTGGGTCTTGAGCCGGGAATCTTTATTCATGGTCAGCGTGAACGTGCATCCTGATTAAGGCCGAGATAACAATACCGAAGGGGATGGAAACGGCTTTGATGATACCATGTTCGCCCGTATTGAATCGGTAGCCGGACAGTGCTTGCCGATTGTCCGTGCACCAGGTCATGCTATGAATGATAAAAATACCAAGCCGTTTGTAATGGTCGACGGATCGTCTTATCTCTACCGTGCGTTTCATGCCCTGCCGCCGTTGACCACCGCGCGCGGCGAACCGACCGGTGCGGTCTACGGCGTCATCAATATGTTGCGCAGCCTGCTGACCGAATACGCGCCTGAGTATATGGTCGTGGTGTTCGACGCCCGCGGCAAGACCTTCCGGGACGACCTGTTCGCCGAATACAAGGCCAACCGGCCGCCGATGCCGGATGAACTGGCTGAGCAGATCGAACCCCTGCACGCGCTGGTGCGGGCGCTGGGACTGCCGCTGTTGCAGGTGACGGGTGTCGAGGCCGATGACGTCATCGGCACCCTGGCGCGGCAGGCAAGCGCGCTGGGAATGGACACCGTGATCTCGACCGGGGACAAGGACATGGCCCAGCTGGTGGACAGGCATGTCACCCTGGTGAACACCATGTCGCGCAGCGTGCTCGACCCGGAGGGCGTACATGGCAAGTTCGGGGTGCCGCCGGAACGCATCATCGACCTGTTGGCCCTGATGGGCGACAGCTCCGACAATATCCCCGGTGTGCCCAAGGTCGGGCCGAAGACCGCAGCCAAGTGGCTGGATGCCTATGGCTCGCTGGACGAGGTGATCGCTCACGCTGGCGAGATCAAGGGCAAGGTCGGCGAGAGCCTGCGAGACCATCTCGATATCCTGGGACTGTCACGCGAGCTGGCCACCATTCGTTGTAATGTCGAGCTGGAGATTGGACCGCGCGATCTCCAGCCCCGGCAGCCGGATGTCGAACAGTTGCGCGAATGGTATACACGCCTGGAATTCAGCCGCTTGCTGGACGAGCTCGGCGAGGAGGCTACCGCGGCCGCCGCGGATGCCGGCGCCATGGAAGCAAACTACGAAACCGTGTTGACGCAGGTGCGATTCGAGGACTGGCTGGCACGCCTGGAGGCGGCCGGGGTGTTCGCTTTCGACACCGAGACCACCAGCCTCGATTACATGGTGGCACGCATCGTCGGGGTGTCGTTTGCCGTCAACGCGGGCGAGGCCGCCTATGTGCCACTGGCACATGATTACCCCGGGGCGCCGGACCAGCTGGATCGCGCCACGGTGCTGGCGCGACTCCGCCCGCTATTAGAAAATAAAGAAAACCATAAAATTGGTCATAACCTTAAATATGATCGTAATGTTTTGGCAAACCATGATATTACTCTTTCCGGTATGCGCTTCGATAGCATGCTGGAGTCCTATGTGGTGGACAGCACCGCGACGCGTCATGACATGGATTCGGTGGCGCTGAAGTATCTGGGGCACAAGACCATCAAATACGAAGAGGTGGCCGGGAAGGGCGCCAACCAGCTGGGTTTCAACGAGGTGCCGGTGGAGGATGCCGCCCCCTATGCCGCGGAAGATGCGGACATCACCCTGCGCTTGCACAACGCCATCTGGCCCCGGCTCCAGGCCGAGCCCGGCCTGGAGAAGATCTACAACGAGATTGAACTGCCGCTGCTGACTGTGCTGTCCGACATGGAGCGCGCCGGTGTCGCCGTCGATACGGACATGCTGGCCCGACAGAGCCGGGAGCTGGCGGAGCGCATTGTGGAGATCGAGCAGGAGGCGCAGCGCGAGGCCGGCCAACCCTTCAACCTGGGCTCACCGAAGCAAATCCAGGAGATCCTGTTCGACAAGCTGCAATTGCCGGTGCTGGCCAAGACCCCCAAGGGGGCGCCGTCCACCGCGGAATCGGTCCTGCAGGAGCTGGCGCTGGATTATCCGCTGCCACGCCTGATCCTGGACTACCGTTCCTTCAGCAAGCTCAAGTCGACCTACACCGACCGCCTGCCGGAACAGGTGTGCGCCGCTACCGGGCGTGTGCATACCTCCTATCACCAAGCGGTCGCCGCAACCGGTCGGTTGTCATCCTCGGACCCGAACCTGCAGAACATCCCGGTACGCACCGAGGAAGGCCGGCGCATTCGCCAGGCCTTCGTGGCGCCCGCGGGTTATCGCCTGCTGGCTGCGGACTATTCCCAGATCGAGCTGCGCATTATGGCGCACCTGTCTGCGGATGAAGGCCTGGTAACGGCCTTCGATGCCGGTGCGGACGTGCACCGGGCCACGGCGGCCGAGGTGTTCGGGGTGGCACCCGAGCAGGTCACGGGGGAACAGCGGCGTTCAGCGAAGGCGATCAACTTCGGGCTGATCTATGGCATGTCCGCCTTCGGGCTGGCGCGCCAGCTGGGGATCGCACGCGGCGCGGCCCAGGAATACATCGAGCTGTATTTCGCGCGCTACCCCGGGGTCAAGGCCTATATGGAGACCACGCGCGAGCAGGCACGGGAACACGGCTATGTGGAAACCGTGTTCGGGCGCCGGCTCTACCTGCCCGACATCAAGTCACGCAACCAGCAGCGCCGGGCCGCGGCGGAGCGTACCGCCATCAATGCGCCCATGCAGGGGACGGCCGCGGACATCATCAAACGCGCCATGATCGGGCTGCACGAGTGGATCACCTCGCAGGACGCGCTGGAGATCACCATGATCATGCAGGTGCACGACGAACTGGTCTTCGAGATCGCCGAGGCAGATGTGGAGCAGGCACGCACACCTATCATTGAGGCCATGGTGGGTGCGGCCGAGCTGCAGGTGCCGCTGGTGGTGGATATCGGGGTGGGCAGTCACTGGGATGAGGCGCACTGACATACCCGGCCACGGAATAATCAGCTTACGCCCGTTGTTGCGATAATACCTGAGCAGTCTTATCTATCAATATATTGAATTATATAAATATAATAATAAGTAATACTCTATTTATACGGGAGTATGTACTTAGCTAAAGGGCAGCTATAATTGGCTTGTGACGCCAGCCTCTTAGCCAAGCGACAGAAGAAACCCATCAGTTCAAAGCGCCTGGCTGGCGTCACTTCTCTGACTTTTTCTCTTTCTCAGGCTTCGGCCAGCCATCTTCCGGGCGCTTCTTCTTCAAGGCGTCCGATATGGCGTCTTCCCAGGGTTTGTCAGTCTTGACGCGATCTGGGGTTGGACCCGTTTGTTTGGCTCGCTTTTTTGGCTCCATAATTTCGTTACTGCTTATGCTTGATTGCCGTAGTAAAGTAGTTTACTATTTTCGGTACAAAGTTTACTGAGGCACAGTAAAATGACCGATCTAAAGTCAGTAACCGAAAGGCCGCATGGTGAGAAGAAACGCCGCACCAGCCACCGATCACGTACTGCATACCCCTATTATAACCTTGCCGACTCAATTGCAGTAGCGGAGGCGGTTCACACGCAAGGTGGCGGGACGTGTACCCGCGACCAATTGGCGACCTTTCTGAATTATTCAACAACCAAGAGTGGCGCATTTCTAACCCGTGTTTCTGCCGCCAAATTGTTCGGCCTTATTGAGACCGATAAGGATGCCGTGGTCATTACTGACCGCGCTAGGACAATCATGGCACCTGTCATGCCTGATGACGGTAATCGTGCCAAGGTAGAAGCTTTTCTCGCTGTCCCCCTGTTCTCAGTGGTTTACGATGAATTTAAAGGACACACACTGCCCGCAGAAGTTGGGCTGAAGAATCTTCTTAGAACACAGCACCAAATCGTTGAGGACCGGGTATCACCCGCATTGCGCGTATTGATGGAGTCCGCCGAGCAGGCTGGATTTTTTAAAGCCAGCGGAGACAGATCGAAGCTTGTTAAGCCTATTCTTCAACGACACAGTAAATCACCGACCCCGAAAGAAAAGGAACCCGAGCCGCCTGCACCTCCCAAGGGCAGTGGGTCCGGTGGTGATGACAACCCACCAGGCATCCATACCGCAATCGTTGGCCTACTTCGTGAAATGCCCCGATCCGGTACTGTTTGGCCTGTGAAGCAAAAAGAGCGCTTCATGAGCGCGTTCAGGTCAACTATTGATTTTATTTACCCTGAAGATGAGGAGGGTGAATGATGTTATTAAAATGAGGCCGGTTCGGCGGCCCTAACCAAGCACCAGAGGCGGTAAAACTCTTGGTAGATGATAACCGCCTCTGGTGACCCGGACATTTCTCACTTGCCGCAGTGCCGGAAATGGTAGACGGGCCAGCCCTTGGAAGTTGGTAGGCGTAGCCTGTGAGGGTCCGAATCCCTCCTGCGGCACCTTTATTGTGGGATAGGTATACGTAGAATGCAAGAATAACCTTCTGATATTTAGAGATTTGTAAATAATGCCAATTACGATACATCCACGTCCAGGGCAGATGCTTTACTGTGATTTTTCTAATGGATTTAGAGAACCGGAGGCCGTAAAAAGGCGCCCAGTATTAGTACTTACTCCCTCAATGCAAGGTAGATCAGACCTAACAACTGTGGTTATTCTAAGTACAGTCCGCCCTGAAAAAGTTCAGAAATATCACTACCTGCTCCCGAAGGCCAGTCTCCCAATGCTGGGAGAGTTTCAGAGGTCAGAAACATGGGTTAAGGGCGACATGATCTATGCCGTTGGTTTTCATAGATTAGACCTAATTAGATTAGGGCGCCGAGGGCCTGATGGTAAGCGTCTCTATTATAGCAATCGTTTAAGTAGAGAACGAATGCGTGAGATATACACATGCGTTCTTCATGGACTAAATCTTGGTGTGCTTGCTGGGCATATACCAAAATGACAAAAGGCCCCATAAGGGGCCTTAAACACGATCCAGCCCGACTTGTCATCGCCCTTGGCTGGATCGGCTACGCTGGGCGGACCTTTGCGCAGTCTCGAATGCCGGATGCTCTCGCAGCGCCGGTACATGAATATTCTAGCATTTTTCGTGCAGACAGGAAATTTCTTTAGTGCTGCTTGACTGGGTCTTTATAAATCAATCGCTTACCATCAGCCGCCTTGATTGCAGCCATGGTACGCTCACCGTCAGTTAGTTCACGATAGTTGTACCGGAACTCGTACTCGGACATATAGCGGTGAAGATGCTCTTTAGAAACAGCATGATAGATGCCGTTCAGGCCGCGCTTCACGATGGAAAAGAAGCCTTCAACCGTATTCGTTGAGACATCGCCCCTGGCATATTCTTTCTTGCCGTGGTGAACCCGCTCATGACCATTCGCGAATTCCCTACCAACCGTGCGATAACACTTATATTCATCTGTCAGCAGCCGAGAATTATCTGGATCAATGCTGTTCCTGATTTCTTTGCTGAGTGTCTTTGCGGTGACATTGGCAATCACCTTAGTGCGGACCCGGCCTTTTCGTTCGACCATTGCCATTACGGGCTGTTTAGTAGACCACTGCTTGCGTGGATTCTTTGACTGGCGGGGTTTACCACCTACGTAGGTTTCATCAACTTCAACGTCACCAGATAGGGGGCCAGTGACAGAATCAGCCATGGCGAACCGAATACGATGCAGCATGAACAGGGCTGATTTATAGGACACCCCGGTATGGCGGTGTATCTCAAGGGCTGAGACGCCTTTCTTGCTGGTAGAGGCGCGCCAGAAGCCATAGCACCAGTGGCGCAGGGGTATGCGGCTATCCTCGAATACGGTCCCTTTGCGGACGGTGTACTGGCGCTTGCAGCCGTGACAGCGCCAGCGGTAGTTTGCCTGACGTTCCCTGGTCCTGGAGTCCTTCATCTGGTAAACGTCTGTGTCACCGCAGCAGGGACAGGCTGGAGTATCACCCCAACGCTGTTTCTCCATGAACTCCACAGCGGCCTTTTCATCAGCACAGGCCAGTGGAATTTCTTGGATCACAGGATCATGCTTGGTAGATTGGTTTTGTACTTTCTTGCCCATGAGTAATATTATACTTGAGTAAATCCTTTTGTCAAGTACAAAGTTATCGAACTTTTACTTGCCCTTGGAGTCATTCTGTATATACTCTGCATATACGGTTCTCCTCCTATCCCAATGGCTGTATATGCAACAGGTATACAGTTTGTCTACTGTGCGTCGATATAATGAGTTAATCAGGCAATGTCTCTTAGAATCTCTGCTAAAGTAAAGGCAAAACTACAGAAAAAACATAATGTTACTGAGGAAGAAATAATTGAATGCTTCCAATCATGTGAGAATGGGTATCTGCTGGATGAAAGAGAAGATAACCAAACTGACCCGCCTACGCAGTGGTTCATTAGTGAAACTGACTACGGTAGGCTGCTGAAAGTGGTATTCATAATGCACTATGAAGATCGTGTTGTTGAAATAAAAACTGCATACGAACCAAATAATGATGAAATAAATCTCTACAACAAAATTGCTAAATAAATACTGACACCTAATTAGGAGTTGAAATTATGACCGACGAAACAAAGATTCCAGGCACCGAAGAAGCCTGGGAAAACGGGAACCTAGGACGTGATAAGAATTACGCCAAGAAAAGTGATCTGTCTAAGGACCTAGTTGATAAAGCTTTGGACCTGCAATCAATCTCCATTCGTCTGCCAAAAACACTAATTGAAGATTTCAAGCTGATAGCCAACTTGAATGGTTTGGGCTACCAAACGCTGATGAGACAAATTCTCAAGAGGTTTGCAGATTCGGAAATCAAGCAGATTGTCCGTGAGTGCCTGTTGACCAAAGAGGAGGAGGAAGCAAAGGCACAGCTCGTAGCTGAAATGGAGCAGCAGGAGAAAAAAGCGAGTTAATAACTATTGTTCAGATTGTGAACACCAGCCCGGCTTGTCCGGGCACATTTTTGCTCACCCCTTTCGTTAAGTACATACTCCCGTATTTATATAGAATACCTTATAAATATTCCGCTGAATTCATCTTTTTTTACCAGGGCCCTGTTGCCTGCCGCTGTGAATGGCTTGCTTCTGGATACGGTGAACCTTTAATGTAATTCACAGTCATAGTTTTTGAGCGCTGCGGCGCTCACCCGCTCCCTCCCTGAGCGGGCATTCCTCCTACCTGATCCTGCGGGATCGGGTGATTGGTAACCCCGGCATACTCCCCCTTTGCCGGGGTTCTTTTTTATCTGGCCTGTCCATGGGCAAGTTGCTGCACGCATGCAGGCATTTGTGCCTTACATCATTAAAAAAACATTAAAAAGCCTGTATTGCTTTTAAATTCGTCGAATCTGACAGATCATTCCGGCTCATAGCCAAGCCAGCCATCCAGCACGGCCCGTGCTTCGTCAACACCCGTACGATTCAGGGCCGAGAACAGTTGCACAGAAGCGGCGGGGTAATGTTCGGCGAGGTGCTTGCGTACCTGCAACAGCGCCGACTGTGCCGGGCCACGCTTGAGTTTGTCGGCCTTGGTGAGCAGGATGTGTGCGGGCAGCTCCGCGACGTGACACCAGCCCAGCAACTGGCGGTCGTATTCCTTGAGCGGGTGGCGGATGTCCATCATCAGGATCAAACCTTGCAGGCACAGGCGGGTCTCCAGGTAGCCGGCAATGTGGCGTTGCCACTGGTTTTTGACGTTGCGTGCGACCCTGGCATAGCCGTAACCGGGCAGGTCGACCAGGCGGCGTTGATCATCAACTATAAAAAAGTTGATTTGCTGGGTGCGGCCCGGGGTCTTGCTGGTCCGGGCCAGGGCCTTCTGGCCGGTGATGATATTGAGAGCACTGGATTTGCCGGCATTGGAACGCCCGGCAAAGGCGACTTCCATGCCGCTGTCCGGTGGTGCGTGTGCCTGATCGGGGGTGCTGAGCAGGAAGCGGACATGCTGATAGCGATTTTTCATATTCAATGGGCTGGTTGCTAGCGGATACGGCCGGTTCACGGCATTAGACTTGAACCTATCTCAAAATTACGGACAGGATATATATGCATCGTGTAGGGTTCCGAGAGACGGACTTTACACAATTTCCCATTTTCTCGTCATTGCGTGGAACGAAGTGACGAAGCAATCCCCAACTTATTGATCACAAATATATAAAGATTGCTTCGCTGGCCGCTCCCGGCGGTCGCTTCGGGCTCCTCGGCAATTGCTCCTGCATTGCTCTACCTCCTGCATCCCAGCAGTCGTGCCCTCGCGCGACACTTATACTTCCCTGTATGTCGTCCTGCCTCCCGCGGCACTTGTTCATGGCCCAGGCCAGCACCTCGACCGGTTCCCGGTCTCACCTTCCCCATGTACATCGCGCTCGTAATGACGAAATATGCCCGGTGAGCAGGTCTTCCTTTCCTAACGGAAATGAGCAACGCCGTAGTACCCGAGACACAGCATGTGATGCCGAAACGAATTTTGAGATAGGTTCTAGTGTCTGACCGGAATGAAAACCCGGGCCTGGGGCCGCCGCCGGGACGCATCGGACACGGCACGCGGTTGACCCTCTGACGTCGGGCTGGTATACAAGACGCCTTTTTTGCCGTCATGCGTGAGGCGCCTGCCCACCCGCATGATCCAGGGTGTAGAAACCCGGCAGGTACCCGGCATGCAAGCGGAGACAGGAGTAGGTCTGCTATGAAAAACTGGCTTTATCTAACTATTGGTTTGTTTTCATTTTTCGCGCTGACCATGGCCCAGGCGGCCGGTAATGCGGACGCCGGCAAGGCCAAATCGGCCAGTTGTGCCGCTTGCCACGGTGTCGATGGCAACAGTATCAATCCCGAGTGGCCCAAACTGGCCGGCCAGCACGAAGGCTACCTCGTCAAGCAACTGTTCTATTTCGGTCACGGTGAGCGTGATAATTCGACCATGAAGGGTATGGTGGCCAGTCTTAGCGAGCAGGACTTTGAGGATATCGCTGCCTACTATGCCAGTCAGACCGCGACCATCGGTGCCGCCGATCCGGAACTGGTCGAATTTGGTGAACGCATCTACCGCGGTGGTAATCCTGACAGCGGCGTGGCCCCCTGTATGGGTTGTCATGGACCAAATGGCGCCGGCAATCCCGCCGCCAATTACCCGGCCCTGCGTGGTCAGCATGCCAAGTACATCGAGAACCAGATGAAAGGTTTCGCCAGCGGTAACCGGGTCAACGAGAATGCCAAGAAAATGATGCAGATTCTCGCGTCCAGGATGACGAACCGGGAAATCCGCGCCGTCGCTTCCTATATTCAGGGACTGCACTAGCCCGCATTTCTCACCGGGCGGCGGTAGATCCACATAAGGCACTGTAGTACCGAACTGAGTTCAGGCCAGGAACAACACTCCAACGCCAGTCTGCCCGCACGCAGGGACACTTACTGAACTGTGCAGCTTGGCGACTGTCCAACGGTCTGCCAGCGTATCCCGTGGCCTTCGATCCCGACTGCCTGCAGTTACCGGCCCAGGTGGGGGTGCGCCCATGACCTGTGGCGGGTGATCCCCGGGACTTTGTCAACCTTTTTAGCACTCAGGGCGTTAATATATTCCTGCCGGGCCCACATACCCGCGAGGGTTATGGGCAGACTAATGCAACAAGAATCTGGAGTTAAGTGTATGAAAAATTTGACCAATTGGTGCTTGGCACTGATTTTTTCATTGTCAACATCGGTGGCCATCGCTGCCGGTGATTATATGGAAGGTGCGGAGTACTTGCGCCTTGCCAAACCTCAGCCGACATCTGCTGCCGACAAGGTGGAGGTGGTGGAAATGTTCTGGTACGGCTGCTCGCATTGTTATTATATGGAGCCGCACATCAGCAAGTGGCTGGAAAACAAGCCCGATGATGTCGAATTCGTGCGCATGCCGGCCGTGCTTGGCAAGGGATGGGAATTATACGGCAAGGCCTATTTCACGGCCGAGCTGCTCGGTGTGGTGGACAAGATCCACGAGCCGCTGTTCGAGGCAATCCACGACAAGAAACAGAAATTCCGTGATGTTGCGGCACTGCAGGACTTCTTCGTCAGTCACGGTGTGGCCAAGGATGACTTCAGGAACACCTTCAATTCTTTCGCCGTCGCGGTCAAGATCAACAACGCCAGCTTGATGACCCGGCGCTATGCGATCAGTGGCGTGCCCACATTGATCGTAAACGGCAAATTCAGTACCGGTGCCAGTATCGCCGGCAGCAACGAGGATGTCATCAAGGTTATCGACTTTCTGGTCGAGCAGGAACGCGGCGCGGATGACGAGCCCGCACAGGCGACGGCCGTTCAGCCCTGACACACTGCATGTCCCTCATTATCCGGTTATTGCCATTGCCTGGTGACGCGGCACGCCGATGAAGGCGGCCGAGCTATTCGTCCGCTGCCTCGAACACGAAGGCGTGGAATACATCTTCGGTATTCCAGGCGAGGAAAACCTGGATGTGATGGATGCCCTGCTGGAGTCATCCATCCGCTTCATCATCACCCGTCACGAGCAGGGCGCCGCATTCATGGCTGATGTCTACGGGCGCCTGACGGAACGCCCGGGCGTTTGCCTGGCCACGCTTGGTCCGGGCGCCACCAATCTCATTACCGGTGTGGCCGATGCCAACCTCGACCATGCACCGCTAGTCGCCATCGCCGGCCAGGCCGGGACCAATCGCCTGCACAAGGAGTCGCACCAGGTCCTCGACCTGGAGAAGCTGTTCCACTCGGTTACCAAGTATTCCGCCAGCCTGCTGGAACCCGAGATCATTCCCGAGGTGGTGCGCAAGGCCTTCAAGCTGGCGCAGACGGAAAAGACCGGTGCGACCTTCATCGAGTTTCCTGAAAACATCGCCGAAATGGAGGTCGACCAGGAGCTGCTGCCGGTGGCCCAGCCGCCGGACCCCGAGCCGCCGGCTGAAAAAGTGGACCAGGCGGCCCAGCTGATCAGCACTGCGCGCAATCCGATCATCCTTGCCGGGCACGGGGTGGTGCGCTCCAGGGCCTGGAAGCAGCTGGCGGATTTCGCCGGCACGCTGAATATACCGGTCGCGAATACCTTCATGGCCAAGGGTGTCATTCCCTTCAGGCACCCGTGTGCACTCGGCAGTGCCGGGCTGCAGGCCAATGACTACGTCAGCTGCGGATTCAGCCAGGCGGACGTTATCATCTGCGTCGGTTATGACCTGGTTGAATACCATCCCTACCTGTGGCACCCGACACGCGATCGCACCATCATTCATATCGATCATTCACCGGCCGAAGTCGATGCGCACTACCCTGTGAAGGTCGGCGTCACCGGCGATCTGAAGCACAGCCTGGTGCGCATAGCCGAGCTGGCAACGCCGCACCAGGGGCATCACATGCGCCCGTTGCGTGAAGCACTGATCGAGGAGATGAACCTGCACCGTGATGACATGGGATACCCGGTCAAGCCCCAGAAGATCATCTGGGACCTGCGCACCGTGCTCGAACTCGAGGACATCGTCATCTGTGATGTCGGTGCGCACAAGATGTGGATGGCGCGCATGTTCCGCTGTGAATTACCGAATACCTGCCTGATATCCAATGGCTTTGCCAGTATGGGCATTGCCGTGCCCGGCGCGATTGCCGCCAAACTGGTATACCCCGAGCGCACTATCGTGGCCGTGACCGGCGATGCGGGTTTCCTGATGAACTCGCAGGAGATCGAGACTGCGATGCGCTGTAAACTCCCGATCGTGATCCTGATATGGAACGATTGCGGTTACGGGCTGATCGAATGGAAGCAGCTGAACCAGTTCAAGCGCAGCTCGCATGTCAAGTTTACCAATCCTGATTTTGTGGAGTATGCCGAATCCTTCGGTTGCAAGGGATACCGCGTCGAGAGGACGGAGGATTTGCCTGCTATACTTGAAGAGGCGCTCACCAATGAAACGGTGAGCATTATCGACTGCCCGGTCGATTACAGGGAAAACATAAAACTCACGGAGCAGATGGGAAATTTGGTATGTCCAATCTAATGACCGCCACGGTGTCGCAACGGGGCGCGTCCAGGCCTGTTGCCGGTAGTGACAAGGACACCGGGCAGCGTATTCGTCTGCTCAGCTATAACATCCAGGCGGGCATCAGTACCGGCCGTTACCGGCACTACATCACCCATAGCTGGAAGCACGTCCTGCCGCACGCGCAGCGTTTCAGTAACCTGGACCGAATAGCACACCTGATCAGTGATTACGATGTCATCGGTCTGCAGGAGGTCGATGCCGGCAGTCTGCGCAGCGGTTATGTGAACCTGACACAGTACCTGAGTGAGAAGTCCGGCCTGCAA
This sequence comes from uncultured Ectothiorhodospiraceae bacterium, assembly GCA_947258545.1. GTDB lineage: Bacteria > Pseudomonadota > Gammaproteobacteria > UBA9214 > UBA9214 > CAMYJZ01. Next base: position 27,122 of record CAMYJI010000013.1, read on the forward strand.
TTCTGGTATGATCAGACCAACCGTCGTATCGGACGCCTGACCAGTCACAGCACCGGCATGTTGAGCCGGTATCAACCCGCCGAGATTGTCGAACACCGTCTGCCGGGCCGGATCCCGGGCCGCGGCGTACTGTTTGTCCGCTATGGCAGCAAGCGGGATCCGCTGATTGTGCTGATCATGCACCTCGCACTGGGCAAGCGTGCGCGCATGCGGCAGCTAGATTATGTCAGTGAAATCGTGAACGAGTACCGCCATGTGGTCCTGATGGGTGACCTCAACTGTCATTCGAACAGCCCGGAGATGGATTTCCTGATCAACCGCACCATGATGCGCGAGCCTTTCCACGGCCTGGATACCTTTCCCAGCTGGCGGCCACAGCACAACATCGATCACATCCTGGTCACGCCCACGTTGCACGTGGACCGCATCAAGGTGCTGAACTATTCGCTCTCCGACCACCTGCCGATCGAGATGGAAATCACCCTGCCGGAATCGATCCGCATGACCGGTTAGTACGACAGTCATCACTTTAGATAGACATCCGTGGACCATTCGAAGGTTTGTTCGCTGTCGTGGCGGCGGAATCCCTCGGCAGTGATCCAGCGCTCGATATCGGCCGGGTTGTGGAGATAGGGCCGAAATCCGCAGCCGGCCAGTCTTAACAGCCCTGTCATAAGCGCGACGCCGATGCGTGTGGGCAGCCGGTTGCGCGGGTAGGTGAGGGCCATGACGCGCCGGGTTTTCGCGAGCGCCAGTTTCATCAGCTGTTCCGGGTCCGGGTAGCAGCAAATCACCTTGTCGAGAATGGTGATATCTGCCATCGGGACACTGTCGGCCAGCTCGACAAAATCACCCTGGTGGTAATCGGTGCGCCCGGCCAGGCCGGATGCCTGTGCCAGACGGTGCGCCTCACTAAGCATGCGCGCGGACATATCGATACCCGTTGCACGTTCAGCGCCGTCCCGCAGCAGGGCCTGGTGCAGGTAGCCAATACCGCAGCCGATTTCCAGCAATTGAGCATTATCGATGCCCGTCTGATCGAGGAGACCGATCATCTGCCGCTGGTTTTTTTCCAGGCCGAACAGGTGAAAGCGCCAGCGGTACAGGGGTGCCAGTTTCGAAAATACGCGGCTGGTATCGGCGCATGGAATGGAACAGCAGGCCATTGGTCCTCTCTAGGGCTCCTGGTATTTTCATTATAGTTCGCGTACAAGTTCCAGGATATTCAGGTTATACCCAGCCGCATTCCGGGCGTTGAATAAGCTGTACACTGGAATTCCGGAATAATTTATTATGCAACTTTCATTGAAGCAATCTGGCAGGAGATGGCATATGTTCCAGGGTGAAACGGATGATAGTGCAAAGGTGACATCTGCAACCAGCGCGGTCTGGGGCAATCACGTTACTGTCCCTGACACACCGGATGGCTTTACCGTCAGGACAAGCTGCCCGCCAAACCCTGATGGTGTGGAGGTGATGCTGGAGCAATGGGAGGCCGGCAGCGAAGAGCCGCCGCATTCACATCCCGGCGATGATATGACCGTCGTCATCGAGGGCAAAATGTCCATCCAGTTCTTCACCCGGGGAGATAACGGTCTCGTTCCTGTCGGCGACAGGATATTTCTGAACAAAGGCGAGACCGGTTACATCAGGGCCGGAAGAATCCACGATGCGAAGTACATTGAGCCGTGCAAGCTGGTCTATGTGCACGACAAGGCCTTTGGTTTTACTCGGGAAGATTGACTGTTCGGCAGTCGGCCACGATAACCTTCAGGCTGGTAACTACATACAGGCACCGTGGTTACGATCCGCTGTAATGTTCAATAGTGGCCATCGTTCAGAGATATGCCATCGACCAGTTTGATTAAGTATGGAATGTTGATGTCACGGTCGCAGAGCTGACAATAGAAGTCACAATCGAGCTTGGCATGTGTCGTTCAGAAGCAAGGCTAATGGATTGCTCGCTGGAAGATCTACTTGGATATATAAAAAATAGTGCCGCTGGCTGATACTGAAATTATCAAGTTCTAGCAGAAAAAAGGGCGCTTCAATATGTAATAAAACAGCCACCCCCGTGAATCATGCCCACCATATCTGCACCTGCTGTGACATGCAGAATCTTTCAATGGTAATGAAATTTGCTGAATTTCATGCGTATTGACTTGATGCAGAATACGCGCTGTTTTTTCTGCACGCAAAGTGAAATTTCCGCTGTCTATGTAAATAAAAACAAGCAGATAAGGCGCTGTTCTGCGTTCATTCGTCAGATCAGCTAAGATGAGCGATTAATTCGCGAACGTTCTGCTATTCGTATAACAAAATAAACGGGAGTTGCCCATGGATTTTGCACAGGCACTTGGATTGAACATGAAATTCGGGAGTCCGGAAGAAGATCGCCAGAAGCTCCAGCTGTACATCAACCTGCAACTGGCATCCTCCGGGCAACCTACGAGTGTTCCAGTGGAGGTCGAGCAGTTCTTTGGAATCTCCCACGACCTGCTGAAGAGCTACCGCGAGAAGAACCGCCTGCTCTCCGATTACCACTGCTGGGTGGACCAGCGTATCCAGAATTTCCTGGTACGCTACCTCGATGACCTCGAACTCGATCCATTCCCCGCACTCCCGACCCAGACATTTATTCTCGACCGCCACGGCGTCGCGCGCGAGCTTTCGATACCGATGGGCAGGGACGAGTTCCACTCGGATATCGTCTCCAGTTACCGCGTCAAGCAGGGCGTGCTGCATAATCCTGCAAGCGACCGTCGCACGACCAAGGGATCGTTTCACGTGGCCGAAGGTGGCCTGCCGATAGCGGGCGACAAGAAGGCCGTCCCCAGGCGCACCTTTGCCCTCATGTTGTCACACGCGCTGAACCCTCCGCAGGACCTGCTCACCATACCCTTTACCGCAGCCCTGCCGGAACCGGCACACATGTTCACCTCGCTGTTGCTGCGACCCACCGTCTGCCCCGAGGTGCCGAACAAAGAACCGGAAAAGAGCATGGAGATCCGTTTTTTTGCACCCGGCAATCTGGTGGGTAATCTGGATTTCGTGGAGAGCATCTTCGGCAATGCAGGCAATCCCTATCTGGCTGAGTGCGATGCCGGGCTGGATGTCGAGCACTGGACCGGGCATACCGGCTGCGTGATTCTGGCACCGCACCTGGTCGGTTTGACCAAGAAAGAGCTGGGTCTGCCGCGCTGGGATGATGCCAGCGATCGGCAGCGTCATGACGGCATGTGCTGGAAGGAAGCGGATGAACTCTACAACGACGGCGAGGCGTTCAAGCTCACCGCGCGTGATGATTCCGGTGTCATCTGCACCATGCTGGCGGACAACTATTTCGGCTACTGCAAGAAAGAGGTCAAGACCCAGATCGGTTTTTCCGCCAACCTGTACGGTCTATCCGAGGAGGAGCATTCCGGCGGCGCGCTGGCCTTTCCGCGCCGCAACCACGGCGAGGAATTCGGTGTCGACAGCCGTACGCTTAAGCCGGGCTATACCTTTACGGACATGGTCGAACGCTATGCCTCTGTCATGGGCATACAGTCCGAAGGCTACGCGATCGACCGTAACTATCCCGAAATAATCTATGTGCCGCAGAGAGTGCGCATGGACCTGAATGCCCAGACCATCAGCTGGAAAAAAGACGGCGAGAAGCAGACGATCCGGTTGCAGCCGGGAAAGATCTACATGCAGCCGAGCGGCTACAAGCTCGAGATGGAGAAACATCCGGGTGCGCCGTCATGGCGTATCGTGGGAGCGAATTCCGAAGGCACCTTCTGCCACAAGCCCTCAACGGTTTCCGGTGGCGGCAAGTCCGAGATCTCCAAGTCGCTCACCGACGCCGTAATCTACCGTCCACTGTTTGTCGATGACCTGCAGAAAGACCTCGACCAGGTCCAGGCGATCTTCGACAAGGATTACACCCGGCGTTTCATGCCGGGGTTCGAGAACAATGACCGCGATGCGACCCGCAAGCCGCTGAGCCCGGAACGCAGCCTGGGTTCGGTCATCAAGCTGCTCACCCCGACCTCGGCCTATACCGACGAGTTCAACGAGTGGCTGTCCTCCATACCTCCGCGTATCCTGGCGCTGGTGTTCCTGATCAAGCGCTTCTACCGGGTCGAGTGGGGAAGCAACTGGCGTAAACACCTGTCGGTCGATGAAGTGGATGGCGCCCCGGCACACGAACTCAAGCTGGACGGGCGCAACATCGTCGCCTCCTACTTGCGAGTGGGCTTCGAACGCGACGGCAAATGGCGTACCTTCAAGCTCCGCCAGGACTATATCGCCACGGAAAAGGTGCAGATGGAGGACGACATTACCGCCTCGATCGTGGTGCCACCGAAATGTGTTGCCAGCTGTGGCCCGGCCCACGACGGCATGCACAGCGTCAAGCTGACCAAGAACTGCGAGTACCGCCTGTTTCAGCGCCCGGACGATGCCATTCACCCGGGCTTTGACAAACAGACCGAGCTGGACATGTCGCAGCCCGGCAACTTCTTTGCCAATTACGAACCACTCTCAGGTGAAAAACTCGCCGATGTGGTCAACGATGTGCACACCTTCAGCCGCTTTACCCTGCCCATGCAATCGCTGCTGCAGCAGGCACACGAGGACGGCAAGGGTTACGTCGTGTCATCGGCACATCCGCGCCTCGTCAATGGCAAACCGTCGGTCAATCCGCGTTACCAGCAGATCCGGCCCGACCTGGTCAATCCGGCACGCAAATACATCGCCGATATGAGCACACGCTTCAATCGCAAGATGGACCTGGAAACCACCGTTTGTCATCCGGTAGACGCGGTGCTCACCGGACGCCGCAACAACCCGCCCGAACCTGGTATACGTTCACTGGCGGTCTACAATCCCATCCATTATCAGGAACTGCCGGAACTGTTCATGGATTTCGTCTGCAGCCTGACCGGCAAGTCTCCATCCACCACTGGTGCCGGCAGCGAAGGCGCACTGACCAAGGGGCCGTTCAACGCACTGCGTCCCACCGCGGACCTCAACAATGCCCTGGTGTCATACATCCTTACCGGCTACCAGGGTTTTTCCAGTTCTGCGGGCTACGTGGGCCCGCACGTGCGTGTAGACCATGACATCAGCCTGCTGGTGCCGGAGATCTGGGCGCGCATCGAGCCCGAGGAACGCGATGCCAACTACCTGATCAGACACGGCTACCTGGAACCGCTGGAGGACTTCCAGCACAATGGCAAGACCGTGCTGGCCAGCCGCCTCGGGTACCGTATCACCGAACACTTTGTGCACGGTTTCTTCGGCAAGATCTTCGATAATCCACAGGCGGTATTCACCGAGGAGATCCTGAAGCCTGAAATACAGGATCCCGATGTGTTCGCAGACGGCATCAATAATATCGTCGAGGCGCAGCAACGGGTGGCGCAACGCTACCTGGACGACGGCAGCATCGAGGATGCCTGTCCGCCATTGCACGCACTATTGCACATCATGGCAAGCGGAGAGTACCAGGGTATGGACGTGCATCACCCGGACATCCGTGCCATGTTCACGCACGAATACCTGCTCAACTCGGACTGGTACCAGGAACGCCTGAAGGTCAGGCAACTGCGCGACATCGAGCTGTGGAAACGTCATGTCAGCAACCTGCAGATATTTCTTGACGATCCCCACTTTGCAGACGAGGCTGAACGCCTCGGAATCAGCCGGCGTCTGGATATGGCCAATGAAAGGCTCAGGCAGATCCAGGAGAATGACTACCTCAAGGGGCTGATCGGTACGCTGGGTGCCGATCCGCTCGGGCCGCCAGGCAGCATGGATGAAAGCCGTGTCATACACTGGCGCAAGATGGTCACCTCGTTCACCAAGGACAGGGTGGCGGATGTAGAAACCGAACCGGCACGCGAGGAGAAAATCCCCTCATTGCTGCAGCGCTTCAAGGCGAAATTCCAGCGTGTCCAGGTGCATTGATCTGCGTCATCCTTCTCCTGTGTTACCGCGCAACATCAAACGCTTCATTTTGAATCTGAAAATGAACTGCAAAGCCAGTATTGTGGCCGGAATCTACGGATATTTTTAATAATATCAACAGAATGTACAGGACCGACCCCTGGGTACCCAGTCGCTCGCGGGCTTGATTTAATAGGCTAAAGTTGAAGAATCAGGCAATAGTAGGAATCGTGTGAGTGCGTCCCACACAAAGCCTGGCCTTACTATGAGTTGGATATTTTCGGTAAACGTAGTGGGGCCGTCAGATGAGCGTGCAGTTCATCAACAGGCAGCGGCGGGCTGAAGAGATAGCCCTGTACCGCATCGCAGTTATGTGATTGGAGAAATTCAAGCTGCGCTTCGGTTTCTACGCCCTCGGCCACCACTCGCATGTTCAGGCTGTGAGCCATGGCAATAATTGCCGCAACCAGCTCACAATCATTTCTGTCGTCAGGGATATCTCGTACAAAATCGCGATCGATCTTTACGATATCGATCGGGAACTTTCGTAAGTGGCTTAGCGAAGACTGTCCGGTGCCGAAGTCATCCAGGGCTATACGTACCCCTATAGCTTGCATTTCTTTTAATACGGAACGTACGTGTCGAGGTTCCTGAAACAGGGTGCTTTCTGTTATCTCGATGATGAGCTGATGCGGTTCAATACCGGACTCATCAAGTGATCGACGCACAGACTTGGTAATATCCTCATCGAGAAAACAGTGTGCAGAAAAGTTGACAGCGACAGAAAGATCAATCTTCGTGTCTTCCTTGATCTGTCTGCACTGCTGGCAGGCCTGTGCGAGTATCCATCGTGTGGCCGCTACAATCAGGCCCGCCTCTTCCATTACCGGGATGAACTCGGCCGGACTGACAAGTCCGCGATCTGGATGTTGCCAGCGCATGAGCGCTTCCATGCCAATAATGTTTTCGCTTTTCAGGCCCACAATGGGTTGGCAGTGAAACAGCAGTTCATTGCGCTCAAGCGAACCGCGAAGATCATTTTCCATGTGCGTACGCTGGATGACGCGCTCGGCTATGGCTTGTGAATAGAACTGATAATTGTTTCGTCCGGATTCCTTGACTTGATACATCGCGATATCAGCATTGGCGATGAGTGCATCGACTTCGGTAGCGTTTTCCGGGTATATCGCGATGCCAATCGATGTGGTGATAAAAAGCTCGCGTTCGTCCACCTGAAACGGTTCCTCCATGCTGGTAATAATCTTGCCAGCCAGTTCGCTCATCTGTGCATGGCTGGTGATCTGCTCTGTAATTACAATGAACTCATCGCCGCCAAAACGTGCCACCGTGTCAGATTCGCGTACGTTTTCAAGCAGTCGCTCGGCAGCCAGCTGGAGTAGCTGATCGCCAACACTGTGCCCCAGGCTGTCATTGATAGTCTTGAAACGGTCCAGGTCGAGAAACAGGACACCTACGTTACTCCTGGATCTGTGTGCCACATTGATCGCATGACCGAGCCGATCCCGCAATAGTGCACGATTGGGCAGATCTGTCAGCCCGTCATGAAACGCCAGATGATTGATTTGTTCACGTGCATGTGCATAGTCAGCTATATCCTCTACACATGACCAGATAAATTTATCACCACCCCTCTCCAGAATCTGCCCGGAAAGCCTTACCGGTACAAGGTGACCATCAGCATGAATATATTCTTTTTCGTATGGGCCATATCGACCGGTTAATGTTAGACTTTCCAATTGTCTTTGCTCTGCATCGTTGTACTTCTCTGGCGTGATTTCCCAGTAACTCAATTGCAGCGTCTGTTCCACCGTTCGCCCGAGGATAGATGCAAATGCCGGATTCACATCAATCAGGTCACCATTCATTTGGCACAATACGAGGCCAATAGTGGATTCTTCGAATAACATACGGTTGTAGTGTCTGCTTTCGAGCAATGCATCTTCTGCTTCCTTGCGTTCGGTAATATCCTGAACGATTGCAACGAAAACCTGCGGATTTTCCTTGTGCGACAGATGCAAGCTGACTTCCACTGGATAAACAGTTCCATCCTTGCGTTTATGTATGGTGGTGAACGTCAGCAAATCCAGACTTCCGGAACGCAATAATTCCAACTTGTCCTCAAACTGCTGTACTGTAAATTCAGGTTTTATGTCTACCGGCGTCAGCTTTGATAGTTCCTGCATTGAATATCCGAGATTCTCACGCGCTCCCCTGTTGATCTGCGTGAAATAGAGCGTTTCCGCATCGAAGACGAATATTTCATTGGATGAGTTATCCAGGATTCGCCCCAGTCGTTTCTGCAAACCTTCTGACTGTTTGCGCGCACTGATATCGGTTATTGTTCCGCGTATCAGGACGCGCTCGGGATCGGGCAGGCGTATCAACCGGACCTCGCAGGGTATCTCTTGCCCCATTGTGTTCCGATGCATCCATTCGAATGTCGGTGTATCGCCGTTCACTGCCTGCTGAATATACTCATTTGCAGCCTGCTCCGATGGGCGCCCGTCAGGCTGAAAAGGGGGGCTTAAATCGGCTGGCCCGGCTTTAAGCAACTCATCTCGCTCCATACCAAACAACTTTATACTATGCTGGTTGAGCTCAATAAGATGACCGCAATCAAGATCCAGTATGGTGATGGCCTCGGGTGCATGATCTACGAGGACACGGTATTTTTTCTCGCTCGTGCTCAACGCACGTTCGGCGTGCTTCCGATCTACGATTTCATGTTCGAGCTCAGTGTTCAGTTGAGCTAATCTGACAGCGACAGATGCTGAGTGTCGTGAGCGGCGTATTATGCTGGCCAGGTATATCCCCAACAAGGCAGTCAGCAGGAAACCGATAATCAGGATGCCACTGGCATAGTGACGGCCTTGTATGGAGAAAAAGGCTGGTGCGGGGGAAAACAGCAAGGACCATTGCTGCTCCGGCAGGTTCAGTGCTATATGTTTGTGGAGATCCGCATCATGATGAAGATCTGTATGAGCATCCGTAGAATTATTCTGGTTGCTTTCGGACTCATTTCCTCGCGTTCGTGATGGATGATAATAGCTTGCGGTAGCCCGTTCGGGCTCAAGGGCATTGTAGATCCGGAAATCCAGTCCACCGGCAGGTAGAGTTAAAAGAGAACGTTCAACCAGATCGCCGACGCGGAATACCCCATTCACGAATCCGATCAGACTCTCGCGTCTTTGGGCCACGGTTTCCAGCGCCGCATTCGGTGCATAAATTGGCTTTATGATAAGGATCCCGTATTGGTCGCCTGTTTCCTGCACCAATTTTATCCAGTTCGTGGTGGTCATGGTGCCGAGATCACGCGCGGTTTCAAGTGCGCGGAGACGCGAGGGTTCCGAGGCAAGATTGAAACCGAGGCCCTGCTCGTTACCCTTTAAAGGCACAAGGTAGTAGACAGGAAAATATTCTGCTTGGGCCGAGGCTTCCGCCATATGCCCCGTTTCAGCCTGTTCCGTTAGTTGGAAACCTGGCAGACCATCCTGGTGAGCGGCCTGTACAAGTACAGAGCGGTCGTCATGTTTGACGCGTGGGATCCATGAAAATGCCTGAATTTCGGGGTGGCGTTTCAGGTAAGGTTGCACAAACGCACTGAACTCGCTGCGTTCCACATTTTGCGACGCCGCATACAGCCCCGCGAGTGACTCAATCAGCTCCATGCCTCTATCGATGGCCTGCTGCAGGACGGCAACATGGGAGTTAACACGGTGCCCAAACTCGGCCTCGAGTGTCGCAGTCTCCCATGACCGGATCTGATGAAAGGCCGTGATGGTCAGGCCCAGACACAGAAGGACTGCAATGACGATGTATACATAATGACGGCGCGAATATGCGCCGGTATCGACATCAGGTGTTATGTGGCTATTATCTGGCATTGCTCTCTCGTACAAGTGATTTGTGCCACCCGAGAACAACTTGACAGCAAGGCACTTGCTGATTGGTTCTTCACTCCTTGATAGGGTTTTAATCGGCAGGTTGATGGAATAATTTAGGTTGGTCGGGACATTAAATAGCCGAAGCCCGGCCTCCGCCAGGGTCATTACTGTTATTGGTATGAGTTTCGTGGAAATGGACCAGCTTCACATTAGTCTAGGTGTAACCTGCTATTATATAAGGGAATATAGATCGACTCCAGAAAGTCGTCATCACCAAAAAACACGCATCGGGATGATCCGGTCTATCCACATGCACGCGTCCATCAGGTCATCACCATTGAACATATGAAACATCCATGGGGGTGATCAAATTCGTGCGCGACGCAGTCGCAAGGCATTGCTGATCACCGAGACCGAGCTGAAACTCATGGCCGCGGCCGCGATCATCGGTGACAGCAGGAGACCGAAGAAGGGGTAGAGTACGCCCGCCGCGATCGGCACACCCAGCGCGTTGTAGAGAAAGGCGAAAAACAGGTTCTGGCGGATATTGCGCATCACCGCACGGCTCAGGTGCCGGGCGCGCACGAAACCGCGCAGGTCGCCCTTGACCAGGGTTACGCCCGCGCTCTCTATGGCGACGTCGGTGCCGGTGCCCATGGCGATCCCCACGTGCGCCTGTGCCAGTGCCGGAGCATCGTTAATGCCGTCACCGGCCATGGCCACCACCCGGCCCTCAGCTTGCAGTTGCTTGACGACCGCGGCCTTCTGGTCGGGCAGGACCTCGGCCTCCACGCGGTCGATGCCCAGCCGGCCGGCAACCGAGCCGGCCGTAGTGGCGTTGTCGCCGGTCAGCATCACGATCTGGACTCCGGCCTGGTGCAGGTCACTGATGGCCTCTGGCGTGGAGGCCTTGATCGGGTCAGCGACTCCGATAAGTCCGGCAGCGGTGTGATCGATGGCCAGGAACATGACCGTCTGGCCCGCGGCGCGCAGGGCCTCCGCCTGTTGTGCCAGTCCGCCCGCATCCACGCCCAGGCCTTCCAGGAGTCGGGCGTTGCCGACGGCCACGTGCTGGCCGTCCACCGTGCCGGTCACACCCTGGCCGGTGAGCGACTGGAAATTATCGACCCGTGCCAGGTCGAGAGACCTTTCCCCGGCGCCCGCCACGATGGCCTCTGCAAGCGGGTGTTCGCTGGCGCGCTCCAGGCTGGCGGCAAGGCGCAGAACATCGTGATCTTCGAAACCGTCAGCCGTGATCTGGGAGACCAGACGTGGCCGGCCTTCCGTGAGGGTGCCGGTCTTGTCCACGACCAGCGTGTCGACCTTCTCCATGATCTCCAGGGACTCGGCATTTTTGATGAGGACTCCGGCCGCGGCACCCCGACCGGTGCCGACCATGATGGACATGGGGGTGGCCAGGCCCAGGGCGCAGGGACAGGCGATAATGAGCACCGCGACCGCGTTAATGACGGCGTGCGCCAGGCGCGGCTCGGGGCCCCAGAAGCCCCAGACGATGAGGGTGATGAGTGCGATCAGGACAACTGCCGGCACGAAATAGCTGGCGACGACATCGGCGAGCCGCTGGATGGGTGCGCGTGAACGCTGGGCCTCGCTGACCATGCGTACGATCTGCGCCAGCAAGGTATCGGCGCCCACTTTCTCGGCGCGCATCAGCAGGCTGCCGGTGCCGTTGACCGTAGCACCGATCAGGCGTTCGCCTGCCTGCTTTTCCACCGGCATCGATTCGCCGGTGACCATCGATTCATCGATGCTGCTGCGGCCCTCGGTCACGATCCCGTCCACCGGGATCTTGTCACCGGGGCGGACCCGCAGGATGTCACCCGGGTGGACCCGTTCCAGCGTGATGTCGTCTTCACTGCCATCGTCACGCACAATGCGTGCAGTGTTGGGCGCCAGCCCCAGCAACAGCCTGATGGCGGCATTGGTGCGCGAGCGGGCGCGCAGCTCGAGCACCTGGCCAAGCAGTACCAGCGCGGTGATCACGGCGGCCGCCTCGAAGTACACCGGCACGGTGCCGTCTGCATGCAGCATGTTTGGCGGGAACAGGCCGGGCAGTTGCAGGGCCACGACACTGTAGGTCCACGCCACCGTCACACCCAGGGCGATCAGCGTGAACATGTTGAGGTTCCAGGTCTGCACGGACTGCCAGCCACGCACCAGGAACGGCCAGCCGCACCACCACACCACCGGCGTGGCGAGCACGAACTCGATCCACTGCACCGTCTGCATGGACAGGGCATGGGGCAACCAACCGGGAACGAGATCGGCCACCATGGCCAGCACGAAAACCGGCAGGGCCAGCAGTACACTGAACCGGAAGCGGCGGTTCATGTCGATCAGTTCTTCGTTGCGTTCCTCGACCTCGACACTGCGCGCCTCCAGCGCCATGCCGCATTTCGGGCACAGACCCGGTTCGTTCTGCACGACCTCGGGGTGCATGGGGCAGGTGTACTCGGTGCGCAAGGCGGGCACAGGCGGGGCCTCGGGCTCCAGTGCCATGCCACAGCTGGGACAGGCGCCCGGCCCCTCCTGTCGTACCTCGGGGCACATCGGGCAGATATAGATGCCGGTAGCGCTCGCTTGTGACTCAGCGTCGGGTGCGTGTCCCAGGTGGCAGCAACCGCCATTGCCGGGTGGTGCCTCTGGCGTTTTCAGGTACTGGTCGGGATGGTTGCGGAACTTGTCGAGGCAACCCGCGCAGCAGAACAGGTATTCCTCACCATTATGTGTGTGGCGGTGCGTGCTGTCCGCGGCAACCTGCATGCCGCAGACCGGATCAAGCGCCGGCATGCCTGCTTCCGGTTTGTCGTTCGGCTGTGCGGTCATCGATGTCAGCCTCTCATATCAGGTGATACACGTGTCTTCAACACCAGCTGGCGTCGCCTTGCAGCGGATTCTGCATCAGCTCCCTGACGTTGGCCTCGATGATACGGTAGCCCACGTTGCCATACAGCAGTTGCCGGCCGTCATTGAGGACCAGGGTCGGGCTGCCGGGGACCTGGTACTTCTGCCTGTCCTGATCATCGAGATAGAGTGCGGCACAGGCCTCGCCGTTGTCGATCACTTCACGGATTGACGCGACCGGCAGTTCCGCTTCGCTGGCGATGTGTTCCAGCACGGAGCGCTTGCCAATATTTTCGCAGTTGCGGAAAAAGGCATTGCGCAGTTGCCACATGTATTCCTCGAAACGGGTGCGGCCGTCGAGTTCGGCTTCGTGACTGGCATCTATCTCACCCCTGTCCTGCAATAATTGCACGGCCTTGAGCATCAGGTGCGCACCGCTGGAGGAGGCCGGCGTGTTCTTCAACCAGACATCAGGATGCAGGCTGACATGATCCCACTGGCTGGCGATCGAATGCAGATTACGGTTGAAGGCCTCGAGGCCACCCTTGTCGCACCACTGTTCGTCGACACGTTGGCGTGCGGCCGCAAATAACGGGACAAAGTGGTAATGCAGGTGGATGTCGTCTCCCAGCTTGTGCTGGAGTTCGTCGATACGGATCTGGCCGCTGTAGGCCCAGATGCACATGATATCGGTGAAATAATCAATCGAAATAGTCATCGCCTCTCTCCGTAAGCTTCAATTATAGTTGTTGCAGGTCGTGTTATCTGTAAGAGTGCCTCGCAGGCGCGATAATCAACCTGTCCCGCTGGCACCCCGGTCGCGCCTGCGAGGCGCTCCTACAATTCTCAGCAAGCCGTAGGTAGGGTCAAGCGAAGCGGGCCCGACATTCTCTGGCCATTCATTCATGTTGGGTCCGGCGCTGTCGCGCCTTGACCCAACCTACCACTACGGAATGTGATTCAGGTTAGTCTCCGTAGGTCGGGTTAGGCGCGGAGCGCCGTAACCCGACGTTGATTTGTCGGATTACGCTGTCGCTAATCCGACCTGCGAACTTCAGGACTGCCTTGTGTGGACGCGCTGTTTCCAGAGCAGGAACACGGCCGGGATGACCACCAGGGTCAGCAGGGTCGCACTGATCATGCCGCCGACCATGGGTGCCGCAATGCGGCGCATGACCTCGGCGCCGGTCCCACCGCCCAGCATGATGGGTAGCAGGCCGGCAATAATGGCTGAAACCGTCATCATGATGGGACGTACCCGCAGCAGGGCGCCGTCGATGACCGCGCTACGCACGTCATCTGCCGTCATCTCACGCTGCGCGCGCGCGGCCTCGTCACGGTGGCGTTGCAGGGCCTGATTGAGATAGACCAGCATCACCACGCCGATTTCAACCGCAACGCCGGCCAGTGCAATGAAACCGACACCGACCGCGACCGACATATTGTAATCCAGCAGATACAGCAGCCAGAAGCCGCCGACCAGCGCCAGCGGCAGGGTGCCCATGATGATCAACACCTCGGTGAAGTTTCGGAAATTGAGAAACAGCAGCAGGATGATAATGGCCAGGGTCACCGGCAGCACGGTTGCGAGCCGCTCCTTGGCGCGCACCAGGTACTCGTACTGGCCGGACCAGGCGATCGAGTAACCCGGCGGCAGCTCCACCTGGTCTGCGACAGCACGCTGGGCATCCGCAACAAAGGAACCCAGGTCGCGGCCCTCGATGTCGACAAAGACCCAGCCGTTGAGGCGGGCGTTCTCCGTCTTGATCATGCCCGGGCCGTCATCGATGCGCACGTCGGCGACCTCGCCCAGCGGGATGCGCGCGCCACCGGGCGTTACGATCGGCAGGTTGCGTATTTTTTCCAGGGAGTCGCGCACGTCACGCGGATAACGGATGTTGATGGGGTAACGCTCCAGCCCCTCGACCGTCTCTGCGACGCGCATGCCTCCCAGGGCCATGCGCACCACGTCCTGCACGTCCGCGATATTGAGGGCAAAACGTGCCGCCGCGATGCGCTCTATATCGATGGTGACATAACGGCCGCCCACGACGCGCTCCGAGTAGGCCGACACCGTGCCGGGGACGCGCTTGATGACCTCCTCGACGCGCTTGCCGATGTCCTGGATAACACCGAGATCCGGTCCGGCGACCTTGATGCCTACCGGGGTCTTGATGCCGGTCGCCAACATGTCGATGCGGGTCTTGATGGGCGGGTCCCAGATATTGGCGAGGCTCGGTATCTGCACCAGCTGGTTCAGTTCCATCTTGATCTTTTCCATGGTCATGCCGGGCCGCCACTCATCGCGCGGCTTGAGCTGGATGGTGGTCTCGATCATGGTCAGCGGTGCTGGGTCGGTGGCGGTCTCGGCGCGCCCGACCTTGCCGAAAACCCGCTTGACCTCGGGCAGCTTGCGGATCAGCTTGTCGGTCTGCTGCAGAATCTCTTGTGCCTTGCCGATGGACACGGCCGGAAAGGTGCTCGGCATGTAGAGCAGGTCGCCCTCGTCGAGCACCGGCATGAATTCGGTACCCAGCCGCGTGGCCGGCCACATCCCGATAATCACTACCAGCAGCGCGACCAGCAACACGCTACCGGGTGCCTTCAGGACCAGCCGGATCAGGGGGCGGTAGGCGCCGATCAGCAGGCGATTCACCGGGTTTTTTGTTTCCGGGATGATGTGACCGCGTATGAAGTAACCCATCAGTACCGGTACCAGGGTGATCGACAGCCCCGCGGCGGCAGCCATGGCAAAAGTCTTGGTAAAGGCCAGTGGCGCGAACAGCCGGCCTTCCTGCGCTTGCAGGGTGAAGACCGGCAGGAAGCTGAGCGTGATGATCAGCAACGAGAAGAACAGCGGCGGTCCGACCTCCATGGCCGCCTGGCGCATGATCTCCCAGCGGTTCTCATCGGTGACCTGTTCCTTTTCCAGGTGCTTGTGCACATTCTCGATCATGACAATGGCGGCATCCACCATGGCGCCGATGGCAATGGCGATGCCACCCAGCGACATGATGTTGGCGTTGATTCCCATACGTTCCATGACAATGAACGCGGTAAGGATGCCGATAGGCAGGGAGATGACGATGACCAGCGCGGATCGCAGGTGGAACAGGAATACCGCGCACACCAGCGCCACGACAATGAACTCCTCGACGAGTTTGCGGTTGAGGGTGCTCACAGCGCGTTCGATCAGGGTCGAGCGGTCATAGGTCTCGACGATTTCGACCCCCTCGGGCAGGCCCTGGCGCAGAGTGGCAAGTTTCTGCTTGATGCCGTTGATGGTCTTCTGGGCGTTCTCGCCGTAGCGCATGACCACGACCCCGCCAACGACCTCGCCTTCGCCATCGAGTTCGGCGATACCACGGCGCATTTGCGGACCGAGGCGGATCTCGGCCACGTCCTCGAGCAGGACAGGCGTGCCGCGCTCGTTCACGCCCAGGGGTATCTTGTGCAGGTCCTGCAGTTCATCGATGTAGCCGGTGGCGCGCACCATGTATTCCGCCTCGGCCATCTCGATCACCGATCCGCCCACTTCCTGGTTGCCGCGGATGATGGCATTGCGCACCTTGGAGAGCGGCAGGTCATAGGCGCGCAGCCGGTCCGGGTCGAGCACCACCTGGTACTGCTTCACCATGCCGCCAATGGTGGCGACCTCGGATACCCCCGCAACGGTCTGCAGTTCGTATTTCAGGAACCAGTCCTGCAGGCTGCGCAACTCTGCCAGGTCATGCCGGCCGGTCCGGTCTACCAGGGCATATTCATAAACCCAGCCGACCCCGGTGGCATCCGGACCCAGGGCAGGGCGTGCCTCGGGCGGCAGTTTGCTGGCAACCTGGCTGAGGTACTCCAGAACCCGGGTACGCGCCCAGTAGGGATCGGTACCGTCATCAAAGATCACGTAGACATAGGAGTCGCCGAAGAAGGAGTAGCCGCGCACCGTCACCGACTTGGGCACCGACAGCATGGCGGTGGTCAGCGGGTAGGTGACCTGGTCCTCGACCACCTGCGGTGCCTGGCCCGGGTAGGTTGTCTTGATGATGACCTGCACATCCGAGAGGTCGGGGATGGCATCCAGCGGCGTCTGCTTTACCGCGTAGAGGCCCCAGCCGGTCAGGATCACGGTCAGCAGGATGACCAGGAAACGGTTGTGCAGGGACCAGTTGATAATGCCGGCGATCATGGCTGTTCGGCCTGCCGGTCGCTGTCAGGGCTGCCCATGCGCCGCATACTGGCCTTGAGGCTGGCCTCGGAATCGATCAGGAACTGGCCGGATATCACCACGCTGTCACCGGCATCGATGCCGGTGAGGATCTCCACCCAGTCACCGCTCTCGATACCGGCCGTCACCGTACGGCTTTCGAAGCGCCCTTCACCCAGTGACAGGATGACGCGCTCCTCGCGGCCGGTACGGATCAGCGCCTCGAGCGGGATGACGATGGTGTCTTCCTTGGGCCCGCCAAAGATCTTCACGTGGGCATACATATTTGGTTTCAGGGTTTCCTCGGGATTGTCGAAGCGCAGGCGTGCTTTCAGGGTGCGGGTCTTGGGGTCGAGGCTGGGGTAGATGTACTCAACCCGACCCTCCCAGGTATGACCCGGGAGATAGGACAGCCGCACCTCGGCCGGTTGGCCGACCTTGACCCAGTCGGCCTGGCGTTCGAACACCTCGGTCAGCAGCCACACGCTGGAAAGCTCGGCCAGGCTCATGACGCGATCGGCGGGCTTTACGAACATACCCTCACGCACCATCAGCGTCGAGACCACGCCGTCCTGTGGTGCATAAATGGCAATGGTCTGGCGCGCACGCTGGTCTTTTTTCAGCTGCCTTATCTGGTTTTCCGGTATACCCAGTGCCTTGAGCCGGTCGCGTGAGGCCTGTTCCAGGCCCTTGTTGCCGATTTTCAGTGCCTGGACGAACTCCTCCTGGGCATTGACCAGGGCGGGTGAATACAGATCGAACAGGCGCTGCCCTTTGCTGACGCGTTCGCCTTCGGATTCGACGTAGAGGCGTTCGATCCAGCCCTCGGTGCGCAGGTGGATGTGGCTGGTTTTCGATTCGTCGTAATCGAAATAGCCGACCGTGCTGATGCCGCGCCACAGCCGCGAGCGTTCCGCCATGGCGGTGCGCACCCCCAGATTCTGGACGATCCGGGGCTCGATGGACACGATATTGCCCGGCGCGTCGTCGGCGCTGGCATAGATTGGTACCAGGTCCATGCCCATCGGCGACTTGCCGGGCTTGTCGCGCCGGTAGTTGGGGTCCATGGGGGCCACCCAGTAGAGGATCTCCCGGTCGCTGTCCTGTGCGGCAATGCCGGCCTGTGGCAACAGCAGAATCGCACCCAGGCAGAGGTTCAAAAAACGGATAAGGTTGGGTCTGATCATTGTGCTTCTCCGGCAAAATACAGGAGCCTGGCTTGCGCCTTGGCGCGGTCCACGCGCACCCGCAGGTCGTCGAGGCGTACATCCAGGTCGGTAATGCGTGCACGCATCAGGGTGGTGAACTCGGTGACCCCGCTCTGATAGGAATTCAGCGAAGCCTGGACATTGGCACGCGCTTCTCGCAGCAGCTGCGTTTCATATAGCGATGCTCGCTCACCCAGGCGTTGCCAGCTGGCATAGTCGGACTCCAGTATTGCATGTAACTTGCGCAGCCGGTCGCTGCGCGTCAGCTGTGCCGCCTCGGCCTGTTTCAGGCTGGCGGCCAGTCGGCGGTCCTGGCGGTTTTTCGGAAACAAAGGCAGGTCTACGTTTACCATGGCGGCCATCATGTCGGTACGGTCGCTGCCATTCGGGTTTTCACCGAAACGTTTTCGGTATTCCAGTCCGACGCCCCAGCCGGGTTTGTATTGTTCACGGGCAATCTGGACCGCCTGGTTGTGCGATTCAATGCGCGCGCTCTCGGCCTGGATGACGGGGTGCTGTTCCAGAGCAGCTACCAGTTCTTCCATCGATGGCAGGTCCGGTAGTGCCGGGAAGTGGGGTTCCAGGGTCTGTGATGCGCTCATGCCGATCCACTTCGCCAGGGCGGCCCGGTTTTTCTCCTGTTCATTGCGGATACGGGTGGCGCGGTCATCCAGGCGCGAGAGTTCCAGTCCCGCACGCAGGACATCCTGCTGGCTGACACGTCCGGTGGCGTAGTGTGCCTCGGTGATATCGACGAGTTGTGCAAACAGAGCACGGGTGTTGGTCACGATCCGTTCGGCCTGCAGTTGGTAGTGTAGTTCCAGGAAGCTGTTGCGTACCTCACGCACCAGTTTGCGGGTTTCATCCTCCGCCCTGGCCTGCTCGGCTGTGGCCTTCCATTCGGTCTGGCGCTGCCGGTGTTGCAGGGTTGCGCCGCGCGGGAAGGCCTGCTGCAGGCCCAGGCGCAGCTGGGTGGTCGGTTCCTGGTCGATATCAAAGGTATCCAGGGGCAGATTGAAGAGACCGGCCTTGAGCTTCGGGTCGGGCAATTGTCCGGCCGCTACAGCGTCCTCGCGCAAGGCCTGCGAGCGTGCCTGGCTGGCGGCCACGGCGGGATCCTCGCCGAGGGCAATCTGTTCTGCTTCAGCGAGTGTGAGTGCCGCAGTGACAGACAGGGATGACGTCGACAGTGCCAGCAGCGTAATCAGGGCCGCGGCATGCCGGACAGCGTTCCGGTAATGAAACATGGCAAATCTCCATAACCATTCGGTTGGGTTACATCACAAGCTATTGTAACTGTCCACAGGGACAGCAGGATGCAAGCTGTTCGAATCAGCTAAGGAGAACGGCAGGTGGGTGCAGGGGGGGTGGAAGTGAACGTTCAGGAAAGACGTGAGAATTAATGGTATTCAGGGCAGCGTCCGTAAGAACAGGCTGGAATACCAGGGCCCCGGTCATGGCGGTGGACACAACGTGAACACAGGCATTGCAGTTCCCGTCGCAGCAGGCGCCAGCACAGCCCTGTTCACAGTCATGATCGGCCGGATCTGCCATGCCGTGGTCATGCCGGGCCTGCTGATGTTCCGGTGGGTGCCCGTTATCGGCCTGCATCCGGGCGCAGTGTGACTCTGTGTCCGCGCTGCCGGCGGTGTCGGCCGTCACGGCGAAGGCGCCACGCAGAGGTGCGAACGCCAGCGCGAAGGCAACGATCAGCAGTAACAGTTTGCTATAGCGTGTATTCATTATATAAGCAGAGTAGCCCCAACTGGTCTGTATAATCAAGGTGTACCTATTCAGGTTAGCGGCAGACCCGGTAATTAATTGACCTCTTCTGCGGCGTCGGGTTCCCTGGATCATCAGAAGCAATGTCGGGTCCGCTGCGCTTGACCCGACCTACATGATTAAGATGCGGGTCAGGCGCTTGTAGGTTGGGTCAAGGAGCAAAGCGACGGACCCAACACACCGGGCAACATGCAGCATGTACAGGAATTTAGTCAGTGGGCCGGGTGTTTGTAGGTTGGATCAAGGAGCGAAGCGAGGGACCCAACGAACAGGGCAACATGCAGCATGTACAGGAATTTAATCAGAACAGTGGTAACTAAAAGCAGGATGAGCAATGACAGGCTGCAGTGACAGTTGCAGTGCCGATCTGAGCAAGGTGTCGCCCGCCGAGCGCAATACGCTGGTGGTCGTGCTGTTGCTCAATGCGGGCATGTTTCTGGCGGAGTTTTCGGCTGGCCTGGTGGCCGGTTCCACCGCCTTGCTGGCCGACTCCCTCGATATGCTGGCCGATGCACTTATTTATGCGCTGGGCCTTTTCGCCCTGGGTCGTGCCGCGCACTGGCGCTCACGGGCCGCGCTTGGCTCGGGCCTGTTTCAGCTGGCACTCGGGGCAGGGGTCGCTGGCCAGGCCATGGCGAAGATGTTCATCGATGGGTTGCCGGATACCGGCACCATGGGCCTGTTCGGCGCGCTTGCCCTGGTCGTCAACACGGTGTGTTTTCTGTTGCTGGCCCGGTTCCGCCATGGGGATATCAATCTGCGCGCCACCTGGCTCTGTTCGCGTAATGACATGATCGGCAACGTCGGGGTGTTGCTGGCGGCCGGGCTGGTCATCCTGCTCGATTCAATGTGGCCCGATATCATTATCGGCCTGCTGATCGCCCTGGTCGTGGCCCGGTCCGCGCTGCGGATTATTGCCGAGGCGCGCGCGGAATTGCGTAACCAGGTGACCTCTGATTTATTCACAAAATCACAGCATTGAGTTGCTGCAGCGTCTGTCGGCATGTGCCACGCGCCGCTTGCAACAGGTCGTTATATGATCCGGGCGTCCCATGTGTAATCGACAAATGGACCGTACTAGAGGGCTTACTGCTCACATGACAGTCCGACTAACCCAAAGGTACTAGTCCATAAGCGCTAGTGTGCTGCATCTGTAATTACGCTAATGTTGAACGTGCCAAAGGTAGTCTGTGTTTCATAGTTATGACTCCATAACGGCGGCCTCCCGGTCGCCGTTTTTTTATTGTGTTGCCACGATCGATATTGCCGAGTTATCCCGGGTACGTTTTATTCCTAAGAAAGGTCTGATCAATTCGTCATTGCGAGGACCGCGAGGCCGTAGGCCGTGGCGGGACGAAGCAATCCGCCGCAGGCGTCCCGAGCGCAGCGAAGGGATCTCTATGAGATCACCACGGTTGCTTGGCATCCTCGTGACAAGGATTGCTTCGCTGGCCGCTCCCGGCGGTCGCTTCGGGCTACTGCCCTCTCGCGACACTTAATGTACAAGGCTGCTTCGCAGCCTTGCCCTGTATGTCGTCCTGCCTCCCGCGGTGCTTGTTCATGGCCCAGGCCAGCCTCTCGACCGGTTCCCGGTCTCACCTTCTCCATGTACATCGCGCTCGCAATGCCTGTTAAAGGCCCGTGTCAATAAAAATTAATTAGCAAAAGCGATGTTCTGGTCAAACTGGATGCCTTTTGTCACGGCATGATAGGCGATTCGCAATAGCTTTCTGGCGATGGTGCACACCGCTTCAACATGCTTGCGCCCCTGGCTTTTCAGCTGATCATAATACGCTCTGACATAATCATAATTCATGCAGGCACCCCAGGCGGCCTGAA
>CAMYJI010000014.1 GCA_947258545.1 uncultured Ectothiorhodospiraceae bacterium
GGTTACTTGGTGGAATACGTAACATATCCAGTGTCGGAGTCGCGTTGATCTGGTCCAGCAGCCGCCGCGCCTTGTCATGCAGTTCACGCGGTAGCTTTCTTGCCTGGCGACTGTTGATACCATCATAGATATCCTGGGTCGTCTTGTCGGCCAGGTTTTTCAGCATAGCAAGAATATATCGTATATCGATATACAGGTCAACATGCGCAGTTTATTCTGTTATCAGTGCGCGGCTTCACATGCCCGACCACCCGGCCTTTAACCAGATACTCTGGGTATCACTTAATCCGTTGTTTTCGTGAAACTTGAAAATGGAAGGACAAAAACAACAAGTAGAAAAGACGTTCAAATTATTCTCTAACTTGCTGTTTTATGAGATGGCGCGCCTGGGTGAAGCGAGCGATTTGTGCGAAGCACCGCTTCGCGCGAGCCGAACGCCCGAGTGCTTTGCTCGAGGGCCGGGTCGACGGGCGCATCGCATAAAAAATGGCGAAGCAGATGCTTCGCCATCATGTTTGGCGCGCCCGGAGAGATTACTCGGGGCGACGCCCCTCACCCCTTCGGGTCCGCCGTCGCTGCGCGACGACGTTCTCGGCAATTGCTCCCTGCATTGCTCTACCTCCTGCATCCCTGCAGTCGTGCGCGGCCCGCGGTGGCTTGTCAAACTCGATCCATTGGATACGTCGGGAGTTCGAACCTCTGGTGAACCGCCCGGAGAGATTCGAACTCCCGACCGCCTGGTTCGCAGCCTGAATATGTGGGCTATATTTCATTTTTAAGCAGTCACTTGCGGCGCCTGCCCATCAAATACCGTAGTTGACTTATCAACCACTTACAGTTCACTGTGCTTTCAAGTTAGCACAAATCTAGCACAGTCCTTTTTGTTCACGGCAATAGCTCAATGCCTCAATCACCCTGCGCCAAGCTTATGCGGCAATATTGATTGACACATGCAATCCCAACCGATGCGCGAGATCCACCAGGGTATCCAGACGGAACTCATCAATCTTGCCCTTCAACAACGCGCTGACGCGTGGTTGTGAAATGTGCAGCAGCTCGGCGGCATCCTGCTGTTTGAGACCGCGCTCCTTGATGGTTTCCGAAATCGTGATCATTAATGCAGAGCGCAATTTCAAATTCTCCTGGCGAACAGGGTCATCTTCAAGCGCATCCCATACACTATCAAACTGTGTTTTCTCGCTCATGGGCAATACTTCTCCAATACTTCTCTAAATGCACGTTTTGCTGCGTCCAGATCCTGCTTGCTTGTTTTCTGCGTTTTCTTTTTAAAAGCGTGTAGCACGTAAACCTTGTCTTCAAAAGATGCCACATAGATCACGCGATACTGCCCTTCATGCTGGATACGTATTTCGCGTACACCCTGACCAGCCGATTTCATCGGTTTCCAATCCGTCGGATCCAGGCCGTGTTGAACACGGTCGAGCTGGTAACCGGCTTCCCTTTTTGCCAGCGCCGGGAATTCGCGGACCGTCTTCAATGAGGTGCCCAGGAACTCGATTCCTTTCATCGGGAGATTATACTTTTACTTGAATAATTATACAAGTAAAAGTATAATCATTCTCGGTCCGTATAGTGAAAAGTAAGAAATGCTCAGGACCTTGAACGAAAACTCGCAGATTTCAGGCAATACTACAACCAGAATCGGGTCCATCAATCGCTAGGCGGAGATACGCCAGTGGTTATTAGCGGCAACCCTCCACCTCTACGTGCAAAACTCAGTAACTATTCATGGGTATCACATTGCGATGGACTCTTTCAGACGCCAATAGCTGCATGATTAGGAATTCGCCTAGGACACGGTAAATTGGAACTTCAATCAGTAGCAACCACTATTGGCCGAGAGTCTGTGTCTAGAACATTACCTAAAAGGATCACGAATATGGGAGAACATCCATTTGGCCCGGCACCAAGAAATTGGACAGCGAGCTTGGAGAGCCCGCTCATAGAATGACAATATCATTCAAAACACGCAGCATCGACCCAATCGCACGCGAACAAGTCGGTGTTAAATGATCTTCATCGTCGTCCTTGTCGCTCAAGTCCTGGGGATTGTTTCCGCTGTTGATGCGGTCATGACAACCCGGACGTCACAGGGTGCCATTGCCTGGGCTGTTTGCCTCGTGACTTTTCCGTATATCGCAGTACCCGCGTACTCGGCACTGCAGGCGGTCGAGGCATGCGCCACGCTGCTCGAGGATGATCCCGTCTTCAATGCCGGTTGCGGTTCGGTGCTGAATGAGGACGGCAAGGTCGAGATGGATGCGGCCATCATGGATGGTCGTGACCTGTCAGCCGGCGCGGTTGCGGCCGTGGATAATATCGCCAACCCGATCCAGCTGGCCCGCCTGGTGATGACCGAGAGTGAACATGTATTACTCATCGCCGAAGGGGCGATGCGCTTCGCCGATCACTGCGGGGTTGGCCGTGCGCCTGAAAACTATTTCTACACAGCCGACCGGATCGAGCAGCTGAATGAAGCACGCCTGAAACACAAGATCATGCTGGATCATGATGGCACAGAGGAAGACAGCGAAGACCAGAAATACGGCACCATAGGCGCGATCGCGCGGGATCCGGCCGGCAACCTGGCTGCAGCCACCTCGACCGGCGGCATCGTCAACAAGCGCATGGGGCGCGTTGGCGACTCACCCATTCCGGGCGCAGGCGTCTATGCCGACAACGAAACCTGCGCTGTCTCCTCGACCGGTTACGGGGAAGACTTCATACGTACGGTGATTGCAAAGACCATATCCGACTTCATTTATATGAAGGACATGAATGCCGCACAGGCCACGCAGGCCGGTGTTCAGTATATGGCCCGCAAGGTATGCGGGCGTGGCGGTTTCATCGTTATCGACAGGGATGGTAATTGCTCCGCCGCATATACAACCAAGAAGATGATACACGGCTGGATCGAAAACGGCGGCGAAACCAACGTGCGGTTCTGAGGTGCAATTTTACATCCACGCCGCGCAGGCCGCCTGCCCGGACCAGTACTGCACACAGCGGCCTTGTTACGCGCTATACACCACCCTGCTCTGTCAATTGCCCGCCGGCTTCTTCTTCACAGGTAATCAGCACCGGTTTGCTGCTGGTGACGGAATCCGCATCCACCACGCACCCTGTGACGTTCTGCAGTGACGGCACTTCAAACATGACCTTCCTGAGCAGGCTCTCCACGACACCACGCAGCCCCCTGGCCCCGGTTCCGCGCTCGATAGCCTGTCCGGCAATTGCGCTCATTGCATCTGAAGTGAACTCCAGCCTTACGCCTTCGAACTCGAAAAGTCGCTGATATTGACGTACCAGCGCATTGCGTGGCTCAGTCAGGATCTGGACCAGCGCCTGCACATCCAGATCATGCAGTGCCGTGACGACGGGAAATCGCCCGATAAATTCGGGGATCAAACCAAAGTAGCGCAAGTCCTCGGGCTGTACCTGTTCAAACGATCGCAGCTGTTCACGCGCCTGCTCCGGCTCCGACATGTCCACATGAAAGCCTATACCCCGCACACCCAAACCCAGCCTTTTCTCCAGCTGTTTTTCCAGGCCGGCAAAGGCACCGCCGGCAATAAACAGAATATTGCGCGTATCGATCAGATGTTCCTCGCCATGGTCCTTCCTGCCTCTTGCACCCATTTTTACCGTGGTGCCCTCCACCAGCTTCAGCAGGGCCTGCTGGACCCCCTCACCCGATACGTCACGCATGCCGTGGGATGACTCACCGGCACGCGCCAGCTTGTCGATTTCATCGATATAAACAATGCCCCATTCTGCCAGTTCGGTATTTCCGTCCGCTGCATCCAGCAAACGGGCCAGGATACTCTCGACGTCCTCGCCCACATAGCCTGCCTGGGTCAATGTCGTTGCATCGGCGATGACAAAAGGCACGCCTACGATTCGCGCAAGTGTACTTGCCAATAGTGTCTTGCCGGTACCAGACGGCCCCAGTAGCAGTATATTGGATTTCTCGATCTCAACATGCCGGGTGCTTTCCCGTATGTTCTGCCGCTCGTTATCCATACTGAGCCGCTTGAAATGATTGTAGACGGCCACTGCCAGGGTCTCTTTCGCCAGTTCCTGTCCAATGACGTATTGATCGAGCTGTGCCTTCATGTCAACCGGCTTCTGCAGTTTCTGCAACGGCCTGGATGCGGCGCGTTTGCGCCCCCAGCTACCGACCACCTGCGAGGCAAGCTGCACGCACTCCTCGCAGATATGCCCTTCCTCGCCGGCAATCAACGGTACATCCGGCCCCTGCTCCTGGCCGCAAAAGGAACAATGGACCCTGCTTTCAGGCATCAGTGATTATCCTGCCGGGTGGACACTTCCATCAGCCTGGCGAGCCAGGCCTTCTGACAGTTACGGCGCCTGCGCTCCTGCAGTATTTTGTGGATTTTTGGTGCCACACGGGAAAATGGAATCCACCTGGCTGGTATGATCTTTTCACATAACAGCACATGAAATCCCAGCTCCGACTCGACTACCGGGCTGATCCAGCCTTCCTTCATACCGAACAGTACGGTATCCAGCGACGCGAACAATTGTCCCCGCCCTACTTCGCCCAGCATGCCGCCGTCCATCGCCGTGGGACACTCCGAATAGCGTTCCGCGAACTTCTCGAAACGGTTGGCACGACCTGCCAGCTTTTCCAGGATCCAGACAATTCGGGCACGTGCCTCCGTATAACTGTTCTCGGGATAGTCCGGATTCACGGTAACAAGGATATGCCTGGCAACGCGCCGCTCAGCCTCCTCGAACCGTTCGTGATGCATCTCGTAGAAGAGGCGCACATCCAGATCGGTTACGTCAGCGCTACTGGCAGCCACACGCTGCATCACGCTATTGAATATCAGCTCCCTGTAAAGCGCCTTGCGCAGGGTAGCACTGTCCAGTCCGTTTGCTTCGAGATCCTGAATGAATGCTTCCCTGGATTCATAACGGGATGCAATTTCGCTGATCGACTGGTCCAGTTGTTCATCCGGGACCACAACGTCTCTCGCCTCCGGTGAGGCGAGAACACATGTCTCGATCTCATAACTTCTGCTTGCCTTGCGGTGTACCTGTTCGTACCTGGCATCATCCAGCAGGTCAGGATTCGTGTTAAAGCTATCCAGCGCACTGCGTAACAGGTGATAGTAGAATTCCGGCGCCGATTTGTGCTGACCTTCGACCATGCCCGTCATCCTTCTACGCTTTCCGGTTGCACGAATTCCAGGGCCTTTTCGGGTACCAGCAGGGTACGCCCGGTAATACGCAAATGGTAAACCGGCCCGCCCTCGCACTCACGGTCCACTTTCTCGATTTCGCCTTCATCGCCGGGTCGGGCGATGACTTCACCATTGATCCCCAGTGGCACAACCGGAGTGACCTTGTCACGGAATTCAAACCGGGACGGAATCCATGGATCGCTTTCCAGTTGCAACTCCTGCTCCCGGCAACCCACCATGATGCCCTGATCAACGAAATCCACCGAGTAAATCAGCTGATCCTGCAGGAATGTACCTACATCCCTGACATAGCCGATACTGCCCCTTCGCACCAGCAGCTTCCCGGTAGCCTTGCCGGGATAGGTGCCGTCATTGCGCAGGTTACGTATTACACGCACGGCTTCACCGTATTCAAACCTTGGTCGCACTGCTCCGGATCTGCCTTGTCAGGTCACTCAAAGGGACAATGGAGCCCAGCGGATCATGCATGCGGAATACCCTGAACACTTTCTCGGTCAACGCATCCGACCTGACGAAATCGCTGTAGGCGCTATTCAGAAAACCCGCATAAAGTTCGCGCCTCACCTCGTCATCATCCGGCATATCATCGATATCCTCGATGTAGTCGTGAAAGCGCTGCAGGATATGCAACCTGTTCACGTGCACGACGGATGGCTCGTATTCAATTTCGAAATACTCCAGAAAGTCCTCGGCACTGCTTAGCTCTTCGAGGTCCATATCGAGTTCACTATCGGTCATTTCCCGTCTCCTGTATCACTTGGCGGCCACCCTGTCATCGTCATTGTTCTGCAGGGCTTCGCGCGCCACCTCGATCAGCGCCTGCACGTTAAGCCGGTCCCTGGTGTCAAGCTCCACCACCTTCTCCAGTCGCTCCAGGGCTGTCTCGTACTCGCCCAATCTCAACTGGAGATAGCCCGCTCCCTTCAGCGCCAGCATGTAAAAGCGCACCAGCGTCATGGATATCAGCACACCGTTACCCAGCCGTGCCTCGTCGAGTTCACGCCAGTTTTCCGGCAATTCAAGACGCCTGGCGAAGATATGCAGTACACGTTCCGCAATCAGCAGCGCATCCTCCAGTCGATGCTGGTAATAGAAATACCGGTACAGGGCAACCAGCACCACGGGATGCTCCGGCGCAAGCATGTAGGCTCGCATAAGAAACTTTTCAGCCTGGTCTGCGCCATAGTGCTCGGATGCCCGATCGAGGCACAGCTTTACCTCTGCGTTCAGCGGCTCGTCAAAATACAGTTCCTCGCCATCAAATTCGAGCATGTCCACGTCAATTCCTCAGCGAGCCTCCTGCAGTCCCGTTCCGGCAGGATCACACAGTCGCACTGCATCACAGCGCTCACATCCGTCCTCGGGGGGGTCGTCACCCTGCTTACCGCCGTAGATACCCGCCTGCTGTTCCAGCATATGGATGCGTTCCAGCAGGCAGCCGATGGCCTCGGCCACCGGGTCGGGGATCAGGTGATGGTCGAGATTGATACCGGCGTTCGATGTACTTCCGGAAGTGCGTGACTGAACGATCTTGCCGGGGATGCCGACAACCGTTCTGGACTCGGGTACGGGTGATATGACTACCGAATTTGCACCAACCCGCGCATCGGCACCTACCGTTATTGGACCGAGAATCTTTGCGCCTGCGCCGACCACCACCCGGTCTCCGAGTGTCGGATGACGCTTTCCCTTGTTCCAGGAAACACCACCCAGGGTCACGCCGTGATACAGCGTTACATCATCACCGACCTCGGCTGTCTCTCCGATCACGACACCGGCGCCGTGATCGATAAAAAATCGGTGCCCGATAGTCGCCCCTGGATGAATGTCTATACTCGTCCAGATCCGCGCAATGTAGGAAATCAGTCGTGCCGGGTAACGCCAGTCGCGTTGCCATAAGCGGTTCGCCATACGGTACAACAGGATGGCGTGAACCCCGGGATATGTGGTGATGATTTCGAACCTGGTCCTCGCCGCGGGATCACGCTGAAACACGCAGGCAATATCCTCGCGGATCAGCCGCAGGATACCCGGACGTTCCGCTGCGGTAACGGCCTCGCCGATCACTTCGGGGGTACTCATTGATGCATCCATTCAGGCAGCCCCCTGCTTACTTCAAGATAGAAACGACGCAGATCACGATCAGCGGGTGCGCGCTTGTTCCGCACGGTATGCTTCCTGACCAGCGGCAGCAAGCACTCCGCCTGTTCCCGGTTCAGGTGCATGCCCATATCGGCGTAGGCCCGGATCACTGCATGGCTTCCGGAGTGCTTGCCAAGCACGAAACGGTGTTCACGTCCCATCTCGGCCGGATCCACACCCTGGTAATTCCGCCGATCCTTCATCAGACCGTCGACATGGATACCTGCTTCGTGGGTAAAGGCTCCCGCCCCGACCAGGCTTTTCTGCCAGGCGATACTGCGCCCGGATGCCTGCTCCACCAGCCTGGAAACAGCAGCGTAGTTCACCATGTCGACCTCGTGTGCCTGGTCGAGAAAACGCCGCAGCCCCATGACGACTTCCTCCAATGGTGCGTTACCGGCACGCTCGCCCAGCCCATGTACGGTCGTATTGACATGAGTGGCGCCGCCGCGCGCGGCTGCCAGGGTGTTTGCGCTGGCTAGTCCAAGGTCATTATGGGCGTGCATCTCGATTTCCAGGCCGCACACGCCCCTGAGATCGCGGATAACCTCATATACCTGGAATGGTTCCATGATGCCCACGGTATCCGCGTAGCGGAAACGGCTGGCGCCCGCCCTTTCGGCGCGCTCGAGTACATGAAACAGGAAATCGTGATCGGCACGCGAGGCATCCTCACCACCGACACACACATCCAGACCGATATCGAGTGCCTCGGCTACGCGACGGTCAATCTGTTCCAGCACCCAGGCCCTGTCTCGACCCAGCTTGTTGCTGATCTGCTGGTCCGATACCGGTATGGAGAGATCGACACTCTGCACACCCAGCCCCCGGCACATGGCAATGTCGTGACCGTGCATACGGCACCAGACCATGAGTCGCGCACGCTTCACTACCGTCGATACTGCCTGAATCGACTGCCGCTCCTCTTCGCCCATGGCCGGGATGCCGATCTCGAGTTCCGCTATGCCCAGCCGGTCGAGGCTACGAGCAATGGCCAGCTTCTCCTCGAGGGAAAACGAGACACCGGCGGATTGCTCTCCATCCCGGAGCGTCGTGTCGTTGATGATAACCGTGGTTGCACTTGCACTCATGATTTACTCCTGCTGACCAAACAGAGTGCAAACTACATGCCACCAATTTCTTCCTTTCAGTTTCAACCACATAGTCTGTCGACGATGCAACATTGCGGCAGAAAAAGTTTGTCTTTGTCGGCAATGCGACAAAGCGTCACGCAGACGCAGCCACAGAAGCATCACCACAGCACGCATAAAAAAGCCACGGCAGATGCCGCGGCTGGAGAGAGAAGATAGCGCCTATCAACCCGCTTGTCAGGCATAGGTTGGTGCGAATGCCTTTTCCGGCTCTTCCACGGGCCCGTCACCTGACCAGTAGGGAGAAAGTTTACGCAACTGTGCAATGATGGGGGGGACTGCCTCGATCACACGCTCAACCTCTTCCATGGAGTTATATCGGGACAGCGAAAACCTTACCGAGCCGTGAGCGGCTGTATACGGAATATCCATGGCACGCATCACATGGGAAGGTTCCAGCGAGCCGGAGGTACAGGCCGATCCACTGGAAGCGGCGATGCCCAGCTTGTTCAGCAGCAACAGGATCGCCTCGCCTTCGATATATTCAAAGGCGATATTGCAGGTATTGGGCAGACGGTTGTTGGGATCGCCGGTCACAAAACAATGCGGGACCTGCTCGAGGATCCCCTGCTCCAGGCGGTCACGCATCGCCCGTACGAATGTCTTTTCGTATTCCATTGCCTCCGTGGCCATCTCACAGGCCTTGCCCAGGGCGACGATGGACGCTGTATTTTCAGTACCGGCACGCCGCCCGCGTTCCTGGTGCCCGCCACGCAGCAGCGGACGGAAGCGCACACCACGGCGCAGGTACAACACGCCGACACCCTTGGGTGCATGCAACTTGTGGCCGGACAGAGACAGCATGTCAATGCTGGTCTCCTGCAGGTTGATGGGTAGCTTGCCCACCGCCTGCACGGCATCGGTATGGAACAGGACCCCGGCGGAACGTGCCATTTCGGCCATCTCCTCCACCGGAAACAGGGTGCCGCTTTCATTGTTGGCCCACATCACGGAAACGACGGCCACCTTGTCTGACAGCAGGCTGTAGTACTCATTGATATCGAGACGTCCCTTCTTGTCCACCTTGAGGTAATGGACCGTGTAGCCCTCCTTATCCAGGTATTCGCAAAGACTCAGCACTGCCGGGTGTTCCACGACGGTGGTAATGATTTCCTTGCGCTCCGGCTGTGCCCTGAGTGCCGACATGATCGCCGTGGAATCGGACTCGGTACCGCAGGAGGTGAAGATGATTTCCGAGTCATGTTCCACGCCCAGCAACGCCTGCACCTGCCTGCGCGCCTTTTTCAGTGCATGTCCCACCTTGTTGCCAAACTGATGCATCGAGGAGGGATTGCCGAACTGCTCCGTAAGAAAAGGCAGCATTTCATCGACCACTTCCCGTGCAACCAGGGTCGTGGCGTTGTTATCAAGATAGATTCCCTCTGCCATGACCTAACCTCCCATCTGCGCGCGGCGCGCCAGTTCTTCGGCCGGTAACACCTGGATAAACTCACCGAGACCCTCCGCCAGGTGTTGCTGGATTCCGCCCAGCGTGGTTGCAGCCATCTGGCATCCGGCACAGGCGCCGATCATTCGTACATAGATAAATTTCCCGTCGACCTCGACCAGTTCCACATCCCCGTGATCGCGCTGCAGGTTGGGGCGGATTTCCTCGAGCAGTTCCTCGATTCGCTTCATGCGCTGCAGATTGGTCAGCCCCGATGCCGGCTTGGCTCGCTCACCTGCCACGGCATTGGGGTCAAACGCCTCCCCCGCTTCCATCAGCACGCTCGCCAGGATCTCCTCGATGCCTTCATGGCAGGCCGTGCAGCCGCCACCCGCCTTGGTGTAGTTGGTCACTTCCTCCACCGTGTGCAGGCTGTTGGCGCGTACGGTCTCCTCGATCAACACCTCGTCGATGGCAAAGCACTTGCAGACGAGCGCACCTTCCTCGTGATCGTCCTTCCATTCCTCGCCGCGGTAATTGGCTACCGCCGCCTGCAGGGCCTCGCGACCCATTACGGAGCAATGCATCTTCTCCGGCGGCAGGCCATCCAGATAATCGGCGATATCCTGGTTACTCACCAGCAGGGCATCGTCGATCTTCATTCCCTTGATGATCTCGGTCAGCGCCGAACTGGAGGCGATGGCCGAACCACAACCGAAGGTCTGGAAACCGGCATCCAGGATGGTCTCGGTATCCGGGTCGACCTTCAGTGAAAGTCGCAGGGCATCGCCGCACGAAAGCGAGCCTACATCACCGACTGCATTGGCCTCCTCCACCGCACCGGCGTTACGCGGGGTGAAGAAGTGCTCCTTGACCTTTTCTGAGTAATCCCACATGACTTTGCTCCTGTTCGGTGGTTAGGCTGAAAACGGGTTGCCGCAGCCACAGCTTGCCGTTGCGTTCGGGTTCTCGAACTTGAAGCCGCTGCCTTCCATGCTGTCCAGAAAGTCCACCGTGACGCCCTTCAGATGCTGTGCACTGACGGGATCGATGAATACTTTCAGATCAGCGAACTCGACGACCGTGTCATCGGCACTGGCGGTCTCTTCCAGTGCCATGCCGTACTGCATGCCTGAACAGCCACCACCGGTGACCGAAATCCGCAATCCTTCTACCGGGGTCTCGGAACCCTTGATAAACCGACTGATGGCCTTTTGAGCATTTTCCGTAAGTATCAGCATGCGTATGTTCTCCATGGCAGGTGTTTTGCATTCTGTTAGCTGTATGAGTAGCAAGGCCTGTGCCACGTCAGATCGGGTTATATATCTGTATGTTTTTAGAGTTATTTATCATTCACGAGTCAGCAGGATGTGTAACCAACGCGACAAATGGCAACAGTTTGATATGTCAGTAACAGGACAATGGAGACACGCAATGAATCTCGATCAGCTCAATCCCGGCGACGTGGTCTATGCCGCCAGCCATATCTTGAACGATGGTGGAATTCCCGGTATTCCGGAGGATGCCGTACTTGCCGAACCTGGCGGGCGTGGCGTGATCGTCGAGACCGGGCATCTGGAGGATGCGCCACGACGCAAAATCTTCCTGGTGCGTTTTGAAGATACCGAGCTCAACCTGGGGCCGCCTGTCGGGTGCTGGCCGGAGGAACTGAGCGTCCATGCGACCGCCGGCTGAACTCTCACGGCCGTTTTACAGCGGGTAGCGTCAGCCGCCCATGATCAGCTCATAGGCCTGGCGTAGCAGTTGCAGCTCGACTGTCGGCAGGTCCCTTGCCTGGGTCAGGTCGATAAATCTCGAATCGGCCTGCTCGGCAACGGCGAAGGGCGGATCGATGGTATCGATCCGTGCCAGGAATATCCGGATGTTGTTACGTGGCGTCTCGACGACCGTCCGGAATTCGCCTTCCGCCTTCAGACAACCTCGTTCGAAACCTATCCGCTTTTCCATCTCCCGCAACATACCGGCCGGATGCATATCCACCCTGCTCTGGTCATCCCCGTCCAGCAATTGCGCCGGCATGGACACCGGATGCGGGGCACAGACACTGTCATGGCCGAACCTGAGAAAACGGGTACGGGCGCTGGTGGCCTGCTTGTGATAGAGGATAACGCGGTAATCCATAAACGTCCGCAGGTGTCTGCCTATTCGGGCACAGGCAAAAGCCGGGCTTCCGCCTTGATCTCTCCACCCCTGCCCCAGGCATTGACCGCTTCCACGAACCAGCGCGGGTGCGTCGGATGTGGCAGGACAATATCCTGCTCCACGAAAAAGCTGCCGTCGGCATGGAAAACCAGGTTGCCTAGTTTGCAATCATGCCTGTCGAGCCACACCCCAACCAGACTGTCCTGCCCATCGGCCGGATCTTTTTCCAGCCGGTAAACCGCCTCGGCCGGTGATTTCAGGACAACCCGGGCTGTATCGAAACCAAGTTGCACGACCTCATCCTGCAGCTTGCCATGTATCTCGCCGGCGAGCGACTCAATAGAACGGAAGTGCCTTGTTACCTGTTCGTCCATGCCCGTCATTCATCGTCCATGGCGAGCAGCAGATCACGGATGACGCCGGCACCGACCTGGTCGGATGGATCCAGCCTGGCCAGGGTGTCGAGTATCGACTGTGCATCCTCCAGGTCATTTTCACGCAACCGGATAAATGCCAACGCCTTCAGGCTGTAGAGAAACACACGCCCCGGTCCGCGCGGATCATTCCAGTCCGTGCTGTCC
Organism: uncultured Ectothiorhodospiraceae bacterium; assembly: GCA_947258545.1. Taxonomy (GTDB): domain Bacteria; phylum Pseudomonadota; class Gammaproteobacteria; order UBA9214; family UBA9214; genus CAMYJZ01. The sequence continues at coordinate 12,677 of CAMYJI010000014.1, forward strand.
GCGTTCAGGGTTGCATGGTCGTAGCTGAAGCGCCCCTGACGGGCTGATTTGACCAGCGCCTGAAAGACGAAATCCCTGGCCCGCCGGGTTTCGCCCTGGTAGAAGTGAAACTTGTACAGGGCCACCAGTACCTCCAGTTGCCCCGGCCCGGACTCCAGCGCATCATTCAGCGCCTGCAGTGATTCCGCCCTGCATGTCACCCGCTCGGCCGCGCGTTGCAGGTGATCATCGACTTCGGCCGGCAGGTCGAAACCGAACTGAACATCACCCTGCATGAGATGCCGGACAGTGGCGGATCTGGTAATTGCCCCGGACATGTACATCAACCCCAGAAATCTTTCGGCATCAGCAGGCGCTCGACTGGTTTTCCGTTCACCAGGTGCTCTTCGAAGATCGCGGCAACGTCTTCCTTGCCGACCCTGCCGTACATCACGCCTTCCGGGTAGACCAGTACCGACGGCCCCTCGCTACAGGGGCCCAGGCAACCCGTCGTGGTCACCTGTATCCTGTCGAACGCCTGGGTCTGCTGCAGGTTGAAGAAAAACTCCTCTGCCACTTCATTGCAGTTCTTCTGGCTGCATGACGGTCGGGGGTGACCTTCGGGTCTTTGCTGCACGCAGACAAATACGTGTCTTTCGGGTCTAGGCATTCTGCAATCCCTCAGGCCGCCACGTTCTGCGGCTCATGTGTGAAACACTTCTTCGGACAGATGCGCGCACAGGCGCCGCAACCGATACAATCCATGGCATTTTTCAGGTTCATGACCATGGCGGTGTCATCGGAGAAACCGTCATCGTCATCACCGTAATCGTCATCATCGTAATCATCGTCAGCGGCCGCCAGCCCCTCGACCTCATCACGTTCGACGAGATCGAAGACATCGCGCGGACAGACCTTGAAACAGCGCCCACAGCCGATGCAGTTGGCCTGGTTGATGTCCATAACGAAGGCAGGTACATACTCTTCACCACCCCTGGTAAGTCCGGTAATCATGTTCATCTGCGTCTCCTTAACCAGCCTCGGCTTCCGCGGCCTTCCAGGCTGCTTCCGCCTCGGCCCACGCTTTGCAGGCATCGTAGGTGGCCTGCGCCATTCCAGGGATCTCTTCGTATGCGACGGGTAGGCGGTCCTCGACAAGATCGTGCAACTCACCGGCCTTCTCGGTCGCAATACGTCGGGCCTTCCTTGCCGCTTTCTGCATTGATTTCAGTTCATCGGGTGTCATGTCAGCCTCCTATGCATTCGCCACTTCAGGGTGCTGTCCAATCTGTTCCAGTGCCACCGACAGCAGCTTGTCGGCTTCGTCTTTCATCCTGGTCAGGGTGGGAAAACCGAAGCGGTGTACGTCACGCAGCGTCCTGTCCAATACCACCAGCCTGCCGACGGTAATGATGGCGCGACCGAATCCCTCGTGGGTAAGATTAATCATGGGCACCGCCATTAGCCCGCATTCCTTCTCGATAAGGGCTGAAATTGCGTTATAGAAGGCCTTGACCCGTGACATGGTAATTTCATCGGGATCGCCCACCACGGGGATCTCCTTCTTTTTCTCCTTGGTCAGTACGAAGGGCTCGAGAATCCTGCTCACCGGCCACTCGTCATAGGTTCCATAGGTATCTATGGCGCGCATCTGCCGCACCATCTCCCGGGCAAAATCGGTCTCAAGCCCCGGATCGTCATCTGTAATTGCCAATGCCGCTTCGCTCATCATGTCACTCCTTATCCTGTTTGATAGTTTCGGGCACCGCCTGACAGGGGCAATGCAACCTGTTGTGTTGAGAAACCGGCCATCCGCAGGAGCTGCGGTCTGTAACGCTGCTGTTGCGACGGTTTCCGGCTGTTCCGTCGCAGCAGCACCAGCCCGGCCACAAGCCCGCACAATGCCGACAAGCCCTGCAGCGCGGGGACCAGTCCGGCGATATCCGCCAGCAGCGCTCCTGCCAGCATGCCTATCGCCGGCAACAGATAGGCCAGCAGCGACGCCCTGACCAGCAGCTCATCGGGTATGCCGACGACAACCCGGTCGCCGATTACGGCGCCCAGGGTATTCTCGAGCTGCAGGCAGTTGCTACGTGTGCCGAACAGCCCCGAGATCACCGAACTCGTACAGCTCGTGACGGCACAGCTGGCACAGCTGCTGCGGGGTTGCGTCTCCACCCACACCAGGCCACGTCCATCTGCCACCACCGTGCCGCTCTCCTCGATCATCGGCTGCTCATTCCTCCCATCCGTCTGCCTCCATCCTGTCAAAGCGCGAGGGATCGGCCGGCAGGGTGCTGTCGATCGCCCTGGCAAGCCAGCTGCTCGGACCCTGCCTTAACTGCTCCTGCAACGATTCCAGCAGCTCGGTGATCTCGGCACCCGGTGTCACCTTGACCGGCTGGATACCCTCCGCTTTCAGCTTGTTGATGGCGGAAGCGCCCACCGCCTGGCTGTAGACGGCGATACAGTCCTTCAGCGCCGAGATTTTCACCTCGAGCTTGTCCTCGTTGCCGTCCATGTCCAGCAGGCCGAATTCACTGGCCTCGACAAAACAGGTATGCTCCAGATCCACGGCATAGATGGCGAAAGTTCTGGCCGCGCCGAAATGCTGGTCTACATGCCTGAGGTCGGTGGTGGCGAAGGCCACCTTCAACGCAGCATCCAACCACCCGTCCTCGCGATTACAGTGCACCAGCTTGAGCCGCCTCTGCAGCGTCATGCGTCGATACCTCCCGGTATTCCGGTTTCTGTGCGTATACGGAGCGATAGGGATGTATTTCCCCCTTCTCCAGGGTCAGCATGATGTTGGCCAGGTCGAACAGCGTCTGGCGGGTGCCCCGGTAACCGAGCCACGTTCTCTGGTAACCGCCCAGCATGTCGTATTGCGGGAAGCCTGCGCGCAACAAGGGGATGCCCAGCCGGCCGGCGGTCTCGGTACCGTGGGAATTGGCTATCAGCAACTCGGCGCCGTTTTCCCGTGCAATCGTCTCCAGATCCTCCAGGTCACCGATCTTGACACTCTCCGCTGGCAGCTCCTGCAGCACAGGTGCATTGACCGGCGATACCGCGGCAACCGTCTCCGCGCCGACCTCATTCAGCATCTGTGTGAATGCGGCCAGCAGGTCGGGGTCACCCGCAACCGCCATGCGCGCCATGCCGAGCATGAAATGACAGTCGAGCATGGCGTCCTGCAGCTGGGCACGCTGACGTTCCAGGTGCGGGGGTACCGGCTTTCCCGATATGTGATGCAGCGCCTGAATCAGGCTGTCGACAGCGCCCAGGCCCATGAGATGATCGAAACGGTAATCCGGCACGCCGGTCAGGCGATGCAGTTCATCGGCCGACCGGTTGAGTGAGCGGCCGATCACCAGCGTGGCCTGCGCATCATCCAGGCTCTGCAAATCGGCAACCGACGTCCCGCCGATGGTCAGCGGCGAGAAGTCACCCTCGCCCAGGTGGCCATCGAGTGAATCGGACAGGTCCGGCACCAGTACCGGGTGCATGTCGAAGGACGCGATCATGTCCTTCAGCTCCTCGAGGTCTCCCGGCGTCAGCATCGATCCCGCAAGTACGTTAACCTGTCCCCGTCGCCGACCCGGCTGAGTTTTCGCATCCTCCCGGGCAGGCACCAGTTCCTTGATGACTGCCTCCACGGCCCTCGCAAAGCCGGTTTCCAGGCAACCGCTGTAGTCGGGCGTGCTGACCGGGACCACGTGGACGGCGTCGTGTTCGGGGTGCTTTCTGCGAAATTCCTTCAGCGCCATGTTCACATCGCTGCCCTGGGTTTCCGACAGGCCGGTGGTCGGCACACCGACCAAGGCAGGACTGTTCTTCTCTGCAATGGTCCTTAAACCTTCCACCACACTGTCCTCGGAACCCATGACCGTGGACACCTGGTCCATGGCCGTGGTCTGCAGCGGTATCGGCTCGCGGAAATGCCGCACGAAAAAGACCTTGCCGAATGCAGTACAGCCCTGTGAACCGTGCAGCATCGGAATGGAACGCTGGAAACCGAGAAAGGCCAGTGCCGCGCCGATGGTCTGGCTGGCCTTCAGCGGACTGACGGATAATGCCTTTTTGCGCTTGACGATTACGGTCATGACGGTAGCCCCTGCGTCGTAGCGACGGTATCCCGGGATGCTTCATGCCAGGGGGCCTTGCGCCTGACTGCCGGCCAGACCGGGCTGTCGATGGTCAGCACCAGCTGTCGAGCCAGTTCCACCATGCCCGTATAGCCGGCATAGCCGAATTCCCGTTCCTGGTTGATATCCAGGAACGGGATACGCGCCTTGAGCGCCGTGTACATGTTACGGCCGCCGGCAATCAATACGTCCACGTTGTTGTCGCGCACGATGTTGATCAGGGCACGCGGATTGCCGTCCTCGATCATTACTGCATCCTGCCCCATCAGTTCGCGGATGCGTGCCTTGTCCTCTTCCGTGGATTTCTTCGTTCCGGTAGCCACGACCTCCATGCCCAGGTCCTGCAATGCGGCAATGACCGACCAGGACTTGACGCCACCGGTATAGAGCAGCGCTTTCCTGCCACTGAGCCGTTCTCGCCATGGCGCCAGCTGTTGATCGATACCGGCCTCCTCGCGCGCAATCAATGCTTCCGTCCGCGAAGTCAGGTCGGGGTCGTTGATCAGTCGCGAAAAATCACGCAACGCCTGCGAAACATCGCGCACGCCGTAGAAACTTCCCTCGAACCAGGGCGTTGAAAAGGCCTCTTCCAGCTTGCGGGCAACGTTGATCATCGCCTTGGAGCAGACCATCATGTTGACCTCGGCACGGTGCATGGTCTGCACCTCGCGAAAGCGCGCATCGCCGGACAGCGTGCAAAGCACGCGCAGTCCGAGCTCGTCGAGCAGCGGCAAAACGTGCCAGAATTCGCCGGCGATGTTGTACTCGCCGATCAGGTTGATGTCATGAACCGTAATGCCGTCACGATTTACTGCCTCGGGCAGCGGATCGGGTTCGCGCGTGCCGCATACATATTTGACCATCGCCTCGCCGGCGATCCGGTTTCCCAGGTTCTTGGTGCCGTAAAAACCGGCGGCGTCGACCGGGACCACCGGCGTATCCCAGCGCTCTGCGGCTGCCTTGCAGACGGCCTCGACATCGTCACCGACCAGTGCCGGCACGCAGGTGTTGTAGACAAACACCGCGGCAGGCCGGTAGCTGTCGACGGCCTGCCTGATGGAATGAAACAGGCGCTTCTCGCCGCGACCCATGATCACGTCCTGCTCGGTCAGGTCGGTTGTCATGCCGATCCGGAACAGGCGTGTACCGCTGGAGCGTGTACCGCGGTTGTCCCAGGAACTGCCCGCGCAGGCAATGGGGCCGTGCACTATGTGCGCGACATCGGCGATGGGCAGCAACGCAATCTGTGCACCGTCAAATGCACAGCCGCCAGCCGTGGCACCGGGTTTGGGCTTGGCACAGCCCGATTTGGACTTTTTGTTGTGCGCGCATGCCGGCTCGTCCAGCAGTTCGGCAATATCCTTCTGCTTCATGTCACGACACCATTTTCGGGTAGTTGCATACAGCTACCACAGCAAACCCTGTGCCACTTCACACACGCCTGATTTACATGTAATTTCCGGCAGAATTCAGTGTCGCGTTTGCGACAATACCGACATCATGAGGGGTCTGGAACGCTACAGCCGGTCAGACTGCATAGGGACGCCGCTCCCAGCGCTGCAGGACCTCGAGGTCCCTGGCCGGGATATAGTCATATGCACCGGTCTGGTCACGCAGTACGGCTTCCGCCAATGCATAGTTGGCGGACTTGTGGCTCAGCATGATGAAGTACCAGGCAAATGGATAACCCAGTTCACGGTCGTAGTCATGAATGGCATTGGCCAGTTCCGCGCCCTGCAGTGATCCCCCCGGCGGCAGAACGGGCAGTTCGCCCGAGAAGGTGCTGACAGGCCTGGCGGTAAAGTGCGACTCACTGTCGCTATCGGTGTAATGCTGCAACACCAGGACCCAGTACCGGCAGAAAGGACCGGTCTCGGAAGCGCTGCTGTGTGACCAGTCCGTGAAGAATCGTTGCAGGCCGTCTTTTCCATGACCGGCGTTACCGATCTCCTCCAGTAATTTTCTGACCGGAGTGATTCGCCGGAAAATATAGCGGGCCTTGCCGACGGGTTCCGGTTCCAGGCGTGGATAGTCGAGGGGGTCAATGAATTCTTCCAGGCTGTCCGGGAACCAGTCCGGATCTACCAGGGGCCGATCGAGGACCTCCTGAAGTTCTTCTATTTCCAGCTGGATGAAATCCTCGGCACCTTCCCCGCAGGGCGCAGTTAAATAGTGGGTCTTGCCTGCCAGCCGCGTCGCAAAATAGCCTTTGCCCAGGTATTTTGCGATCAACTCGTCCACGTCACCGCCGGATTCCCGCTCGGCCCAGAGCGTGATGTTGTCGCTGACCGGCTGATAGGCGCCATCGATAACACCGCCCAGGCGGTGCCAGTTCCCGCGCGTCAGCACCCGACTCAGGGCGGCCCCGGGCACTAGCTCCTGCAGTCTGCGTGTGAGTGCATCGAGACCCGGTTCGACGTCCACCTCGTTGCACAGACGGGCGAGCTGGTCGGTATTGGCAAGCAGGGTTTCCATGCTACCCCCCCCGGGACGATGCCAGGCGTTCCTGCACGCAGGCCCGCACGTCCTCGTCTTCGTCCTCGAGCAATGTCTCCAGATCGGCCAGCGGGGCACGCTGGCATGCCGTCAGCCGGACCCGCCAGTCCCTGTCATGCAACAACGGCGCAAGTGACTCTTCATCGATACGCTCGGCAACAACCCGGCGCACCTCTTCAGCGCCGTCATTACACATCAGGCCCAGGCTCTCTACCGGCAGGCGGGCTGCTACGGTCTTGCGCACTTCGCGATCGGCATCGGTAATCATGCGGAACAGGCGACCGGTTTTCATCCGCCGTGCCACGTACTGGCGCACCATGTAATCCTCATCGTTCACCAGCTGTTCCAGCTGGTCCGGCGGCAACCGGTCAGCAACCGTAATCCTGACCTCGCGGTCCGGGTCACCCGCAAGCGCGCCTAGCGCGCTTACCGGGAGCCGGTAGGCCAGCACACGACGCACCACTTCATCCGGGTCGTCAAGCATCTGCAGCAAACGCTGCTGGGAAAGATAGCGGGCGGCAATGGCGCGCCGCTCCCAGAATTCGTCGCCGGCATAAATCTCCGCCAGGTCCGGATTGAATTTGAAAAAGCGCGCGATCTGGCGCCCGCTCATGGCGCGCACACAAACATCTCCGGGGTTGCATCGCCCGCGCTGCAACCTGTCCTTGCGGTGAGGGCAGGTGGAACAATCCGCTTTTGGCGTTACATCACTGTCTTCCGGCATAAATCTGGCATTCATTGTTCTTCTTCAATCTCGGCGAGCACGACACCAGTGGCCACTTCCGCGTTTTGCGTAAAGCAGAGGCAATGGTTTCGACTGTCGATCAGGTAGAGATTGAACGCCGGGTATTCGAGCAGGGGGCTGGCCGCGACGACGTCATCGTCCATACAATAAGTAAAATGAATATCGGGGAACCGGCTACGCAGCCTGTCCACTACCGTTGAAGATATCGGCTCCGCGGCAGCCAGCTCACCAATGCGGTCCAGTTGTTCCCCGGTGATCACGCGCGCCCACCCTCCCGTTCCGGCTCGTCCAGGCCAAAGCGCACCCGTTCTTCCGCCGACACGCCCATCACCTTGGCCAGCCACGGTGGTGCACCCTTGCTGATAACCTGTTGCAATGCAGCGACTTCCGCGCTGGCGGAACCGCCGTCGGGCTTCTTGATCGGGTGAGCGCCGGTTCGCACCACCTTGGCGGCTGCCGGACCGCCAATGGATGCGACGAACAGGATCTGGCAGTCATCAATCAGCGATGCACGATAACCGTTTTTATCATCGCCCGCCTGCGCATCATCTGTTTCACGTATGTCGATCAGACGATATTCGGCAGCCGAGACCTGGTAGACCAGAAAGCGTTTGCAGGAGCCGAAATGCCCGTCCAGCATTTCACCGGTGTTCGATGCACATGCAACACAGATGCTGTTCGGCATGTCCCCTTCGTTGTACGGTGCAGTTTCCGGTAACGGTTCCGCCTGGACATCCGTTTCGCCCTTGAGGCAGGCGAGCGCCGCCTTGAGTGACTTGCTGTCGGTATCGGCTAGTTTACCGCCCGCGGCCGACTTGAGGGACTTGACGGTCAGCCCGGCAAGCTTCTTCGCAGTCGGCGGCAGCCCGACCGCGTCATCAAGGATATTCAGCAGGCGCGCTGCGTCGCTATCCGGCAGTTCACGCACCGCCAGCGCGATCCGCAGGGCTATTTCCTTACTTATGGGTCTGGCTATCATCTGTTACTCCACGTGTGTGTACCCGGCCAGCGGCACGAAGATACCCGTGCGTCCCGGTCCATGCCGGAAATGCCGCTGTTGGAGCACCGCATGTTGCGTGAAAAATCCGTATCACGCCGGGACGATGCAATCGTCCTCCATGCAGACGTCCAGGCACTGCGGTACGTCAAATTCCCCTTCGCACTCGGTACAGGTATCGGCTTCGATCATGTAGACGCCCTTGAACGGCTTGATCGACTTGGTCGGGCAAACAGGTTCACAATCACCGCAGGCGGTGCAGATGTCTTTTACAATAGCTAGTGCCATGACAGGCCTCCTTGATTAACTGGATTCAGGCGCGTTTAAAACGCAGCGTGGTGGGAAACGACGGCCTTGGACTGATGGGGTCGATGTAATATTTAGACCCGTCGGTCAGCTCGACCTCGCCACCCCACTCCGCCTCGGTATCCATTTCCACCGAGGCGATCTCGTCCTCCTGGTCCTTCTTGGCGATATAGAACAGGAGGCCACCATCGTCTTTCACGCGTATCATCACATTGGGCATCGATTACTTCCTCGCTTCTATCGCCGTGCGACCGTTCGGGTGTGTGCCTGAAGCCAACCCGTTCCGGTACCCGACGGGACGGCGCCGCAGCCTACGGCGCCGTCCTGCGCTTAACGAATCAGGTCGTAGTTGTAGTCAGTGGTTGCCATACCGCGGGTCTCCTCGTCGAGCCGCTCCAGCACCGCATTCACCAGGGTCTTGAGCATGTAGATCGCACCCTCGTAACCCAGCGTGGTGTCGCGATGCATATGATGTCGGTCGAAGATCGGGAAACCGATGCGGATCAGCGGCACTTCGAACTCCTTGCCCTTGTGCAGGGTATCGCGCTGTATGAACTTGCCGTACGAGTTGCCGATCATGAAATCCGGCTTGTTGGTGAACATCAGCGAACGGAAATGCCACAGGTCCTTGCCGGTATGGACTTCACTGTTCTGGCCATAGGGCGACTCGGACAACATCTTTTCCATCGCCTTTTTCCAGCGCTTGTTGGCGTGGTTGCACAACACGTGGATCGGCTCCGCGCCCATCTCCATCAGGAAGCGGGTCATGCCGAGCACGAAGTCAGCGTCGCCGTACAGGCCGAATTTCTTGCCATGCAGCCAGGCGTGGCTGTCGGTCATCATGTCCACCAGGATGCCACGCTCACGCGCCAGTGATTCCGGAATCGGCTTGCCGGTCAGTTCGGATACCTTCATCAGGAAATCATCCGTCGCCTCCAGACCCATGGGGATGGTCACATCGGTAGCCGGCTGCTTCCAGGTGTTCTTGGTGAATTTGCGACTCTTTACCGACTGCCAGGGCTGCAAATACAGCGTATCGATGGCATTCGGCGCATCCTTGACCTCTTCGATGGACGTACCGCCATCATACATGCGGTACTCGCCGTCAGCGGGGGTATCCAGCACATCGGTCGGGTCGCAAAGCAGGCTGTAATCCACACCCATTTCATCCAGCATGCGCTTCATGACCCGGTAGTTACCGAGGTAGGTCTCGAAGCCGGGAACGATGTTGAGCTTGCCGTTACTGCCCACCTCCTTGTCTTCCATGTGATTGAGGGTGAAGTAACGCTGGATACCTTCGAACATATTGTCCCAGCCGGTGGTATGGGAACCGACAAAGCTCGGTGTGTGAGCGAACGGCGTCGGGAATTCCTCCTCGATATGGCCCTCCTTCTTGGCGTTGCCAATGAAGGCATTGAGGTCATCGCCGATGACCTCGGCCATGCAGGTGGTGGAAACCGCGATCATCTCGGGCTTGTACAGCGCCTTGGCGTTTTCCAGGCCGGCGAACATGTTTTTCTGGCCGCCGAATACCGCCGCATCCTCGGTCATGGAATCGGATACGCAGGCGATCGGCTCCTTGAAGTGACGGTTAAAGTAGGTACGGAAGTAGGCCACGCAACCTTGTGATCCGTGTACATAGGGCAGGGTTTTCTCAAAGCCCAGGGCACACAGCACCGCGCCCAGCGGCTGGCAGGCCTTGGCCGGATTGACGGTCAGGGCCTCACGGTTGAAATTGAGGTCCTTGTATTCTTCCGTGGTGGTCCACTGGAAGACCTCTTCGATCTTTTCCTGAGGATGCTTCTCCTCGAACATTTCCTGCTTGTTCTTCAGCGTGTCCTTGTACTCGTCCTGTCGAAACAGCGGATAACTGGGTTTAATGTCTTCAACTGCCTGGCTCATGATGGTTCTCCTCCCGCGCCACTAATCCGTGAACTAACGGGTCAGATAAATGATGACTTCCTCGTGTCGTGCACCTGCCTGAACAGGTGCACGACCCAGCTTCGTTATCAGGCGCCGACGGCGGCGGCCTCGGCCTCCTCACCCTGCTTCAGCCAGGGTGCCTGGATCTTGCTCCAGCAGGGATTGTTTAGCGTCATGTCCATGTCACGGGCAAAGATGGCGAAGCCGTCATAGCCGTGATAGGGGCCCGAATAATCCCAGGAATGCATCTGGCGGAAGGGAATGCCCATCTTCTGGAAGATGTACTTTTCCTTGATGCCGGAACCGATCAGGTCGGGCTTGACTTTCTTGACGAATTCCTCGAATTCGTAACCGGTCACGTCATCGTAGATCAGAGTGGCATTGCCCATCTCCTTGATGGTGCGGTCGTAGTCGTCGTTATGCGCGAACTCGTAACCCGTGCCGACCACTTCCATGCCGAGGTCCTCGTAGGCACCGATGACGTGCCGCGGTCGCAGGCCGCCGACATACAGCATCACCCGCTTGCCCTCGAGACGCGGACGGTACCTGGCGATGACGGCCTCATATTCGGCCCGGTACCGCTCGATCACCTTCTCCGCTTTGGCCTGTATGCTCTCGTCGAAGAATGCAGCAATCTTGCGCAGCGATTCTGCAATCTTGGTCGGCCCGAAGAAGTTGTATTCCAGCCACGGAATTCCGTACTTCTCTTCCATGTGGCGGGAGATGTAGTTCATGGACCGGTAGCAGTGCAGCAGGTTGAGTTTAGCCCTGGGCGTGTTCTCCATTTCCGCCAGGGTGCCGTCTCCGGACCACTGGGCAATGACCCGTAGCCCCATCTCTTCCAGCAGGGTGCGGGACGACCAGGCATCGCCACCGATGTTGTAGTCGCCGATGATGGTGACGTCGTAAGGCGTACTCTCGAAGCTGGTGTCGCTGTCACGGTTGCCGAGCACCCAGTCGCGCACGGCATCGTTGGCGATGTGGTGACCCAGGGACTGTGACACGCCGCGGAAACCCTCGCAGCGCACCGGCACCACGGGCTTCTCGATTTCCTTGGCATTCTTTTTCGATACCGCCTCGATATCGTCGCCGATGAGACCGATCGGGCACTCGGACTGAACGGTAATGCCCTTGTTCAGCGGGAACAACTCATCGATTTCCTTGATGATCTTGTCCAGTTTCTTGTCGCCGCCGAACACGATGTCCTTTTCCTGGAAATCGGAGGTAAAGTTCATGGTACCGAACGTGTTGACGCCGGTGGTGCCCACGTAATAGTTGCGGCGGCCGGCACGGGAGTACTGACCGCAGCCGACAGGCCCGTGGGAAATATGGATCATGTCCTTGATCGGACCCCAGACCACCCCCTTGGAGCCGGCATAGGCGCAGCCGCGAATGGTCATTACACCCGGCAGCGACTTGCGGTTGGACGTGATGCACTTCTTGGACTGTTCGACCTCGTGGTCATTGACCGTAAGGTGCTTGGCACGGTCCTTCTGGGCTTTCTCCGGATACACCTCGAGCACCTCCTGGATGAGGGCCTCGGTGTCTTCACGTGTCATGGTTGACATAACTGTCTCCTTCTCCTGCCACCACTAATCCGTGGATGCACAGGTTGTGAAAAAAACGTTCAGACGATGCCGGCCGTGGCCGGCATCATCCTGTTGATTTACGCAGTGGCCTCGGCAGCCGCGGTCTGGCCGACGATGCTCTCGTCTTCTTCCTCCAAGATGCCGAACTCCATGAGCAGGTCTTCCAGCTCGTCCATGGTGCAGGGCTGCGGTATCACCAGCATCTTGTTGTCGATGACCTTTTGCGCAAGTGTGCGGTACTCGTCGGCCTGCTTGTGCTTGGGGTCGTACTCGATTACGGTCATGCGACGGATCTCGGCCCGCTGCACGGCGTTGTCACGCGGCACGAAGTGGACCATCTGGGTACCCAGCTTGGCGGCCAGCGCCTCGATCAGTTCGTCCTCGCGGTCGGTGTTACGGCTGTTGCAGATCAGACCGGCCAGGCGCACGCCGCCTGAGTTGGCATATTTGACGATACCCTTGGAAATATTGTTGGCGGCGTACATTGCCATCATCTCGCCGGACACCACGATATAAATTTCCTGGGCCTTGTTCTCGCGGATGGGCATGGCGAAGCCACCGCACACCACGTCGCCGAGCACGTCGTAGAAGACGAAATCGAGATCTTCCTCGTAGGCGCCTTCCTCTTCCAGGAAGTTGATGGCGGTGATAACACCGCGGCCGGCGCAGCCGACACCCGGCTCCGGACCACCGGACTCGACGCACTTGATGTCGCCATAGCCGGTCTTCAATACATCTTCCAGTTCCAGGTCTTCAACGGTGCCTGCCTCGGCAGCCATTTCCATGATGGTGTTCTGCGCCTTGGAGTGCAGAATCAGGCGAGTTGAATCCGCCTTGGGATCGCAACCGACGATCATGACCTTCTTGCCAAGTTCGGCCAGGCCAGCCACCAGATTCTGGGTCGTGGTGGACTTGCCGATACCGCCCTTACCGTAGATTGCACATTGACGCAGCGCCATTTTCGTTCTCCTTACCAGTTGTTGACTCATTAAAGTGAACAAACGAAATCGGTTCACCCGGACAACACGGGTATAGCAAGCGCCGTGCCAATCACCCGGATAAGCCGCAAGCTACTGTTTCCGTGAAATTAAAAATACCTTGCCCGGCCTGCGCCCGCGGTCGCATTCACTACAAATTCGCGACAAGTGTATGGATGCGAACAGACAATTCGCGCGACCAGTCTTGCCTGTTAAACCGCTGTTGATACCGCAACTGCACACGACATTACCCGGTCAAGATAACCAGCTTGCATCTGCTGTCGTGTATCCCTCCCGGCAATGCAGATAGAGAACAATTCGCCGACACCTGTCTGTCGCGAAGCCGACAAATTCCACCCTTGTCGAACATGCCTCCCTGTAAGCTGTTCATTCGACTGCCGTAAATATTTGGCCCGTCTCTTGCAGTCATACCGGCATGCATGCCTATGGAGTATGAGGAAATGACAGACACAAGCCTGCTGGATCTGATCGAGGGCGTTCGCAACGGCAGTATCGTGCCCTACCTGGGACCGGGCGTACTGGAGAGCGTAACCCGTACTGACAGCGGAGAACGCATGCCCGCCGACAGTGACAGCCTGATCATGGCCATGAACAACGGCAAGGCCATGGCGCCACGCCTGATGTATGAATTCCCGCGTGCCGCAATGGACGTAGAACTCAAGCGCGGGCGTTCTGCCGTGACGAGATTTCTTGACGCCACCTACGGGGCAGCAGAATGGACACGTGCCCCGCTGCATGACTGGCTTGCCGGTGTCATACCGCCTTATGTAATCGATATCAACCGTGATACCCAGTTGCAGGACAGTTACAGCAATACGCCACACACCCTGATCCGGGGCATCGCCCGCGTCGGTGGCACCGACTACCGGTTCCGGATTCACCACTACGACGGAAGCAGGTATTCAGCGAATGAAATCGACCAGGCCGAGGTTGATACTGCCCTGCCGGTGCTGTTCAAGCCGATGGGCAGCCCGCTTCCGGATGCTACGTACATCGCATCGGATGCCGACTATGTGGATTACATTACCGAGCTGATGGGCGGTTTTGCCATCCCGGATTTCCTCAAGACCTACCGCAAGGACAAACAGTACCTGTTCCTGGGAATCCGCATGACGCGAGACACGGAACGCATGGTGTTATCCGACATGATCTACGCATCCGGTTCACCGGCCGGCTGGGCACTGATCGCCGACCCGAGCGACAAGGAGCGCCGCTTCTGCAAGCGGCAGAATATCCGGATTATCGAGGCCGACATCGGAGAACTGCTGGCTGCCGCAGGACTCGCAGGCCGGACAATCTCCGGAAGCAATGCCCTGCAGGATGTCGGTTGCTGAGCGGTGGCACTGTTCCGGCCCTGCCTGGGCAAAACAGCCTGCCGTGACGACGGCGTACACTGCCTGACCTGCGGCAGGACACTTGAGGAAATCACCAGGCTTCGCCATCTGCTGGAATCACTGGCAGCGCTTGCCATAAACTACCAATATGAAAACATCGATGAATATACAGGTTACCTTGGCCGCAAACTCGGAAAATCCATTGTCAATCGACGTCGGGAGCGGAATCTCCGTGGCGACACTGATTGAGTCATTCGAGGAACGTTACCTGCTCGGTGTATCCGCGATGGACGAAACCCATCGTGAATTTGTTGAACTGGTCAACCGCCTCGGCTCCGCGGAGAAAGCGGCGTTCATTGCGCTGTTCGATGAACTGGTCAGACATACCGAGCAACATTTCGAGAATGAAAACGAGTTGATGCGGGAGACCGCGTTCCCGGCCATACGCGAGCACACGGATGAGCACCAGCGTGTGCTGGGCGAACTGAAGCGGATCGGCAACAAGGTCGCAACCGGGTCAACCGCCGTCGGCAGGGCCTATGTCAGGGAACAGCTGCCGTCATGGTTCAACCTGCATGCCATCACCATGGACAGCGCGCTGGCTGCGCATATACGAAAAACTGCAGTCTGAACCGGGTGTATCGCGTTTACCTGAACCGACGGACATGTATCACAGGTAGTGTACAGCTATGTATGTGTGCATATGCAACGCGGTCAACGACCGGCAGCTGAAGCAGGCGCTGGATGAAGGCGTAGTATCGATACGCGCCTTGCGCCGGCATTTCGGGTTCGAGTCATGCTGCGGGAAATGTACCAGCTGTATGCGTAGCCTTATCAACGAGTACCGGAAAGCCGGCGATCACTTCACACCAGGAGACCCGTCATGCAAGGCGAAAAGAATGTCATACGGCTGCTGAACCAGGCCTTGAGCATAGAGCTGAGCGCTATCAGCCAGTATTTTTTGCATGCCCGCATGTACAGGAACTGGGGACTGAATGCCCTGGGTAAGCACGAGTACGACGAGTCGATCGAGGAAATGCATCATGCCGACAAACTGATCGAGCGCATTCTCTTTCTCGAGGGGTTACCCAACATGCAGGATCTCGGCAAGCTGCTGATCGGACAGAATATTCCGGAATGCATCAAGGGAGACCTGCAACTCGAGCAGCAGGGACGCGAACACTACGTAGAGGCGATCTCGTATTGCGAATCCGTACGGGACTATGTCTCGCGGGATCTGCTGGAAGACATACTCAGTGACACGGAAGAGCATATCGACTACCTCGAGACCCAGCTCGAACTGATCAAATCAACCGGGCTGAACAACTACCTGCAAACGGCCATGGGCCCCATCGAAGGATAGCGATCACCATCAGACTGGGCGCGAATAACACCATGAAACCGATCGGGTCCATCCAGACTGACCACAAGACGCTGGATAACATGCCCATCCAGCCCCGCGGCGCCGGCAATGCAACCGGCAGAATCGTTCTGCAGCGGGAGTACCAGGACGGATTACTGGATCTGGAAGGTTTCTCGCATATCTACCTGATCTATCTCTTCCATCTCAGCGATGGCTACAGTTTCAGGGTCCGCCCGTTCATGGATGACAATAGCCACGGCGTATTTGCGACGCGCGCACCAAAGCGACCGAATCCCATCGGACTGTCCATCGTCAGGCTGCTGTCGATTCGTGACAACGTCATCGAGTTCGAGGGCGCGGATATGGCCAACGGCACGCCGTTACTGGATATCAAGCCCTATATTGAGCAATTCGACAAGGTGAACCATGCCACGAGCGGCTGGCTGAAGGCATCCGATCGGGCCATCATGCAGGCGAGGTCAGACAACCGGTTCAAATAACTTCCGGCATGAGAGCAGGGTAGCGGTCTCGCGCCCTGCCGTAAACCGGTCAGTGTCCCTGCACTGTCTACTCTTCCGGACCAAAGCATTCGAGGTAGTCCGCACATACTTCACAACTGGGCGCCCGACAGGTGTAAACGCCTTCAGACTCGCACAACTGCTTGTAGAGGAATTTCTTCCACTTCATATCCCTGCTGTTGCGGGCGGCGAGCGGCGCAAAATTATCGGACATGAGCCGTGAAAGATCGCGCCGCTCCCACAGGCCCAGGTCCTGCCACAGATGATCGGAGCCCATACATCCGGCGATCATTATGTCGACCAGCGGAATCTCCAATTCGCTGCGCAGACTGCGATTATCCAGCAGCAGCTTACGCAGATCCGCCATCTCCGCGCAACGATCCGGGTCAGGTTTGCGGCCGGGGTTGGGCAGTTCAGACAGGTGGATGCCCGGGAAATGATGACCGACCAGCCGGCAAAAACGATCCGCGTCAAGGCCCAGCCAGTCCGGCAGTATCCCGCCCCCCGTTGACCACGAGGCCAGCATGCGCGCCAGGGCATCCTCGAATGGTGTGCCCCGGCGCGCCACCATCAGGCGGGCGTAGACATCCTGCGGTGACACCATTTCGAGTGCCTGCACGATGCTACATCGCCTCGTATTCCACCACGATGTCCTCATCCCGCGGAATGAACTGGCAGGCCAGACGCCATTCACTGGGAAGGTCATCCACGATCATCTGCTCCAGCTGCTCCTTGCTGATTTTCCCCAGCTCGCGCAGAACCTGCTTTTC
Organism: uncultured Ectothiorhodospiraceae bacterium; assembly: GCA_947258545.1. Lineage (GTDB taxonomy): Bacteria > Pseudomonadota > Gammaproteobacteria > UBA9214 > UBA9214 > CAMYJZ01. The sequence goes on from CAMYJI010000014.1 coordinate 29,840, forward strand.
CTTTTCCTCCAGGTGATAACCCATGGGCTGCTTTTCACCGATGTACTTGACGCGGATTGCACAACTGCCGCATTCGCCGTCACCGCATTCGAACCTGATCGGGATCTTGTTCGTCTGCGCGATCTTCAGCACTGTCTCGGTAAAGCTTCCGGCGACAGCATAAACAGTCTTGTCATTGTACTCGGGGTTACTGAATGTGATTAATGGCATCGTCTTTACCTCTCTGGTCAGGCCGGTTTTACCTTGCAGTCTCCAAGGATCTGCGCCTGGCAGGCCAGGCGGTCATGACGACTCGCCATGTTCTCCTTCAGGACTTTCTCCTCCAGCACGGAAGGTTCGGTCAGGTTGTTCCAGCCATCCGTAACATGCATCATGCAGGTGCCACAGTCGCCTTCACGGCAGCCATAGATTATTCCTGCACCGATCTTCTCCGACACCTCGATTACCCGGGTACCGGCGGGCACATTGACTGTCTGCTCAATATCTTCAAACGTTACTTTTGCCTTGGCCATATGCTTTCACCTATACAGTTGATATTTCAGTTACTCGAAACGTTTCAGACGAGATCCGCAAAGTCGATTACGGAATTCTCGGCACTCTTTCCGACCAGCACCTCGGCTATGTCCCGTCCGAATACACGGCATTCCCCCAGTTCCTCCTCCGTTGGAATCAGCTTCACCCGCACACCCTCCTTCGGTATATGCATCTTCAGCCCTTTCATCCGGTTCTCGATCATTCTCACCGCCTCTCCGCTCCAGCCGTAGGAGCCGAACGCCGCACCGATTTTTCCCTGCAGGTTGACCACCGCCAGCGATGACAGCAGATCCCAGACCGGCTTGACGGCATCGCCGTTGATCGTTGGCGAGCCGAACAGCAAGGCATCCGCTTCTTCTATAAGATCGACAAAAGGCTCGGTTTCGCCGCCTTCAAGGTCATACAGCGACACCCTGACACCATCGACCTCAGCCGCACCTTCACTCACCTCTTCCGCCATGCGCGCGGTGTTGCCGTATGAACTCATGTAGAAGATGATCAACGACCTGTCCTCGCTGCCGATTTCCCGCGTCAGGCTGGACGTCGACAGTTCACGGTAGTGCGTGACATAGCGTCTCGGTCGCTCTCGCAGGATCGGACCGTGGGCCGGAGCGATCTGCCTGATTTTCAGCGGCTCGATCAGCTTGAGTGCGGCTATCACGTGCTTCTTGAACGGCCGCATGATATGCGCATAGTAGTAGTCGAACGAAAAGCGGAAATCGCCCACCTGGTCGTTGAACAGGCGCTTGTCGCAGTAATGGCAGCCGAATACATCACCTGAAAACAGGATTGCCTCATCTTCCAGGTAGGTGCATTGCGTATCCGGCCAGTGCAGGTAGGGCGTATGCAGAAAGCGCAACGTGCGGTCGCCCAGACTTACCGTGTCACCTGTGTTGACTGTCGTGTACTCGAATTCGTCAGCGGAGGGCTTCAGCAGGGCCTTCAGCATCGAGGTGGCGCGCTGGGAGATATACAACTTGGCCTGTGGTGCCCGTTGCATCAGCTCGGGCAATGCGCCGGTATGGTCGGGTTCCAGGTGATTTAGAACTATAACCTTGATCTCATGGTAATCGACTTCAGATTCGAGACGCGCGAAAAACTCGTCACTGAAGTTCTCCTTGACAGTGTCAATGACAGCGACGCCCTCACTGCCTCGCACCATGTATGAGTTGTAGGTTGTTCCGTTTGCGGTCCTTAGGATGATGTCAAACGTTCGCAGCGTAGGATCAAGTGCGCCAATCCAGTAAACGCCGTCGGCAAACTCAACTGCATTGCGGTGCCGGGATACGTCTATGTCGGTATTCATGTCGTTTCCCTGCACACACTTGCATTTTCCGTCTCCACCGGGCATGGCTGGCAGTCATTTTCCGAATCGAGCACCATATTCAGTGCATCGAGTACCGGCCCTGGCGAGAATCCCGACTGCCTGGCTTCACCGTACTGCAGCAATGGCCTGCGAATAAGCAGAGGTTCCTCGAGGAGCAGCCCGAGCGCGGCATCCCCGTCAAGTTCATGGATATCGATTTCACCGTCCCTGACCTTCGGTGCACTCGTATTGAACCAGTCAGGCACCACTCTCCCCGCCAGGAATGGCAGTAATCGGTCGGCCGTCCAGGGCTCACTCAGAAGATCCCTGATAACCAGCCGGTGACCATGCCGACGCAGCATCGCCTGCTGTTGCCGATTGCCGAGACAGCCGGGTTTCTCATAAAAAATAATGTCAGTCATATCCCCTGTCCGAGCGCTGCTCGTACAGACACATGAGCAGCGCTGAATGTCGTCTCCATGTTCTATCGGGTACGTGCAGTTCAGGTGGACGGTCGCCTGCATCCTGCTTCCGGCAACAGTCCAGCAACGGCCTGAGCCAGCCCTTTCCACTTCTGCGCCCTGTCGATGCCGGTAACCGCAATTGCGGCAATTCGGGCCTGAGATGTCCTGCCAGCATGTCCGTTCTCCTCTAGCGTGCCTGAATTTCCATCATCACCTCGACCATCCGCTCCGGCGGAATGCCGGTCAGTGAACCGGGCGGATTCGCAGATCCGCCGGAACCATCCAGTATCGCGCCCTCGATGGGACAGATACTGGCGCACTGCGGATCGGCGAAATCACCCTCGCATTCAGTGCATTTCCTGCTGTCGATCTGGAAGTGTGGTTGTGCCTCGTAGATTGCCTGGCTGGGACAGACCGGCTCACATGCCCAGCAGTTGACGCAACTGTTGATGATTGCATATGCCATAATGCACCTCCTCAGGCGCCGACCTGCAGACGGCTTTGTCCCTTGTCCGTGTCGGCAAGCCCCTGCTCGACCATTTCTGCATAAACGGCCGCCACGGCATCCTCGATCGGCTCCATGGCATGCTCGCCATTCGGTTGAATACCGACGTTTTCCAGCATCTCCCAGGGCTCGTAGCCGATCTTCGAGCAGAGCACCGCTTCACAGCCATCCAGGGTGCGAATGATTTTCTGCAGCGTGCTTTCTGCATCGCCACAGGTATCGCCACCGGAACAATAGAGATCGACCTTGCGATGACCGATGAAGCGCACGTCGGTCATCGATGCCTCGTAGATCAGGAACTCCTTTGCATGTCCGAAGTGCTGGTTGATCACTCCGCCGCCGCTGGTGGCCACTGCCATCAGCACCGGCCGCGTTTCCTTCTTTTTCACGCTGATTGGCGAGAGCGCGATGAAGCTCTCGCCGCTTTGTGTTTTCTGCGCCTCGCGATTTGCCTCGATGGTGGCATGATATTCTGCACGGCGTTCCATGGCGGCTGCGTAATCCACCTCCATGTTCTCGACCTTGTCCATGGTGAACTGATCGCCACGGTCTTCGCCCAGCATACCGACAGCATCGGCACGACACTGGCGGCAGTGTCGCATCATGTTCATGTCACCGGCACACTTGTCCTGCAGGTTCTGCAGTTCCTCGTGCGTTGGACCACGCTGCCCCATGACACCGAAGAAGGTGCCGTGCTCCGCCTCGGCAATCAGCGGCATAACATTGTGCAGGAAGGCGCCCCTGGCCTTGACGACCTTGCTCACCTCCTCGAGGTGCTCGTCATTGACGCCAGGAATCATCACCGAGTTGACCTTCACCAGCACACCGCGCTCGGTGAGCATCTCCAGTCCCTTCTGCTGTTGCTCGATCAGTATCTTTGCGCCCTTGCGGCCCTTGATTCGCCGGTTGTTCCAGTAAATCCAGGGATAGATCTTGGCGCCGATGTCAGGATCGACACAGTTGATGGTGATGGTAACGTGATCAATGTTGTGCTTGCACAGCTCGTCAACCTGGGCCGGCAGTGCCAGGCCGTTGGTTGAAACGCAAAGCTTGATATCCGGGGCTTTCTCGCTCAGCTGCCGGAATGTATCCAGCGTGCGCTCCGGGTTGGCCAGCGGATCGCCTGGCCCGGCAATGCCGAGGACGGTCATCTGCGGGATATTGGCCGCTACCGCCATCACCTTCCTGACGGCCTGGTCCGGCGTCAGTAGCTCGGATACCACACCGGGTCGTGATTCATTGGCACAGTCGTACTTGCGATTGCAGTAATGACACTGGATATTGCAGGCCGGCGCGACCGCGACGTGCATGCGCGCATAGTGATGATGCGCCTCTTCTGAATAACAGGGGTGATTGTGTACCTTGTCACGGATATGCGCAGGCAGATGCGATAGCTGGTCACTGCTGCCGCCGCACCCGGATGTACTGCAACCGCTTTCCTGTGCCTCACCTGCGCCCTGACCAATAACCGGCAATTCCATCATCTTGTCTCCCAGTCAGCGTCGATCAATAGATCGATCGTGTCAGGGATAACCGATGCAATCAGCGTGCCGCTTCGCGGGTGGTCTCCATGTTCATGAATTCAATCTGATATTTCTTCAGGCGTGGGTATTATGTCAACAATGCCACAAAACAAATCGGTGCTGTTGTCGGCTCCGCAACAGGATCACTTCAGATCTGTCGCATCTTGATTTTCAGCGTCTGGATCCGGTAGCTGATCTGTCGCGGCGTCATGCCGAGTAAACGCGCCGCCTTGGCCTGTACCCAGCCGGCCTGTTCCAGCGCGGCAACCACGCGTTCGCGCTCATCCAGGTCCGGGGCGTTGAGATCGACATGGTCGGCGGTGCCGGCGTTGACTACGGCATCCGGACTGCTCTGCAGACCGGCCAGATTGATAGCGCGCCTGTCAATTTTCCCATCGCTCATGACAGCAGCCCGCTCCAGGCAATTCTCCAATTCGCGGACATTGCCGGGCCAGTCATAATTCATCAGCAGGCGAACTGCGCTATCCTCGATGGACAGTTCGCGCCCCTGACTTTTTGCGATTTTGTTGACGAGGAAATGCGCCAGGTCGGGAATATCCTCATACCTTTCGCGCAATGGCGGCATGTGTATCGGCATGACGTTCAGGCGGTAGTAAAGGTCTTCACGGAACCTGCCTTCCTGGACTTCCGATTCCAGGTCCTTGTTGGTAGCCGCGACCACGCGCACGTCAACTTTACGGGTCTTGCCGCCACCCACACGCTCGAACTCTCCCTCCTGCAGCACACGTAACAGCTTGGACTGGAAGGCGGGCGTGATTTCACCGATCTCGTCGAGAAAAATGGTCCCCCCATGGGCCTGTTCAAAACGCCCCTTGCGCAGGCTGATCGCGCCCGTAAAAGCACCTTTTTCGTGACCGAACAGCTCCGACTCCAGCAACGTATCCGGCAATGCCGCGCAATTAAGCTTGATGAATGGCCCGTTGGCGCGGGGCGAATTGTAATGTATGGCGTTGGCAATGACCTCCTTACCGGTGCCGGACTCCCCGCGCACCAGTACTGTCGTGTTCCATTTTGCAACCTGCCGCACCTGGTCGAACACCAGCTGCATGCAGCGGGTGTGTCCGACCATATTCGAGAATCCGTGTTCTCCACGCACTTCGCGCCGCAGGGAATCCCGCTCCATCTTCAGTGCCAGCTGTTCGTCCTCGACCGTTTTGGCCAGGCGAACGGTCTGGCCAATCAGGTTGGCGACCATCTGCAGAAAACGCTCATGCTTACCCAGCGTGTCCGGGCCGCCCGGCGGCTGGGCGGTCAGCACCCCGGCGGTCTGGTTGCCGATCAGAATGGGTACGCCGATAAACGGCATATACAGGTCATAGACACCCAGGCGATTGAGAAACCGGTCTTCATCAGAAATCCGTTCGATCACCAGCGGACTGCCGCTCTCAAGGATACGACCGACGACGCCCTCGCCCGATTTATATCGAACCGGCTTGAATGCCGTCGGCCCTTCATGCAGGGCCGAGACCAGCAGGTCACCGCTCTCCTCGTCCAGCAGGCTGATCATGCCGTGACTCATGTTGCCGGTATCGTTGAGTACCCTCAACACCTCGCTGAGTGTGTCACGAAAATCAAGCGAGCGGCTCAGCACCTGGCTGACCCTGTAGAGGCTGTCAAGCTCACTCTCCAGGATGGATCTGCTTTGGTTCTCCATGGAGACACCGTTGTTACCCATGGTGAAGTTCATTCAACACTCCGGCCACCGCTGACCGGCAGTCTGACAATTACCCGGCAGCCACCGAGAAAATCCGGGTCGATCACGATACTGCCGCCATGGCTGATGGCCATTTCCTGGGCCATGGTCAATCCCATGCCGGCATGCGACCGGGGCTGGGCCCAGTTGCAGAAGAATGGTTCGAACACCTTGAGTCGGTGAAGCTCCGCGATACCAGGTCCGTTATCCATGACCTCGATAACGATTTCCTCGTCATCGGCCCGCGTCTCGATACGCACTTCCCGGTACTCGTTGCCGGATTCGTCCACAGCCTGGATGGCGTTGTCAATTAGATACTTCAACAGGCCACGCAATCCGTTCGCGCGTCCCGTCACGGACGGCAGCACGGGCGCAGGACGCCAGTCGACAACCACACCGGACGCCAGCAACCGGTCTGTTTGCAACCTGATGACCTCATGCAACAATTCATTGACATTAACCAGCGAGGTCTGCTCCATGGTAGGACCGGGAAGCGCTGCATGCAGGCTTTCAATTGCTTCGTCACCACTTTCCAGCACCTGACGCATGACACCGCGCTGATTGTCCGGTGAACCGTTTGATTCCGGCATGGCCAGTGCCGCATTGAGAATATTCAGCGGGGCCTGCATTTTGAAAATTGCACCCGAGATAGCCTCACGCATGGTCTGCACCATCTGCTGTTCGGCCATGCTGGCACGGATCATGTTCAAGCGTGCCTCGTTGGTGCGCATGCGGCTGGCCGTAATTTCGTTCGCAACAAGCAACAGGCAGCAACGGGTTTTTTCGTGGCTCCTGAAATAATTCTGCGCGGCCTCGTCCAGCTCGGCGACCCTGACACCGGAACAGGCAAACCAGCGCGGCGGCCTGCTTCCCGGGGGATCCAGGCGCACCTCGATATTGGAGAAACCCTTACCCTCGTGGCAAACCTGTACCAGATCGAGACCGATCTGCATTTCCAGCGCCTTGAGGAAGAGGTCGGCCGGCTCGACACCCCGAAAGTCACCCAGTAGCGCCTTGTAGGCGTGATTGTCCAGCAGCACCTTGCGCTCTGCATTGACGATTGCAACCGCAACGGGCGCGGCATCGAGTGCCGCCTCGGTCAGGCTCTTCTGGAACTGCAGCCGCTGTTCAAGTTGGTGCAGTTCTGTCACATCCCGGTGCATGCCCAGGAAATAGGCAATCCGACCATCCGGGTTCAATACCGGCGAGATGGTCAGTTCAGCCAGGTACTCCGACCTGTCCTTGCGGTGATTGATCAGCTTGCCCTGCCAGACGCGTTGTTGCCGAATGGTGTTCCAGAGGTCCTGGTAAACGGACAGCGGCGTTGACTTGCTGGACAGTAACGACTCGTTCCTGCCGATCACCTCATGCCGGTGGTAACCCGTCATTTGCTCAAACGCTTCATTTACATAGAGTATCCGCGCGGTCGGATCGGTGATGGAGATGGCAACAGGCGCCTGTTCGACTGTTTCGAGAAACAGTCTCGGCGGCAAGAATTCATCCATGCCCTTCACATCGAAGGCGTCGATGATCTCGGCCGGCGTCCCTTCCGGGGGAGACGCCAGGAAGGACCGGATAACGTCGTTCAGCTCGCTGTCGCCGGGTGAGGAAGAGTTACGCTGCGCCATCGAAAGTCACCACATCAGTACACATGCACTATATGTGAGCAAGAACCGTACCAGCTCTTTTAGGGCATGAATCAACGGGTTCCGGGCCGCCTGGCAGGCAGGTCTGTGCGTAAACCGACAATTATCGAATAGGCGATTGTTTCGTTTACTACAAAAACGGTCTCTTCCCGCTCGAATTGCGCTCACTGTACGCCAGGCCACGCAAACGGAACTCGACATTCACCAGGCCGGAATGACTGTCCGTTCAATCATATAGAACGGTTCCTGCTGCAATCAGCGCGCGGCGGACAGCCCGGGCAAGGACCATTGGCATATTTCTTGTTCATCAGATGTATGCATCAAGTCATCCGGGGATGAACGCTCCATGGAATATTTTCTCATTATCCTGTCTACCGCACTGGTGAATAACGTGGTGCTGGTCAAGTTTCTCGGACTGTGCCCCCTCATGGGGGTGTCGAACAAGCTGGACTCGGCACTTGGCATGGGACTGGCCACCACCTTCGTCCTCACACTTGCAGCCTTCTCCAGCTGGCTGCTCGAATACTATGTGTTGACACCGCTCGACCTCGGTTTCCTGCGCATCCTGACATTCATCCTGGTCATCGCCGTGGTTGTGCAGTTCACGGAAATCGTGGTGCGCAAGATGTCTCCGGTCCTCTACCAGGTGCTGGGTATTTTCCTGCCACTGATTACCACGAATTGTGCCGTGCTGGGCGTGGCCCTGCTCAATGTGCAGCAGGACAACAGTTTTCTTGAAAGCCTGATGTACGGCTTTGGTTCCGCCATGGGTTTCACACTGGTGCTGGTGATGTTCGCCGGCCTGCGCGAACGGCTGGCACTGGCCAGTGTCCCGGCAGCCTTCAGCGGCGCACCCATTGCCTTCGTGGTGGCCGGCCTGCTGTCACTGGCGTTCATGGGCTTTGCCGGACTTACCAGTCATTGAGGAGCGGGTAAATGATAAACGCTATCCTGATCATTGCATTGCTTGGCATCGTCATGGGCATGTTGCTCGGTATTGCATCGAAATACCTTAGCGTGGAAGGCAATCCGCTCGCCGCCGAAATCGAGGAGATTTTGCCGGGCTCGCAGTGCGGCCAGTGTGGTTACCCCGGTTGCGGTCCGGCTGCGGCGGCGGTCGCCGGCAGCGAGGCACCGGTCACCCTCTGCCCGCCCGGCGGCAAGGCACTGGCAGAGGCCCTCGCCGACAAGCTAGGTGTGAGCGTTGACCTGGCAAGCGTGGAGGAAAAGGCGCCCATGGTGGCCTTTATCCACGAGAGCCTGTGTGTTGGTTGCACCAAGTGCTTCAAACGCTGTCCGACCGATGCCATTCTCGGCGGCCCGAAACATATCCATGCCGTGTTCGCCGATGCCTGCACGGGTTGCGAAAAGTGCTTCGATGTTTGCCCGACGGAGTGTATCGAGATGCGAACGGTGCAACCGACGCTGCAGACCTGGTACTGGCCGGAACCGGCCAGGGCGGCCTGATGACTGGCAGGGCCGGCAAAACGAAACTGTTCAGGATTCGTGGCGGAGTACACCCCGACGACCGCAAGCACCTGAGCGCGGAACAGACCATCGAAACCCTTCCCATGCCACCGCTGCTGCACATTCCGCTGCAGCAGCATATCGGTGCGCCGGCGGAGCCACTGGTCCGGCGCGGTGACACGGTAAAAAAGGGGCAACTGCTGGCGCGCAGCCAGGGGGCAATTTCCGCACCGGTGCACGCGCCCACCTCGGGCCGAATCATGGGTGTTGGCGGCTATCCCGCTAATCATCCGTCCGGGCTGTCTGTACGGACCATCACGCTGAAACCGGATGGCGAAGATGAATGGACGGAAACCATTAATCCCGCCGTGGAGCCACTCAGTCTCGAGCCCGCTGAAATCGCCAGACAGGTGGGCGAAGCTGGTGTCGTCGGCATGGGGGGCGCCACCTTCCCGTCCGCGGTCAAGCTCAACCTGCACAACCGTTACAGCCTGCACACCCTGGTGATCAACGGCGCCGAATGTGAACCCTACCTGACCTGCGATGACCGGCTGATGCGCGAGCACAGTGAAGCGGTGCTCGACGGCGTGCTGTTGATGGCGCGCGCACTGGGCGCCTCCACTGTGCTGTTCGCCATCGAGAACAACAAACCCGATGCACAGCGAGCCATGCGCGCTGCTGCCGAACTTTCCCCGCAGGTGAAGGTCGTCGGCCTGCCGACGCGCTACCCGATGGGCTCCGAGAAACACCTGGTACAGACCCTGACCGGCAGGGAAACCCCGGCCCGCGGCCTGACGGCCGACATCGGTGTCGTGGTGCACAACGTCGCGACCGCGCTGGCAGTCCATGACGCACTGCGACTTGGACGACCGGTCATCTCGCGCGTAGTCACAGTAACCGGCGGCGCCATACGTCAGCCGCGCAACCTGCATGTTCCCATCGGCACGCCGCTGCAACACCTGATTGAATACTGCGGGGGATTCGCCGAGGAGCCTGCCCGCCTGATTAGCGGCGGACCCATGATGGGACAGCCATTGCCCAGTACACGGGTACCCGTGGTAAAGGGCAGCAATGGCTTGCTGGCGCTGACCCGCGAGGAAGTCGGGGGTGGCAGGGAAATGCCGTGTATCCGCTGCGCCAGTTGCGTTCGCGCCTGTCCCTGCGGACTCGTGCCGCTGGAAATGGCGGCCAATGTCCGCTCCGGCAATCTCGACACGTCGGTTAAGCTGGGACTGCTCGACTGTATCGGCTGCGGGTCCTGTTCCTATGTCTGCCCCTCGCACATCCCGCTGGTGCAGTTCTTCAATTTCGCCAAGGGGGAAATGGCCGCCAGGCAACGTGCCCAGCACAAGCAGGGTGAAACGAAACGCCTGGCGGAAGCGCGCAGCGAACGCATGGCAGCGATCAAGCGTGCCAAGCGCGAGGCCATGCTGAAGCGCAAGAAAGAGATGGAAGCGAAAAAGGCCCGCGAAGCAGACCGGGCCGGGGCGGAAGTATGAGCGAGGAAACGGTCGTTGCCGGGCCATACGCCCATGAGAAGACAAGCGTCCGGCGGACGATGCTGCTGGTGGTATGCGCGCTCCTGCCGGCCACCCTGTTCGGACTCTACCAGTTCGGTTGGCCCGCGATCTTCCTGTTCGTCATCACCCTGGTCACGGCCCTCCTCGCCGAGGCGGTTGCGCTGCAACTCGCCGGCCGGCCGGTCATGCCGTACCTGACCGACGGCTCCGCCCTGCTCACCGGCTGGTTGCTGGCCATGGCGCTGCCACCCTGGGCGCCCTGGTGGATCGGCGTGGTGGGCGGCCTGCTGGCCATCGTGGTCGGCAAGCAGGTGTTCGGCGGCATTGGCCAGAACCTCTTCAACCCGGCCATGGTCGCACGGGTCGCCCTGCTGATATCCTTTCCGCTGGAGATGACATTGTTCAACCCGCCCCTGCCGCTGCTCTCGGCGGAGGCGCCCGGCTTCATGGATAGCCTGGCCATCACCTTCGGCAGTTCGACACACCTCGATGCCGTCAGCAGTGCCACGCCCATGGGGCATCTCAAGACAGAACTCGGCCGCGGCCTTGGCCTGGACGAGGTGGCGGCTGGCGTTGCACCGCTCTGGCAGATGGCCATCGGCTCCACCGCCGGCAGCCTCGGGGAGACGTCCGCTCTGTTGCTGCTGCTGGGCGGCGCATTCCTGCTCTACAAACGCATCATCAGCTGGCACATACCGCTGGCCATGATCGGCGGCCTGATGCTGCCGGCGGCACTGTTCTATTTCATCGATCCGGACGGTTTCATTGATCCGCTGACCCACCTGCTGTCCGGTGCCACGGTACTCGGCGCCTTTTTCATCGCCACCGACCTGGTCACCTCGCCGGTTTCAACCCGCGGGCAACTGGTGTTCGGCGCCGGCTGCGGTCTGCTCGTTTACGTGATCCGTACGTTTGCCGGCTATCCCGAGGGAATGGCCTTCGCCATCATGCTGATGAATGCCTGCACACCACTGATCGACCGGTACCTCACGCCACGCATCTATGGTCGCGACCGCAAAGGCGAGCCCCTGGCCTTCAGCGACAGGGAAAGCGACACACCATGACGGCAACCGAACAGGGCGGCCGGTACCGCAAGTGGATCAGTTACCAGGCGCTTCTGCTGGGCGGCTTCTCCGCCGTGGCCACTGCACTGCTGGTCACCGGCAACCTGTCGACGCGGGATGCCATCCGGGAACGCCTGAAGGAAGACATGCAGGCCTCGCTCGGCCAGGTCATTCCCGCCGGGTACTACGACAACAACTTGCTCGCCAGCCCGCGGCAGGTAACCGGCCCGCAGGGCAACACGCTGACGGTCTACCGCGGTACCCGGGACGAACAAACAAGCGCACTGGCCTGGGAAATCGTCGGCAGGGGTTATGCCGGCGACATCAGGCTGATGCTCGGCCTGGATACCGACGGCAAGGTACTGGGAGTACGGGTGCTGTCGCATGCCGAAACCCCCGGACTGGGTGACAAGATCGAGGCACAAAAGGATAACTGGATACTCGGCTTCAATGGCCTTTCGCTCGGTAATCCGCCGCCATCAAAGTGGAAAGTAAAAAAGGACGGCGGCCAGTTTGATGCATTCAGTGGCGCAACCGTAACGCCCCGTGCCGTGGTAGAAGCGATTGCCGACGGACTGGCGTTTTTCGATGCACACCGTGCCGAGCTGCTTGCACCGGGGGACAGCGGTGACCATACAACGGAGTAGTCGATTATGAGTCAGGATTATCTGCGCATTGCCAAAGACGGCATCTGGAACAACAATATTGTTTTCGCCCAGGCACTCGGCCTTTGCCCGCTGCTGGCGGTAACCGGAACCGCTAGCAATGGACTCGGCATGGGGCTTGCCACGCTGGCCGTGCTGGTCACCTCGGCCCTGGTCATCTCCCTGCTCCGCGATATCATTACACCGCAGGTGCGTATTCCGGTATTCGTGCTGATCATCGCGGTACTGGTCACACTGGTCGACATGTCGATGAACGCCTGGGTACACGACCTGCACAAGGTACTCGGGCTGTTCATTCCACTGATCGTCACCAACTGCGCCATCCTTGGCCGCGCGGAGTCATTTGCCTCTCGCAATACAGTGCTACCGGCATTGTTCGACGGCATGATGATGGGAATCGGCTTCACCCTTGCGCTGGTATTGCTGGGTGCGGCGCGTGAAATACTCGGTAGTGGCACCCTGTTCGCCAATGCGCCGCTGTTGCTCGGTTCCTGGGCATCCTTCCTGGAACTGGAACTGATCCCCGACTACAAGGGCTTCCTGCTGATCATCTTGCCGCCGGGTGGCTTCCTGGTACTGGGTTTCCTGATGGCAGGGAAACGCCTGATCGATCGCGCCGTAACGGAGCGCAGGCAGGCGGCAGGTGAAATGGCCACATCGACCGGTTGATGGAGGACGGCGATGAACGTGGGTGTTGCCTATGCGGACAAATTCAGACAGGTCTGGCTCAAGCTTGAGGTGCCGGATGGGAGTACCGTGCGCGAGGTCATCGAACTCTCAGGGATTCTGCAACAGTTCCCGGAAATCGATCTTGCACGACAGAAAGTCGGTATTTTCGGCAAACTGACGAAGCTTGATGCGAAGGTCGCGGAAGATACCCGCGTCGAGATCTACCGCGAAATCACCGCCGATCCGGAACTGGTGGAACGTCGCGACACCGAGTTCTGACGGGAGAAACATGTGATACGAATGACACGAACGATGCTGGTCCTGCTGACTGGTTTGTTGCTACAGGATGCACTGCATGCCGATGAGGTACGCATTGCCGTGGCGGCCAACTTCAGCGACACAATCCGCAAGCTTGTACCGCTGTTCAGTGAAGTAACCGGGCACACGGCGCGCATCAGTGCCGCTTCCACCGGCAAGCTCTACTCGCAGATCAAGAATGGCGCCCCGTTTGATGTATTCCTGGCCGCCGACACTGCACGCCCCATCAGGGCCGAACAGCAGCAACTGGTTGTCCCCGGCAGCCGGTTTGTTTATGCACAGGGCAGACTGGTGCTATGGAGTACCAGCAGTGACGTCAGTGCGGATTGCAGAATGTGGCAGGCAAATACGGCGCTGAATCATGTCGCCATCGCCAACCCGAAAACGGCACCCTATGGTGTTGCCGCCAGGCAGGCCATGGAGCACCTGGGCATCTGGAAAGAATTCCAAACGCGGCTGGTGCGTGGCGAGTCGATCGCCCAGACCTTCCAGTTCGTCGCAACCGGAAATGCCGAAGCGGGATTTGTCGCCCTGTCGCAGCTGAGGAACTGGCAGGGTGAGCCGGGCATGGCGTGGGAAGTGCCGGCCGCTTACTATACCCCGATCGACCAGTCGGCCGTACTACTGACCCGGGGGAAAAGCAATGCGGCTGCCCGTGCATTTATTGAATTCCTGAAAAGCGACACTGCGCGCAGCATCATCAGAGACTTTGGCTACAGCGTACCGGAACCCACGGCGTCCGAAGCCATGCATGAGCCCGGCTGTTGTACCTCTCTTTCAAGGCCTGAACCATGGAATTCGACTGGCAGCCCGTCTGGCTGACGCTGAAACTCGCCAGTGTCACCACCCTCACACTGCTGCTGCTGGGGACACCCGTTGCCTGGTGGCTAGCAAACACACGGGCCTGGTACAAAACACCTGTAGCCGCAGTCGTTGCCCTGCCGCTGGTACTGCCACCCACCGTACTGGGCTTCTATCTGCTGATCATGCTGGGTCCGAAGGGACCGATCGGCGCCCTGACCCAGTCGCTGGGGCTTGGCACCTTGCCGTTCACCTTCAAGGGACTGGTCGTTGCATCGGTCATCTACTCGCTCCCCTTCGTGGTACAGCCGCTGCAGAACGCATTCGAGGCAATGGGCAAGCGTCCGCTGGAGGTAGCTGCCACCCTGCGCGCCTCACCATGGGACCGCTTCACGACGGTGGTCATCCCGCTGTCCCGCTCCGGCTTTCTCACCGCGGCAGTGCTTGCCTTCGCCCATACTATGGGCGAATTCGGTGTCGTACTGATGATCGGCGGCAACATCCCCGGTGAAACCCGTGTGCTGTCAGTGGCCATTTACGATCACGTGGAGGTACTGGAATATGACCAGGCGCATATTCTCTCAGCAGGGATGCTGGCGTTTGCATTTGCAGTACTCGTCATCCTCTATGTAGCGAACGGCCGGCTCAATGGCAAGCATGAACACCCTTGAAGTCAGCCTGAAAAACCGGCTGGGCGATTTCCGGCTGGATGTCGACTTCGAGACGCCTGCCAGCGGCGTGACGGCCCTGTTCGGCCACTCCGGTTCGGGCAAGACCAGCGTGCTGCGTGCTGTCGCCGGGCTGGAACGGACTGCCGGCTGCAGGGTAAAACTCAATGGCGACACCTGGCAGGATGACGGCCGATTCATGCCCCCCTGGCGCAGACCGCTGGGCTATGTCTTCCAGGAGGCCAGCCTGTTTCCCCACCTGTCGGTCAGACGCAACCTGGAATACGGTTGGCAGCGGGTCCCGCAGGGGGAGCGACAAATCGGCTTTGACAGTGTGGTTGAGCTGCTGGGAATCGGCGCCTTGCTGAAGCGCGCAACCCATCGACTTTCCGGCGGCGAACGCCAGCGTGTCGCCATCGCACGAGCACTGCTGACCAGCCCGAAACTCCTGCTGATGGATGAACCGCTGGCCGCGCTGGATCATGCTGCAAAGCAGACAATCCTGCCCTACATGGACAGCCTGCACGATGAACTCGGCATCCCCTCGCTGTATGTTTCACACGACACGAACGAGGTCGCGCGACTCGCTGACCGGATGATCCTGCTAGAGGATGGCAAGGTCGTTGCTCAGGGATCAGCCGCCGACCTGCTGACCCGCCTGGATTTGCCGCTGGCAGGCCATGACGCGGCCGCCTCCATTCTCGAAGGCAATGTCTCGTCTCATGACCCTACCTATCATTTGACGTGGATCGGCATGCATGGCGGACGTGTCGCTGTGGCGCGTGATGACCTGCCCGTCGGCAAGCTCGCCCGGGTCGAGATTCTCGCCAGGGATGTAAGCCTATCCCTGCGGTCGCATTCCGATACCAGCATCATCAATATTCTGCCGGCCAAAGTCATCGACACGAGCGAGATCACTGCGGGTCATTTACTGGTGCGCCTCGAACTGGACGACGGCCAGACCCTGCTCTCCCGCATCACACGCCTGTCCGGCATGGCAATCGGCCTGCACGAAGGCATGCGACTCTATGCACAGGTAAAGAGCGTGGCACTCATTGCATGAATTGTGCGATTAGGATCAACGCACGGAAATTCGTAAATGACAAATAAGCGGTGACCACCTGTATTTACGCAGGTGGTACTCGTCACGTCTCGGATTTAGCATCATGCATCTGGTTTTTAACCAGGTGGTCGGCTTTGCTGCAATCAGTACGCCAATATCATTAACTCGTTGATTACGCTGCTCAGCAGCAATACACGTACGCGATACATCCGGTACTGATTAGCACAAAATCGGGCACAAAATTAGAAGGACAGGAATCAAGGAGCAGCGTAACAGCGTTACAACTTACTGTAACTAATGAAGAAAAATGGCGCGCCCGGAGAGATTCGAACTCCCGACCGCCTGGTTCGTAGTTAGCATATGAGTCGCTAACTATTTGTATTTAATAGTGAAAACTGGAACGCTCGTTGCCCAATTTGCCTAACAATGCTGGACGATTCATGACTGAATCCCGCAAAAGTCCCGCATGAAGAAAGCCATGGACCCAGTCGGCGCTACTTTGAAAGATACCATCAGGCACCTGAGCGACCGAGGCTAACAAGCTGGGACTGTCGGCGATCCGACCGGGCGCAAGCGGGAAGAGCTGGGAGAGTGCATCTTTGAAGGGCAATTATCGGGCTAAGAGTTGCCGTTCACTAGGCACAGGCAACCCCGCTACTGCCAAGCCACTGTTCGGCGACTATCGGCCAGAACCAGACACTCGGCACATAAGAAAGCGGCTCCCGAAGGAGCCGCCTTATTGCTTCTTCTAAAGCTGGTAACTGCTTAGAACTCGCCTTCCAGAGCAGGCGTGTCAGCAGTACCTTTGATGTAGCCAGCAGGCAGGCTGGTGTTGATGCCAAGGCCTGCTTCTGCACCACGGAAAGGCTGGATACAGGGTGAACCAAACTCGATAGTACAGTCAGTCAGGTCATTACCCGGTTCACCGTCAGCCTTGATCAGGTTCGCACGCGGGTAGACAAAGTCGTTACCTTCGAACGTACCATTCAGGCCAGCTACTGTATGCAGCAATCCGTTTTTAGCGCCATTCTCCCAGTCATATACATCGATGGAAGGATCGCTGATGTAACGACCCAGGGCTTCAGTCGCATCCAGCACCTGAAGGACACCACTGTCAATACCTGCATCGTACTCAACACCGTCAGCCATGACGTAGTCACCGCCGGCCGTCTTGGTCAGGATCCGGATACCGCCCAGCTCGGCGGCGCACTTGGTTCTCTCCGCTGGCCAGGCATAACCATTCTTGGTACAGGAACCCCTGGTTACGATCTGGTTACGGTTGATGCGATTCGAGTCTGCATGGTAGTAGTAGGAAGCGTACGTCACCTTGGCACCGGGTGATTGATCGATGGGACCATCGTTACCGTTCGCATTATCATAAAGCGTGATGTTACCAATGCGCGCGCTTTCCTTCTGACCAAACCTGGCGAACTGAGGACCGGCCGGCTGTGAATCCCAGGTGATGCCGGAGTACTGCCAGGACCAGCCACCGCCCCATGCAGGCACGTTCGGGTTATGGCTTGAGTTCATACCCAGTTCCATTTCCTGCTGCAGGCTGCGCGGGAAGCCGACAAAGTGCCGCTTGTTGTCGGCCTGGTCGAACAGCACTACGCCGTTACAATTGGAATCGATAGCGGCATCACAAGCACAGCCAGGATCATCCGGAGCACAACCAGCATTGACATCATAGTACTGCACGGTTGGCAGCGCTTTTTCAGAAGCAGGGGTTGTTGGAATTGCGGCAACCGCAACCTGCGCACCAATCGGGAACATGTGGTACATCGATGCATAATCGATGTCGTCGCCATCCAGTACGCTGTTGGTGTAGCGGAAACCACGTAAACCACCGACATCAGCACCCGTCAGTTTGCGGAACATGTCAGTGACCAGCGCATGGCCTGTACCTTCGATCACACCTGGCATGATCTTGTTAACAGGATCATGTTCATTCGAGAAGCGGTTACGTTCCAGCGCGATGTTACTGGTTTGACCAACCACTTCATCTAACTGATTTACGATCACGTTGTCGTTGTATGGATTCGATGCATCACCTGCGGCGATCTTGTCAGCTATTTCCTGGTCGATCTGATGAGCCAGGTCTGCCATATCAGGATCTTCTTCAATGGTTTCATCGATATCGATACCCTCGAATTCCCACTTAACAATCCTGCCGTTCTTGACTTCAATTTTAAGCTTGCTGATTTGGGCGATATCTTCCGGGTTCTCAGTGATGATGACCTTCTTGCCACGCGGGTCAGTCACAACAACCGGGAAGTTGGTTTCTTCGTGCATATCAGATGAGAAGTAGAGGTCAGGGCCGTTCTCCATGCCAACCAGGTTTTCAGCCGCATAGATGTTTTCTGCGATACCGGCTTCAGACATCACAGCAACCAGGTCTACACCTTCAACGTTACGTAAGTGGTTGGTCCATTTCTCGATTTCGCTGACAACCTTGTAGCCGTAAATACCACCCCAGTGAGGCATGTTGTCCCAACCGGTTGGCTCGAACGGTTTAGCGGCTGCATCATCAGCGGCTTCTGCCGCAGCGTTACGGTTACTGGCCTGGGTACCTGCAGTGGCAGGATTACCTTTGGTCTGTCCGCCTGGATTGGCTTTGGTACCGCCGTGTGAATAACTGAGGTCATCCCAGTCGATCGGACGGTTCTGCGGGAACTTGATGTCACCTTTACAGCCGGAGAAG
>CAMYJI010000015.1 GCA_947258545.1 uncultured Ectothiorhodospiraceae bacterium
GCGTGCGGGCAAGGCCGTGTACGTGGCCGGCGCCGGGGAACAGCCGCGCAAGCGCATGGAAAACCTCGGCCTGCTGGAATACATCCCGCCCAGGCACTTCCAGGATACCCGGGCTAATGCCCTCCAGCTTGCCGTGTTCGGGCCGGCCGGTACGGCCAATGCAGACGTGGAAGACAAAAACGAAAATGCGGGGACAACCGATTCCGAAGGCTGAGTAGCCGTGCTACCAGATGCCGCTCAGCATGGCGATGCCGTGGGCATTATGGGTGAGCGCGGTTTTCAGCAGGCTGATCTGCATGCCGCCCAGCGCATATACTGGCATGGGTAGCTGACGGCAGGCATCGGCGAAATCCTCCCAGCCCAGAGTAGGTGCCCCCGGATGCGACTGTGTCGGCAACACCGGTGACAGCACGGCGAAATCGGCGCCCAGCGCGGCCGCTTTCAGCAGTTCCTCGCGGTTGTGGCAGGAGGCCGCCCACATCATGCCGGTTACCGGAGGCGTATCCAGTTCGATGAACCGGGAGGTTTGCAGATGCACGCCGTCAGCGCCTGTGTCTCTCGCGAGCCCGGTATCTGACACAGGGTAACGACGTCCCCTGCAAAACGGCGCAGCGCGGCCGCATCCATGTCTTTCTCGCGCACCTGAACCAGGCCTATACCGTTCAGCAGCGCAGTCTTCAGGCGCGCCATGAAAACATCGATCCCGAGTTTACTGGCCTGTGTGATGGCGTACAGCGGTGGCAAACGCAGGGCGTTCATGATGCCATGGTTCGCGGGCAGTAATGGCTCGATAGTGATCCGCTCAGGGTCCTGCCAGCTCAACTGCTGGTTCTCGCGCCCGTGTGGTTCGCCCTGCCATTCGGTGACACGGAACAGCTCCAGGTGGGCAACGGCATGAGGGTAATGAAAGGTGCGCGTGATCCACGGCTGTGCATTGCCGATGTCGATGAACAGTTCCTCGTGCAGTTCGCGTGCCAGTGCGTCCCGGGGTGTCTCCCCGGGTTCGATCTTGCCGCCGGGGAATTCCCAGTAACCCGCCATCGCCTTGCCAGCCGGCCGCTGCGCGAGCAGGACGCGGCCATCGGCGCGCCGGATGACGCCGACCGCGACCCGGATCTCGGGCGGTGTGTTCATGGTTGCTGAATTCGTTTCATCGGCGCCTGACAGGGGACGAGGCAGAAAGGGATCGAGGTGTAGCCTTTCCGGAGTGGCGTAACAGCCTCGGCGTCAGTCGCTATCATCCAGACTGGCATCCCAGCCGGCATCGCGGGCCCGCTGAAAGGCATCTTTCTGGATGCGCATATAACGCTCCCGGATGTCATCCGGAAGGTTATTGACCTGGTGACCGTATTTTTCCCATTCCTCATGGGTTTTGGTCCACAGGCCATCGAGCGCCTGCGTGTTCCAGCCGGCGCAGGTCTCGGTCTCCGGGATGATGCCAAAGGCCCAGGCATCACGAATGATGCGCCCGGCCGCAGTCATACCGCCGTCGATGTCCTTGTCGATGCCCGCGTAGGGTTTTTTTGAGCTTCGCATGATGAAATTATACAGGCATAGTGGCAACGACCGGAACTCCCGGTGCTATGATTTGCCTGAGGCAATGACCCACAGGAACGGATAGATGGCCGGAATGAACACCCTGCCGGGCGCCTATGAGGCCTTGCCCGGCCGCGCCGAGAAGATGCCGGTGACAGAGCGGCACTATGTCAACGGCCATGTCCTCACGCCCCCCTTTCCCGATGGCCTGGAAACCGCCCTGTTCGGGCTGGGCTGCTTCTGGGGGGCGGAACGCCGGTTCTGGGAACTCGACGGGATTTACGTCACCGCGGTGGGCTATGCCGGCGGCCTGACGCCCAACCCGACCTACCGGGAGGTGTGCACCGGCATGACCGGGCACAACGAGGTGGTGCTGGTCGTCTTCGACCCCGAAGTGGTCGGCTATGAGGATCTGCTGACGGTGTTCTGGGAGGCGCATGACCCGACCCAGGGTATGCGCCAGGGCAACGATACCGGTACCCAGTACCGTTCGGGTATCTATACCTACGGAGCAGGGCAGGCCGCCGCGGCGCAGGCATTCAAGACGCGCTACCAGGAAGGGCTGGCCCGCCATGGATTCGGACCCATTACCACCGAGATCGTCGAGGCACCGGAATTCTACTACGCCGAGGACTACCACCAGCAGTATCTGGCGAAAAACCCGGCCGGTTATTGCGGCCTGGGCGGTACCGGGGTGAGCTGCGCCTGAGAGAACCTCTGTTTTGTTGATGAGTCACGTCATTGCGAGCGCGATGTACATGGAGAAGGTGAGACCGGGAACCGGTCGAGAGGCTGGCCCGGGCCATGCCGGGAGCGGCCAGCGAAGCAATCCTTGTCACGAGGATGCCAGGCACACGGGTTGCATCATGCCTTGAATTTTCAGACTTTCGCACCCATGTTTTGGGTATGGGTGATTATTTCAAGGAGAGAGGCATGATTGCAGGAATTGTTCTGATAGCTGCCGGGATCCTGCTGCTGATCTTTCCGCCGCTGTTGTCGATAATTGTGGCCGTGTTCCTGATCTTTAGCGGGGCCATGGCGCTGTCAATTGCACACTACAACCGCAAGTACCAGCGTCACTTCGACAATCCGACGGTGGAATTCTTTTTCAGGTACTAGTCGACGAAGGGTCCGTGCTGGCGGATCGGTTCGTGATGGGGCGTGCCGCTGCAGATCATGAAGCGACTGCCGCTGACGGCATGGACCGCATGGGCCTGTCCTGATTCCAGAAAGCAGGCGTTACCGGCTGCTACCTGTGTTGAATCCAGCAGCAGTTCACCGTCGACGAGGTAAAGAAATCCCTTGTGTGTTGCCGGCATGTCAAAGGAATAGTGCGCGCCGGGCCCGAGCCGGACTTCCTGGTAAATGACCTCGGTGTGCAGCCGCAGCGGTGAGCCATTGCCGACAATGTGCCTGACGCTGCCGCCGTCGAAGTCCAGCTGGGGGATATCACCGGTTACGATTTCCTGGTAGTCGGGGTCGATCGCCTTGAGGTGCTGCGGCAGGTTGATCCAGAGCTGGATGCCGTGACTTTCCTGTTCATTGCCCGGCATCTCCGAGTGTACGATCCCCTTGCCGGCGGTAAACCGTTGCGCGCCACCAGCGCTAACCGTTGAACGGTTACCGATATTGTCTTCATGACTGATCGCGCCATCGAACAAATAGGTGATCGCCTCGAAGCCACGATGCGGATGCGGCGGGAAGCCGGCCCCGGGCCGGATCCTGAAATTGTCCCAGAGCACGAAGGGGTCATAATTCATCAGGTGGCCGGGAACCGGGAACAGGCGGTTGACCTCGGCGCCGTCCCCCTCCCGGGTGTGCACGGACGGGTAGAGGATATGCCCCATGGCTAGTCGTCCTTTCCCCAGAGTTCTTCCAGGCGTTTGTCGCGGCCGCAGCCATGGCGGTAGAACTTGTAGCGCAGCGGATTCTTCTGATAGTAGTCCTGGTGGTATTCCTCGGCCGGGTAAAACATAGTGGCGGTCGTAATCCTGGTCACCACCGGTGCCTTGAACGGTTTCAGCTCGTCCAGCGCCTGCTTCGATGCCAGCGCCTGCTGCTGCTGTGTTTCATCGTGGTAGAAGATCTCGCTGCGGTACTGGTCGCCCCGGTCGCAGAATTGCCCGTTGGCCATGGTGGGGTCAATGTTGTGCCAGAAGGTCTCCAGTAGTTCCGCGTAGCTGACCTTGTTCGGGTCATAGACGATCTGCACGGCCTCGGTATGGCCGGTTCCACCGCGCGAGACCTGTTTGTAGGTCGGGTTTTCCTTGTGTCCCCCGATATAACCCGAGGTCGTCGAGATAACACCGTCGATTTTGTCGAAGGGCGGTTCCATGCACCAAAAGCAACCCCCGGCAAAGGTTGCGATCGCCCGGTCCGGGACTGCGACTGGCGGTTCAGCTGCCAGGGTGCCTGACAGCGGGGTTATCAGTAGTACGAAAAGCCAAATGGCTCGATGGATTGTCTGCATTGCTCGGTCCTTTGAAAACTGGGGTCAGGAGTATGGACAACACCCGGAACCAATTGTTTCATCATGTAAATATCACATATTACAAGCGCTTGCATGAGGTCAAGCCGGCACCAACAGCGGCCGATAGTGTCTATAGGGCTATAGCCACTACAGCGAGGTCGGTGATATGGATTACAGTTACCCCACTCCGCAGGACGTCGGCATCCGGATTGCACCCCATCTGAAGGCCGACCGGTTCTGCGCCGGTTTTGAGCACGGCCTGAAGGGTGGTCAGCTGGACAAGGTGGAATACATGCGGCTTTCCTTCCGCGAGGGCTACCGTGCTTCCAAGCTCTATCTGCGTGAACTGCGCCGATCCCGTGGAATCCTGGAGTTCCCCGCGCGCTGGAGAGTGCGCCTGAAGGCCGCCTGAAGGCGATATCCGCAGGGTACCGCCCGGGATGATCCCCGGGCACCTGATTGTTTTTTGCCGACGCCTGCCGTACGGCCCACTATCTGTGCATCACGTAACACGCCCGCCGTTCGTTCCGGCTTGAGACCGCGGGTTCGGCCACGTATTCTTCCGGTCACAGATCCGGAACATCATGATGGGGTGGTGCGTGGCCTTTGCGTATTACAACAGGCTGTCGAAGATCAGGCAGGCAATCTACCGCAAGAGTGACCGGGTGGCGTCCATTCCCCTGGCCGATGTCCGGCCCCTGCAAGCGTTGAGCCTGTCCCTGCAGGCGGCGTTGATAGAGGAAGACAGGCATTCGACACGTGCGGCATGCCATGCCCTGGCGCAGGGCGTCACTACCCGGCTGTCCATTCCTCCGGTCAAGGTGCAGGTGCTTGCCACACGTCCGCATGATGAAAACAGTGAACTGCACGGACTCTACAATCCGGCAGAGGGCGGTAGTCCGGCAATAATCCGCGTATGGATGCGCACGGCAAAACGCCGCCAGGTGGTGGCCTTCAAATCGTTCCTGAGGACGCTGCTGCATGAGCTTTGTCATCACCTCGACTATGAATACCTGCGGCTGACGGAGTCCTTTCATACCGGTGGTTTTTACCAGCGGGAATCGAGTCTGTTCCACCAGCTGTGGCGAGACGCAACTCCACTTAAGCAAGCAGTCAATCCTCCTGCCAGGGCTGATCGGTGAAGGCCGTACAGATGACAGCCGTCGGCGGGCCGGAGTTCCTGGTGCCGGCTGACGTGGATGAGCCTGCGATCCGAACACCCACCCAGCTCATGGTGCAGTTGAAGGCGGCTGGTGTGAACCCGATCGATACCAAGCTGCGCAGCCGTGGCGTATTCTATCCTGATGCCTTGCCCGCGGTGCTCGGCTGTGACGGGGCGGGTGTTGTCACCGGGGTGGGCACGGCGGTTTCCCGGTTCCGCCCGGGTGATGCCGTCTGGTTCTGCAACGGCGGCCTGGGCGGTGCGCAGGGAAACTACGCCGAGTACACCGTGGTCGAAGAGGCTGTCGCGCGGCCCAAGCCCGCAGGCCTGGATTTTATCCAGGCCGCGGCCATGCCGCTGGTCCTGATCACGGCCTGGGAGGCACTGTTCGACCGGGCCCGGCTGCATGCAGGCCAGTCGGTCCTGATCCATGCGGGTGCCGGTGGCGTGGGCCACGTTGCCATTCAGCTGGCAAGACACCGAGGTGCGCGTGTGCTGACCACGGTGGGTTCCGCTGAAAATGCACAATGGGTGGCCGCACTCGGGGCCGATGAGGCGATTCTCTACCACGAGCAGGACTTTGTTGCGGCGGTTGCCGAGCTGACCGGCGGGCGGGGTGTGGACGTGGTGCTGGATAGTGTGGGTGGAGAGACCTTTCGCGACAGCATCCGCGCTATGGCGCACTATGGCGACCTGGTGACCCTGCTGGACCCGGGGACAGGAATCGATTGGAAGGAGGCGCGCAACCGCAACCTGCGTATCGGATTTGAATTGATGCTGACACCCATGCTCGCCGACCTGCCGGAGGCACGCACCCGTCACGGCGAGATCCTGGATGAGTGTGCGGCACTGTTTGCCAGCGGGCAGTTGCGGGCCCATGTGAGTCAGGTCCTGCCGCTGGCACAGGCAGCCGATGCGCACCGGCACCTGGAGCAAGGGCATATGCAGGGCAAGCTCGTCCTGGCCATTGGCGACTGACAGCGCCGGTACATTTATCTTGTTCAGATTCCGTTCACAAATCGGGCTGCTGCTGGGGCCTGCCCTGTTTCTGCTGGTTCTGCTGCTGCCGGTTCCGGATGGCATGTCCCCCGAGGGTATGCATGTGGCCGCGGTCGCCGTACTCATGGCCGTATGGTGGATCTCCGAGGCCATCCCGATACCGGCCACGGCGCTGTTGCCGATTGCGCTGTTCCCCCTGCTGGGTGTCACCAGCGGCAGCGAGGTCACGCGTTCCTACGCCCACCACCTCGTGTACCTGTTTCTCGGCGGTTTCCTGATTGCGGTGACCATGGAGAAGTGGAACCTGCATCATCGCATAGCGCTGCACACGATCCGTATCGTTGGTGTCACACCGCAGCGGATCGTTCTGGGTTTCATGCTGGCAACGGCCTTCCTGTCGATGTGGATCAGCAATACCGCGGCGACCATGATGATGGTCACTATCGGAGTAGCGGTGTTGCGCGAGATCTCAAGTGAAATCGAGCAGAGTCCGGGCGTGATCAATACACAGCCCGGGCAACTGCACTTCGGTACGGCCCTGATGCTGGGTATCGGCTACGCCGCGTCGATCGGCGGTGTGGCCACCCTGATAGGCACACCCCCGAATGCCATCCTGGCCGGGGTGGTGGAGAAGACCTATGGCTACAGTCTCAGTTTTCTTGAATGGATGAGTTTCGGTCTGCCCTTGTCGATAGTCATGCTGCTGCTGACCTGGGTGTACCTGACCCGGGTGGTCTTTCGCAGCGAGGTACATCACCTGCCTGGCGGGCGGGCCTTCATAAGGCAGCAGATCCGCTCACTGGGTCCCATGTCGAGGGAGGAGAAATATGTGGCTGCCGTTTTTTGCACTGTGGCCCTGTTATGGGTGTTGCGTGGCCTGCTCAATCCCGAGGCACTGAAGATGGTCAAGGATTCCACCATTGCGATCTGTGGTGCGCTGCTGCTGTTCGTGATTCCGGTCAACCTGAAGAAAAGGGAGTTCCTGCTGGACTGGAAGACCGCGGTCACCATTCCCTGGGACATCATCATCCTGTTTGGTGGGGGTTTTGCCCTGGCGCAGGGTTTCAGTGACAGTGGCCTCACCCACTGGCTGGCCGAGCAGCTGTCAGTGCTGCAGGGTGTCAACATGGTGTTGATCATTGTCGCGGTGGTATTACTGGTGATCTTCCTGACCGAGGTGACGTCCAACACGGCAACGGCATCGCTGCTGTTGCCGGTTATGGGTGCCCTCGCGGCCGCGATCGGGGTGCATCCCTTCGGCCTGATGGCGTCCGCCGTGGTTGCCGCCTCGTTCGCTTTCATGCTGCCGGTGGCCACGCCACCGAATGCGATCGTGTTCAGCAGTCGCTATGTCACTATTCCGCAGATGGTGAAGGCGGGGGTCTGGCTGAATCTACTGGGTGTGCTACTGATTACGCTGTTTGTTTACTTCGTATTGCCCTGGGTGTGGGGCATCGAACTGGCGAGCCCGGGCAGTCTCATTCCTTGACCCTGGCAAGGACGTGTACCTGGAAGGAGATCTGTTCCAGAAACGCCTGGGTGTCACGGGCGCCCGCCGCGATGTTCATGCGCACCCGGTTGGACTCGTCATCCAGCTCGGCCGCGGCACCGAAGATCTGCCAGCCTGCAAAGCTGGCGACACCGTCCGTGCGGTTACCGGCCAGTCCCGCGGTAGCGGTAATCTTGATGATGGCATCGTCTTCCGAGTCGTAGGTCCTGCCGATATCAAAGCAGATAACCTCCAGTGACCAGCGCGGGTGCGGCAAGCCCCCGCTGAGTTCGACTTCCGCCATGCCGGAGTAAATAAACAGCCGGTTGGCGCCATCGGGTCCGTTGACGTAGACCTCCATTTCCTGCATGTCTGTCAGGCGTTTGGGTTCGATGACATTCGAATAAGGCATAGGGTCTCTCCAAGAATATTAGTTCTCTATTATTGAAGTCACGGCTGATACCAACCCTGGTATTGTGACTTTTTCCATGTGCTATTGGACGCTAATTGGGATCCGATGGCAAGCATGCACGGCGTATCCGGTGCCGGCATACAAGGGTGGCAGGCTATGTATGTAACTGGTTTACAGGTCAATTTGAGTCGGGCTGGGTACCACCCGGCGGGTTGGGCAACGGAAAGGGTGTGACCTTGTCGCTGTCACCAGAGGCGGTGATCTTGTTGGCGCCTTCGCGTTCAACTTCGTCGATACGGATGACGGCCTGCAGGGGTATGTAAGTCCGTTTCACCCCGGCGAACTCCGACTTCAGGCGTTCTTCCGAGGGGTCAACCACCACCGATGAGCGTTCGCCGAAAATGATGCCCTCGACCTCGACAAAGGCGTACATAGCGCTCTGGTGAACCTCGCGGGCATGGAGCTCGTAGATATCGCCCCGGTTGTGGAATGCAATTCTGTAGATCTTGTCTGCTTTCATGGCCGGCGGGGCTAACCTTCCACCAGCATGTCCAGGTCGCCATCCATGTGCAGTTCAGTGAGTTCGACGAAGCCGCCGATGCATTTTCCATCGATGATGATCTGCGGCACGGTGCGGGCCCCGCGGGTCGCCCTGGCGAACTCCTTGAGCGCATCCGGGTCTCGGTCTACACGCACCTCCTCGTAGGCGATATTGAGGCGGCCGAGCAGCCGCTTGGCCTTTACGCAGAAGGGGCAGGTCGCCGTGCTGTACATTTTAACTCTGGTCATTTGAGGTTCTCTGTAATACCTGTGTTTGTACCTGGGTCGCTATTATAGCGATATAAAAAACAGAAGAATATGGCAAGAATTTCAGGTATTTACTAAGGCGAAACAAAGTAAGCAGACATCTCATGCGTTATTTCGCCTTAGTAAAAAAGTTTCATTACACTACCTCCGCCCTGTCCCGCTCCCTTCAAAGGGGGCGGGGACGTGCGCTCGAGTGTCTGCTTACTAACGTACTCATTAGTAACAATTCGTGTGACAAGCCAGAACAGGACTGTGTGGCATACTGCGCAAGCCAGGTCGCGATGATGACGCAGACAGTCAAGTGGGCAGGTTGCGTGGCCGTACGAGCTCCGTAAGCTGTGCAGAGCCCTGCTGCAGGTGCTGCCAGTCTTCCCGGATATTCAGCACTGCCAATGCTGCAGTCGGCATGAGCTTGCCGTCAGCGGGTTCCGGCACCGACGCTCCGGCGAGATGGCGCAGCAGCGTTTCCAGGCCCGGATTGTGGGCAACCAGTAGCAGGCAGGCGGTATTCACCGGGCAGTCAGCGATTACCTCGAGCAGTCCGGACAGGCTTGCCAGGTAGAGGCGTTCATCCCATTTGATATCGGCAGATTCAATACCGAGTTCGCGACATACCCGTTTGATGGTCTGGCGCGCGCGTGTGGCAGGCGAGCTGACCACATTATCGGGCAGCAACCCGTGCGACCGCATCCACAGACCCATGCGCGGACTGTCATGTTTTCCACGCCCGGACAATGGCCGGCTGAAATCATCCGCTACAGTCGTTGACCAGTCCGACTTGGCGTGACGCAGTAACAGTAATGTCCGTTGTATTGTCATCGACAGAATGTATAGGTACAGTAAAACCCCGTACTATCAAATTGCAGTGAGATTCAGTAGCAGGATAAACGATCTCGCCTGCTTCAGCCTAGTCGTTGTGACCTGCCCGATAAAAGGAATTCAGTTCTGGCCAGCTCCGCAAACAAGATGAATGCCGGCAGAAAGGCTGCAAGTGTTGTTGCCGCCGTTGATCTGGGTTCCAACAGCTTTCACATGATTGTGGCCCGCCTCGAGAACGGGGTATTGCGCATCACCGACCGTATTCGCGAGCCTGTCCGGCTGGCTGACGGGCTGGACAAGAAGCGGCGCCTCTCAATCGATGCCCAGTGGCGTGCGCTTGCCTGCCTGCGCCGTTTCGGTCAACGTCTGCGAGATCTGGACTCCGAAGATGTGCGGGCAGTGGGAACCAACACCTTTCGGGCGGCAGACAATGCCGCTGATTTTCTCGCCCAGGGTGAAAATGCCCTGGGCCACCCGATCGATATTATCTCCGGAGATGAAGAGGCGCGGCTCATTTACCTCGGTGTGGCGCACTCGATGGCCCAGGATGACGAACGCCGCCTGGTGGTCGATATTGGCGGGGGCAGCACTGAACTGATCATCGGGCAACAGACGGAAGCCCTGCAGGTGAACAGTTTCTTTATGGGCTGTGTCAGCATGAGTAAGCGATTCTTTGCAGACGGAAGGATCACGGCCAAGGCGATGGCGAATGCCGAGACCGTCGCCAAGCAGGAACTGGAGCCGGTACAGAAGCGTTACCGCTCGGATCAGTGGGATGCGGCCCTGGGCGCGTCGGGGACCATCCGATCGGCGGCGCGCATTGCCTTTGAATGCGGCTGGTGCGATGAAGAGGGCATTATTAGCCGGCAGGCGCTGAAGCAGCTGAAGAATGCACTGGTCGATGCCGGGCACCTCGACAAGATCGAACTCAAGGGCCTGAGCGAGTCGCGCCGGCCCGTGATAGCCGGCGGCGTGGCCATCCTGCGTGCCGTATTCAGCGTGCTCAGGATTGACACCATGCGGGTGGCCGCCGGGGCGTTACGGGATGGCCTCCTGCGTGACCTGGTGGGCCGGATACAGCACGAAGATGTACGCGACCGCAGTGTGCAGGCACTGGCCTCCCGCTGTGCCGTCGATGAGCAGCAGGCTGCACGTGTGCAGGAAACGGCCCGGCAGTTGCTGGAGATCGTCGCCGGGGCATGGAAGCTCGAAGATGAGGAGCTGGCGCAGATGCTGCTATGGGCGGCGCGCCTGCATGAATGCGGCATGATGGTGGCGTATAACCAGTATCACAGACACGGCGAGTACATCATCGTGAATGCCAATCTGCCCGGCTTCACCCAGCAGGAACAGCAGCTCATGGCCAAGCTGGTGCGTTCGCAGCGCCGCAAGTTCCCGCTGGCTGACTTCAAGGTCCTGCCCGAACGCTGGGAGACCCAGGCGCTGCGACTCGCGATCCTGCTGCGCCTCGCGGTGACACTGAACCGCGGGCGCGTCGATAGGCAGTTGCCCCCGATGGAGGTCAAGGGTGGTAAAAGCAGTATTGCGCTGGAGGTGCCCGATGAGTGGCTGGACGTGCACCCGTTGACAAAGGCCGACCTGCTTTCAGAGGCGGACTACCTGTCCGCGATCGGTTACAAGCTGGTCCTGAAGTAGGGGTGCTGGCAGTTGCTAGCTGGATTCCGCCAGCCTGTCCAATAACACTCTCTGTGCGGTGACCGGTTTTCTGCCACCGACGCTTGCGCGCACATAGTTTCCTTCCGGGTCCAGTAACCAGGTCTGGGTGTTGTCGTTCAGGTAGGTATCGAGCTCTTCCATAATGCGCTTTTTCGATTCCTCGTTCTCGATCGGGAACGCCACCTCGACACGCTTGAACATGTTGCGCTCCATCAGGTCGGCACTGGCACAGTAAAGCGCTTCATTGCCATCGTTGAGGAAATAGTAGACGCGGGTATGCTCAAGGAAGCGCCCGATGATTGAACGTACCCGTATATTGTCGGACACGCCGGGGATGCCCGGGCGCAGGCAGCACATGCCGCGCACCACCAAGTCGATTCTGACGCCCGCCCGGGATGCGTGGTACATCGCCTGGATCGCTCTGGTCTCGGTGAGCGAGTTGATCTTGATTATGATACGTGCCGGTTTACCCTCTGCGGCGATCCGTGCCTCCCGGTCAATCCACTCGATGAGCTTTGCATGCAGGGTGAAGGGTGACTGGAGCAGCTTGTTGAGCTTGGGGACCTTGCCGAGGCTGGTGAGTTGCATGAACACATTGTGCACGTCTTCTCCGATGAGCGGGTCACAGGTCAGTAGACCGTAGTCCGTGTACAGTCGTGCGGTCCTCGGATGATAGTTTCCGGTGCCCAGGTGGACAAATCGCTGCAGGGATTTCTTCGGGCCCCTGCGAATGACCAGCAGCATCTTTGCGTGAGTCTTGTAGCCTACGACCCCGTACACCACGTGGGCGCCCGCCTGGTCGAGGCGGTTCGCCAGCTCGATGTTCTCGGCCTCGTCGAAGCGTGCCCGCAGTTCGATAACAACGGTGACTTCCTTGCCGGCACGGGCGGCTTCCACCAGGGCATCGACCACGGCGGAGTCGGGGCCGGTGCGGTACAGGGTCTGCTTGATGGCCAGCACGTCCGGGTCGGTGGCGGACTGTTTGACCAGGTCGATTACCGGCACGAAGGATTCATACGGATGATGCAGCAGTATATCGCCCTGCTTGATGGCCTCGAAGATGTCCTTGTTGCCCGCCACCCTGGTCGGCAGCCCTGAAATGAATCCCGTGTACTTCATCTCTGCCCGGTCGACCAGGTCGTAGACGGCCAGCAGCCGGTTCAGGTTGACGGGGCCATTGGCCTGGTAGACATCATCGGGACCGAGTTCGAATTGCTGCAGCAGGTATTTTCTCAGCGTCTCGGGGCAGTTGTCGGCCACCTCCAGGCGTACGGCTGCTCCATAGCGGCGTGCGCTGAGCTCGCCCTCCAGTGCCCTGGCCAGGTCCTCGATTTCCTCCTCGTCGACAAACAGGTCACTGTTGCGGGTGACGCGGAACTGGTAGCACCCGGTGCTTTTCATGCCCGGAAACAGGTCGTCTACATAGGCATGGATGATTGATGACAGGAAGACGAAATCATTTCGCTGACCGTCGGATACCTCGTGCGGTAACTGGATGACCCGCGGCAGCACCCGCGGTGCCTGGACCACCGCAAGTGCGGAGTCGCGCCCGAAGGCGTCTTTGCCCTTGAGGGACACGATGAAATTGAGGCTCTTGTTCAGCACCCGCGGAAAGGGATGGGCCGGATCCAGTCCGACCGGGCTGAGAACCGGGGTCAGCTGTTTCTTGAAGAAACTGCGCAGCCACTTCTCCTGGGACTTGCTCCATTCCGTGCGTTTCAGGAAACGGATGTCGTTCTCGGCCAGTTCGGGGATGAGTTCTGCGTTGAGTATGCGGTATTGCTCGTCGACAAATTCCTGGGCTCTGCCGGACAGGGTCTTCAGGACTTCAGAGGGTCCCTTGTTGTCAGGGCCGGAATGGACCGAGCCAGTCTCCAGGCGCTGTTTCAACAGTGCGATACGTATCTCGAAGAACTCATCCAGATTGCTGCTCGAGATGCATAGATACTTGAGGCGTTCGAGCAGCGGGACCGAGGCGTCCTTGGCGTACTCGAGCACACGGCGGTTGAACTCGAGCAGGCTGGTGTAGCGGTTGATATAGAGTTCCGGCTGACTTAGGGCGGCCTCGCTGAGTGGCCGTGCATCAGGCGCGGTTGCGGTTTCCGATGGCTTACTGGCGGGCTTGCCGGAACCTTCGGCCTGGCTGCCTGAGGCGCGGCTGCTGTTGTTTTTATTGAGTGTATCGGCCATGTGCTTGTCCGTCTAAATCCTTACCCGTTCGCTTGTATCATTATGATATCACCGCCGTGGAATACATTAGGATTCACACGGGCGGCAGGCTGTCGTGCTGCCCAGGCGACCCGTTCCGGTGTCGGGCCGATACCCGCAGGGTCAAATTGATGTCCCCGTAGGCCTGAATGGCGTAAATACGTCAATATATTGACGTTCCGGGCCTACTGGACCGTCGCCCCGCAGGCGCAGAGCTGTTGTTGTACCAGTTCCATTAACTGCTTCAGGGTCAGGTCGTCGGGGAGCTCCTGGACATTGGAAAACCAGATGTTTTCTACCTGGCTGTTATCCATGTCGGTGTGTTCGAAGATAAGTGGCGTGCCGATAAAGACGCCTTGCTCGCCGTTTTCCAAGCCAACTGTAATCAACTGAATATCAAGGGTTTTCATGTCAAGACCTCCGTCTTTTCCTGTGCCTCGCCGAGGCAGCCGGAATACTCTGGGCGCATGAAAACCCATGCATTTACTATGCCATTTATTCGTTGGCACCTTGACGGGACAGCCGGCGCCAGAGGAAACCGGACGGGCTGTCAAAACCGGTGCAGATAAAATTCAGTGCATTGAAGTCATTGGCGCTCCAGCGCATGTGGGTCTCCGCCCCCTTGCGGCCGCAGAACAATAATTGGTCGCCGGGTTCCAGAAAGGTGTCATTTGTGGGCACCAGGTAATCATCATACTGGCGCTTGAGCAGCAGGGGCACGCAGGGAAGGCATTCGCTAAGGTCGCGTGGATCGGTGCACAGCATCCCCAGGCTGATCGGGCAGCCCTTGTTGAGGGCCTCGATAATCGCCGGGGTCTGACGGTGTCCGACCACCAGGATCCAGGAATCAGGCGGCCGGTCGGTTAGGATGCCGACGACCCGACTGACCAGCACGTTTGCCCACTCGTCATTCTGCTGCCGCGCCAGGCGCAGGAAATCGGTCAGCAGGGGCGTGGTGATCTGATTGACGATACGGCGGCCGGTGATGGTGCCGGGCTCCACCACCAGATCGATGTTTGCGGCATTGAAGATGGCATCGTTGCGGCTGCGATTCTGGCGGGCGACGGTGAACAGGTCCCGGTTGAGGTCGAGTGCGGTGATGATTATCGAGAGGTTGTTGGCATCGTCATCGGTCCCGGCGATGATGCCAACCGCATTGTCGATGTCCGCTTCGTACAGGGTGATCGCCTCGGTGCCACGCCCCTCGATGGATCCTTCGGGCGCCCGGGTCCTGGCGAAATCGGATTCGATAATGACGGTACGAATGCCCTCGAAGGACAGACTCTTCTGCACCGCTTTGCCGAAGCGTCCGAAACCGCACAGGATCCATTTTCCCTTCGGCGGTGCCGCGAATTCCCTGAGAGGTGCCTCCCGGATGCTGGTCAGCCATTCATAGACGAGGTACATGCTGGATGACTGGAACATCATGGCAAAACGTTCGGCAAAGCTGTCGTAGGGATTGATGATGGAATCGGTCCCGAATGAAGCCATGTTGGCCTGGGCATCATGCGTCTCCGCGCGGCAGATCACCCGCAGCTTCGGCGACAGCAGCTTGCTAGTGATGGCTATAGTAAGGTTGATATGGTCACTGTTGGTGACCGCGATGGTTCCCGCGCAATACGGGCTTTTCAGGCCGGCGGCGGTCAGGGAGGCTGCTGTCGATGCATCAGCGCACAGGCCGGGGATATAGACCGGCAGGTCCTCGAGCTGGAGTCCATTCAGCTTGCTCTCGCTCTGCTCGATCACCACGCTGCGTATGCCACGCGCGGCCAGTTCGCGTACCACCAGGCGTCCCGCATCTCCCAGCCCGCACACCAGGTAGAAGGGCTCCTTGATACCGCGGACACTGCGGGTGAAGCCCGAGTAATCAACGAGATTGCGGAAGGCGCGGTCCTGGATCAGGGCAAACAGCGAACCGATGGCGTACAGCCAGGAAAGTACCGTGGTGTACATGGCGATGGTGGTCCACAGCCGTTGTGCATCAGTGAACGGGTAGGGGATCTCACCGAAGCCGATCGTCGAGCCCGTGAAGCTGATGAAATAGAAGGCATGGAAAAAGTCCATGCGCCAGGGATTGCCCTGGTCGTCAACACCGGGAATCAGAACCAGTCCCAGAATCGAAATGGCATAGGCCAGGATCACCACGATCAGTGGTGCGCGCATACGCCGCAGCAGCAGGTAGATGATATTGTGCATGGTAGCCGGGCCAGTAAGGCTCAGCGGCGAAACATGACGGTCTCAGTGACCAGGATGACCACGGATATGATATTGGCCAGCAGGGCGCCACCGGACAGGGACACGATGCTGGCCATTACCATCGGCGTCAGCCCGGTGTCGATTGCATAGACGAAAATCCCCCAGACGATCACTGCCGCAATAAGCTGGAGGTCGGCGACCAGGCTGGTGGCCAGCAGTACAGCGCCGATATGGGCGCGATCTCCGAACTTCATGATAGTGGCAATCAGGCTCACGACCAGGGCGGCAAACAACTCGTAGACATTATGGTGGTTGGGATCGTCCAGATCGCCGACGAAGAAGCCGAAATTCAGGGTCAATGACAGGACGATGAAAAATGCAAAGAATACCTTCTCCAGATTCATGGCCAACCTCCGTCGGATGCCGTTAGTGACGCTATATGTCGATCAGGCGTGCTGCAAACCTGGCTAAGGCGGTTTTTTATCACAAATCCGGCTCTCGACGCTATGTCCTGACCGCAAGTTTGTAAAATAGTCCGTCCGGGATGACAATTAAAGAACGGGGAATTCGCGCACCTATTCATCCATGATACTACTATGACCTCCAGTCCTATCGATTCGGCGATGCTCGAGCTGCTGCAGCAACGGGTTGGCAAGGTTCATTTGCAACAGCGGCTCGGGATCGAGAAGGACTACGAAAGCAGGGTATTCGGCCAGGGGCGGACTTTTTTTCATATCGAGAACTGGTATTCCATCCATTCCGTCATCAGGAACGGCCTGCGACTGTTCCTGCTGCACGGGCGCGGCAAGCGTAATGCCCGCAGGATTCAGCTACGGCATAACACCATCGTCCTGCCCGGGCTGCCGCCGGCATTCAAGGGCTATACCATCCTGCAGATCTCGGACCTGCACTTGGACATGGCAAGCGATTTTCCGCAGGCCCTGATCGAGGCCATTACCGGGATTGAGTATGACCTGTGCGTACTGACGGGGGATTTCCGGGCTGACACCTTCGGGTCCTATCAGGCGGCAATCGAGGGGATGCAGCAGGTCCGCCAGCACTTGAACGGCACGGTCTACGGGATACTGGGCAACCACGACACCATCCAGATGGTGCCCGGACTGGAAGCCATGAATATCCAAATGCTGTTGAATGAGCACGCAATTATCGAGCGCGGCGCCGACAGGCTGTATCTCGCCGGTATCGATGATCCCCACTATTACCGGGCCGATAACCTGGAGAAGGCCGCCGATCCAATTCCAGATGGCGGTGTCTCCATCCTGCTGGCCCATTCCCCCGAGATCTACCAGCATGCCGCTCATGCGGACTTCGATGTCATGCTCTGCGGCCACACCCACGGCGGGCAGATCTGCCTTCCCGGCGGCCGTCCACTGATGTGTAATGCCCGCTGCCCGCGTGACTTCTGTTCCGGCGCCTGGAGCTATAATCAACTGAACGGTTACACTTCTGCCGGCTCCGGGGCCTGTATTGTGGACGTCCGGCTGAACTGCCCGCCGGAAATCACCTTGCATCAACTACACAGCGCTCACACCTGATCCGGCTAGAGTTCTCGCCGTTCGTGCAGGTGCGAGAATATCAGGTCGATTGCCATGAAGATGAGGACGGCCAGCAGCACTTCCACGGCCGTCGCGCCCAGCAACGGGTGCATGACCCCCAGCGGTATCAGCGTCTCGGGTAACTGATCAAGCAAGGGTGCCGATTGGCTCGGTGCGATCTGCAGGCGCCGCTTGATGAAGCTGGAGAGCAGGTCACCTGCCATGGCCAGGAGTCCGAAGGCCGCCCCCCGGGTTGGCGCCAGGCCAAGCAGGGGGGCCAGCAGGGCGGTTGCCATGACGGCACCGATAATACCGCGGATGGTCTTGGAGGGGCCCAGCAGGGGCCTGCCGTCCAGGAAGCGGTGGTTCCCGTCCAGCGGCCAGTCGAGACGTGTTCCCAGCAGGATCCCGATGATCACCGGTGTCCCGTTGGCGACCACCAGTAGCATTAATAGTTCTGCAATTAATTGAACGCGCATGGCAGTGTGCCACTTGTCCCGGACGAAGGCCTATTCTAATGGAGTCCACAGCGGATGGGTCGGGCTAGGTTCGCGATGCGCCCAAAAAAAACCCGCTGCGAGAGCGGGAGTAAAGGAGGTTGGTTTGGGCTAACACTCGAATATCAATTGCTGCATTTCCATGAGGTATTGTCGTTGTGTATCGACCCAATGCTGATAATGCGGATCGCTGGGTGCAGCACGTTGGACTTCATCGATCCGGCGCTCTGCTTCTTCGAAGCGTTGTGCCTGTTCAATCTTATCCAGGTACGATAACTCTTCAACATCAAGATTAATGTTTTCCAAGGCGATCGTTCCTCCTAGCAAGACATGACCAATGACGATTACGATTACGCTCCCATCCGCAAGACCTGTCAACCACAATAGATTGACGCGATTTTTCGTTAGAAATGAGGGTGTAAGCGTAGGTGGCTGAAAAATCGCGTATATCGGATCTGCTTAATTTTGGAATATTCGAATGGTGATTTAGTTTTTTTTTAGTGGTCACTCCCGTAAGCATGCTGCTGCCCGCATGTGGGCCATTTACGTTGCACTTACTTCTAAGTAAGCAACTGTAATTGAATAAATAAGACAGAACCCGGTTCCGCATGCGGCCCGGTGTTTATTGTCTTTGATCTTGACTTGATGACTCGAAAATTCGGTTATTGTAGCCATTTCACGCGGGTGTAATGGATAATATATATATTAAATATCATATAATTATCTATAATATCTAATGTATATTAGAGATACGCAGCGGGTATCCGGAATCGGTCAGACGACGAGTTGTGAATCTGTGTGTATGCCGCATTAACCGATAATAATGACTGATGAAATAATTAGTACTAGCTAATTTAATTAATAACTAATATACTTAATATCGTTAGTGTAAGGATATTGAGAACCATTTTATTCAACATTTTCTTTCCTGGAGGTACACATCATGAAAACAATAGTTACTTTGATCTCTGCCGCCACCCTGGCAGTTGCTTCTAGCGCCGCTACCGCCTGGGGACCTTTCGGTAACGGTTACAATGGCTACAACGACGGTTGGGGCAATGGTTGGGGCGACGGCGACTTTGACGGCGGCTTCAGCATGAACTTCAGCGGTCGCGGTTCCGGTCGTGGCCACGGCCGGGGTTATGGCTACGGCTACGACGCCCCGTATTACGGCTATGCACCTTACGGTGTCGCGCCTTACGGGTATGCCCCGGTAGTTGCTCCGGTGGCCCCTCAGGCCGCGACCACCGAAAGCAAGTAAGACACCCTTGCTTGCCGGAAAAGCCAAACGGGGGCGACTCTTGCGAGTCACCCCCGTTTTTTACCGTCCAGTAATTCCATCGATTCGAGCGAGGTACACCAATGAATAAGGGAATGATCACATTGTTGTTAATCGTTGCGGGGCTGTTCAATCCGGCCGCGCGCGCTGACGTGCTGGTGCTGGTACACGGCTACCTGAGCGGCGCACAGTCCTGGGATGCGAGCGGGATCTCAGCCGTTCTGGGGCGCAATGGCTGGCAGCGTGCGGGTGTGTATGCCGCCGGTCCGGCCGGGGTCCAGTTGGTCCCGATGAAGAGCGGGGGCGCGGGACACAAGTTTTATACGGTTGACCTGCCCTCCGAGGCGCCCGTACTGGTGCAGGCCTTCCAACTGCGCCAGGTCCTGCAAACTGTCAGTCAAACACATGCCGGTGAATCGATCATCATAGTGGGGCATTCGGCTGGCGGAGTGGTGGCACGCGCGGCACTGGTGCGGAGTCCGGTACACAACGTCAAGGCCCTGATTACCATCGCCACGCCACACCTTGGCACCTACCGTGCCGAGCAGGCGCTGGACGCGACCGATATCCCGTTCCCGTTCTCGATTGTGACCGATATCCTGGGTGGCGAGACCTATGACACGGCCATGCGTTCACGCAGCCTCTACGTGGACCTGGTGCGCCCGCGGCCGGGCAGCCTGCTGTTCTGGCTGAATAACGAACCACATCCCGACATCCAGTATTTTTCCATCGTACGTGGCAAGGATGCTGTCCAGTTAGGTGACTTTGTTGTGCCGGGTTACAGCCAGGACATGAACAACGTACCGGTATTGCGTGGCAAGTCATCGCGCATCTTGATTCCCAGGGAACATGGCCTGGACGTGCTCGACGCGAATGTAATCGTCAACCTGCTGGCCAACCTCACCTAGGCGAGCATGGCTCCTAAGAAGGTACGATGTCGACACCCTTCCAGAAGGCCACATAATCCTTGATGTCGTGGGCCGCCGGTTTCGGTTCCGGGTAATACCAGGCCGCATCTGGATTGGTTCGGCCCGCGACGACGATGTTCAGGTAGGAGGCCACGCCCTTCCAGGGGCATGTGGTGTGTGTCGCGCTGGCTTCCAGGTATTCACGCCGGACCGAGTCTGGCGGGAAGTAGTGGTTGCCCTCGACTGTGAGGGTCGCCGCACTCTCTGCGATCACCTCATCATTCCATATGGCCTTCATGAGGGGGTCCTCCTGCCCGGTCGTTTTCCTTCCATACACACGGTACCGGGTTTGCGCGTGCCTTGAAATTAGATATGAGCCGGCAGTCGAAGTTCCCGGCCGCGAGTACCATGCTGACATGGCAGTTCCCGCACCACTGCCTCTGTCCGGTCCAGCGGCTGGCATCGCTGGTGCTGCATGATGTCAGCTGCGCAGTCCGTGTGCGCGGGTGTTTCTGTTGGATTATCATAATTACCTGCGTTATAAATTAAAAAAGCGGACAGCAGGGCCCACACAGAGCGGCTGTAGCGGTCCGTAACGGGGGTGGAATGTGATTCGATTTGTTGCCGTGCTGCTCTGGCGGGTGATCAACGTGCTGGAACTGGCGGTATTCACTGCCACCCTGTATGTATTGTCCTATCTGCCCAGGGCACTCAGGCCCTTTTACTTTTCACTGTTTCGTTTCTGGTGTCGCAGCTTTGTGCGTGCCCTGGGAGTTGAGCTGCGGCTGCATCAGAAAAATACGCTTCCCCTGCCCGAGCGTTATATCCTGATCGCGAACCACCCTTCGGCATTCGAGGACATCGGCATTCCAGCGCTGTTTCCGGTCCATTCCCTGGCAAAGATCGAGGTAAAGGACTGGTGGATCGTCGGACGGGTCAGCTGGGCTGCAGGTTCCCTGTATGTACACCGGGAGTCGCGCGAATCCCGCAATCAGGCCGCCACAGAGATCGAGCAGGCACTGGTGGAGGGGAAAAATATCGCGCTCTATCCCGAAGGGGGATGCAAGGGGCGGCGCATCTTTGAATCGTTCCGCTATGGCGCCTTTGATATCTCGCTGCGCACCGGCATTCCTATCCTTCCCGTGTTCCTGCATTACGAAGCACAGGATGACTTCGAATGGCGTGCACCCCAGACCCTGTTGCACAAGCTTTGGCATATGTCGACAACACAAAACAGGCGGGCGAATTACTATGTCTACGACTCCATCGACCCGGGCCGATTTGCCGACAAGGCTGCCTACACGGAATACGTTCACGGCAAGTATCTGGAATGGCAGTCACGCTATCTCGACTGATCCTGCAAGCATAATCTCGATGCCATACTGTCCGCGGCCAGCCGTGGTCCTGCGGCTTATCTTCGCTGGTTGCAGACCCTCCTGATATTGCCAGTTCCGGACTCCCTTGGCCTCCGCATCGTGATGAGCCTTCTATGGCGATGGTGTGGCCACTTCATGGGCAGGCGGAGTGCTGCGAGCCATGATAGAGTAGGAATTTGCATGACTCGGCAAGTCTGCTGTTGATAATCAATGAAGCTGCGTACACAGATCTCGTTGTTCCTGTTTCTCTTCGGACTGGTTCCCCTTTTTGCGGCCATCCTGATCAATGTGCCGCTGATATTCGGCCGGCTTGAACTGCTCTATCACAAGGCCTACATACAGAACCTGCGGGAAGGATTCAGCGACCTCGACCAGCATATCGCACGGCGCCATGAGACGGTCCGGCTGCTTGCCAAGTTCCCGGAGCCCGGCATGCTGCCTGCCGACAGGGGGCGACCGACAGCCAGTGACCTGGATGCAGCCCGTTCACGGTACGTGGATTGGCTCAATCAATTACTCCTGGACCAGCTCGATGTTGTCCGGATCCTGTTTCTGGATGAACACGGTCAGGTCCAGTACTGGCTTGAAAAGGGCCGTGTTTCCGCTAGAGTGGCGCCGCGCGATGACAAGGCCGCCTATAGCAACCCACAATTCATCGAGGCCGGGTTGCAGCTTCAACCCGGCGGTGTATTGACAGGACCGATTATCTTCAATTACGAAGCAGACGAGGACGCGCCCCACACGTT
The DNA here is from genome assembly GCA_947258545.1 of uncultured Ectothiorhodospiraceae bacterium. Lineage (GTDB taxonomy): Bacteria > Pseudomonadota > Gammaproteobacteria > UBA9214 > UBA9214 > CAMYJZ01. The sequence goes on from CAMYJI010000015.1 coordinate 22,138, forward strand.
CATGCAGCTCGGTCTCGTCAGCCCGGTCTACGCCGCGGCTGCAGCCGAACCCGAATCTGAAGGTGCGGCTGCACCCGAACCTGAAGGCGCGGCCAGTAAGCTGGGCGTTGTTATTGCCTACCTGGATATCGGCGGTCTCGCCAACGCCTACCAGGGCGTGTTCTGGGTACAGAATGACGGCACGTACCTGGCGCAGGACGAGTCGGAATCGGCACCCTTCTCGGCCTTCGATGACTTCCCGGGGCTGGCGGAAATCTTCAGCAAGAGCGAACTGGCGCTATGGGAGAAGGATGAACAGCAGGTGCTCTGGGTGCCACTCTTTATCACCGAGGATTCCGGCCCCTTGTGGGTCGGTCGCAGTGTCGACCCCTCACCGATCACGAAACTCCGTCATGCAATTGAAGTTCGCGTTGTGACCATCGTGCTCGGTCTGCTGATTGTCGTGTTTATTGTGGCGCGACTGATCGCGCTGCGCACCGAACGCCTGGGGCGCGAACTGACTGAGGGGATTTCTCAGGTGATGGAACGCGATGAGCCGGTCAACTTTACCTGGCGGCGGCCGGAGGAACTTCATGCCCTGGGCGACAACCTCACCCGCCTGTCCATCAGGCATTCCGAACACAGCAAGGCCCTGCGTGACTACGCCGCCGAACTGGAAGAGTCCAACCGTTACAAGTCGGAGTTTCTCGCCAATGTCAGTCACGAGCTGCGCACGCCATTGAATTCGATCCTGCTGCTCTCCAAGATGCTGGCCGATGACAGCAAGGAGCGACAGTCTGATGAGGACCTCAAGCAAGCGCGGGTGATTCATGCGGCCGGTAATGATCTCAAGGCGCTGATTGACAACATTCTCGACCTGTCGCGTATCGAGGCGCGTCAGATGTCCCTGCACCCGGAACGCGTCAGCCTGTACCGGCTGCTGGACGAAATTCGGCAACTGCTCAAGCCACAATACGACGAGAAGGGGCTCACCCTCACGATTGACATCGACGAGGGCGCGCTTGAGTTCATCGAGACTGACAAGGAAAAACTGCGCCAGATCCTGATCAATTTCCTCTCCAATGCGGTGAAGTTCACTGACCGTGGCGGGGCCAGGATACACTTGCAAGAATACGCCGGGCAGTCTGGCGGGGAATTTGCAGTCTGCATCAGCGTGGCCGATACCGGGATCGGCATACCTGAAGACAAGCAGCGGGTTATATTTGAGGCCTTCAAGCAGGCAGACGGATCAACAAGCCGCCGTTTCGGTGGTACCGGGCTCGGGCTGACGATCAGCCGTGACCTCGCCCTCCTCATGGGGGGTGACATCCGCCTCGAGAGCCGGCCGGGGCAGGGGGCGACCTTCTCCCTGCTCCTGCCCGAACACATGCCGCCGGCTGGCAGGGAGGGCGACAGGCCAGTATCGCCGGCAGAAGCGGGAACCGGAGAACAACAGGCAACCCTTCCCGTGGCGGATTACGCGGGTGCCCGGGCGCTGCTGGTGGACGACGATGTGCGCAACCTGCTGGCCCTGACCCCGGTGCTGGAGCGCTGGGGTATACAGGTCATGGCAGCCGGTGACGGTCGGGAGGCGCTGGAGACACTGGAAACCGAGGGTAACTTTGATATCGTACTGTTGGATATAATGATGCCTGAACTGAATGGCCTTGAAGTGGCACAGGAGATCCGCAGCAAGCCCGCCTATACCGGGCTTCCGGTGATTGCACTGACGGCGCGAGCCGGCGAGGAGGATCTGAGGGATTGCCTTGCAGCGGGCGCCAACGATCATCTGGTCAAGCCCATCGAGCTCATGGAGCTGAAGACATTGCTGGATAAATACCTCACAGGGACCGGCGGGCGCGCTGCGCAGGGAGAACACAGCGGAGGTGGGCAGTGAAGCGCTATACCGGATTTCGGATCCTGATTGTCGATGACAATGAGAATAACCTGTACACACTGCATGCCCTGATCAGCAAGTACATGGACGTGGAGGTGCTCGAGGCTGGCTCCGGTCAGGCGGCCCTTGATATTGCCCTTAATGACCCGCGTATCGACTTGATTGTGCTCGATATACAGATGCCGGAAATGGACGGTTTTCAGACGGCTTCCATGCTCAAGGTCCGGAAAAAGACCAGGGACATCCCGATCATTTTCCTGACTGCGGCCTACAAAACCGACGAATTCCAGAAGAAGGGATATGAGGTGGGCGCGGCAGACTACCTGCTCAAGCCTATCGATGACAACCAGCTGATCAACAAGATCAGTACCTATCTCCGGCTCATAGAAAAAGAGCGTGACATGAACCGGCAGCTCGAGGCGCTGGTGACAGAGCGCACACAGGAACTGCAGCAGGCCAAGAGCTACCTGGAAAATGTCATCGGCAATATGGGCGAGGCCCTGTTGTTGCTGGATCCCTCGGGCAAGATAAAGGCCGCCAATCCGACTGCCTGCAGGATGCTCGGTTATGACCAGGACGACCTCTTCGGCATGTCCATCGGGGATGTCTTCGAGGAAGAAGAGCAGGAACAGGCAAATGCCTTCATGGGGATCTGGCTGGAGGCCCTGATCAGGACGGGAACGATCAGCAGTATCGAGGCCAGTTTTATCGCCAGGGACCGGCGCCGCGTGCCCATCCTGTTTTCAAGGACGGCCATCAAGAATGATAGCGATGAAATAACTGATATCATATGCATTGCCAAGGATATGACCGGCTATACACGTGTTAGTGCAGGGTAGTTGCAAGCCGCGCCCTGCCCGGTAAACTGTGTGGCAGACTATTTGTGGAGTGTTAAATGGAAGACTCGGTACCGGACAAGACACCTGAAGAGGACATCACGTTAACTGCGGATGCACTGAAGGCGATGGGACATCCCCTGCGCTGGAAGATCCTCTGCACACTGCGCGACAACGAAATGTCCGTCGGGGAAATCGTCGAGAAGATAGGGACATCGCAGAGTAATGTGTCACAACACCTCGACCAGCTGCGCAACAAGAACATCGTTACATCACGGCGTGATGCAAACCGAATCTATTACCGGGTGCGCAATGAGCAGCTGCTGGAGCTGATTGGCACGATGCGTTCCGTGCTATGCCACGTGAACCTGGATGATATGCCCCCCGAGTAGCGGGATTGCCGTCTGGAGTGCAAAAAAAACGGGGGCGACTCTCAAGAGTCGCCCCCGTTTGGCTTTTCCGGCGAGTAAGGGTGTCTTACTTGCTTTCGGTGTCAGCTGCCTGAGGGGCAACCGGAGCAGCTACCGGGGCAAACCCGTAAGGGGCGGCACCGTAAGGCGCAACACCGTAAGGCGCATAGCCGTAGTACGGGGCGTCGTAACCGTAGCCACGGCCATAGCCACGGCCATAGCCACGACCGTGACCGCGACCGGAACCGCGACCGCTGAAGTTCATGCTGAACCCGCCATCGAAGTCACCGTAGCCGTCGCCGTAACCGTTGTTGTAGCCGTCGTAACCGTTACCAAAAGGACCCCAGGCGGAAGCGGCGGTAGAAGCCACTGCCAGGGTGGCGGCAGAAATCAGAGTAGCAATCGTTTTCATGTTGTAGTTCTCCAAAAAAGTTGAATAAAGTGGTTTGAAAGTCTTTGCAATGACGGGAACTATAGTATTAGCAAACTCTTAAATAAGCAACCACTAAAATAATAAAATAGTAAAATACCTAGAAATAATTTATAAACCCTTATTAAACAGTAAGATATAATGTCTATAGTGGATATCGCCGGGCCCGATGCAACAGGATTCAGTCAGATAAAGGGGTATCCAGTGGCAGGAGGTGGGTGATTCAGGCCGTTTCACGCCGCTGTGGACGGTATGATTGCCGGGATGGGCACTTCGGGGAAACAATTGCTGTTATCGATTGTGGAGCTCGGGGGCTATGCGAATTTCGCTCCCCTGTATGCAAGCTTCGGTTATGAGGTGGCCGTCGAGCATTCCATGCGCAAGGCCATCGGTTTCCTCAAAAAGAGGCGGCCCGATCTCATCGTAGCGGAATTCAATTTCCAGTCTGATTTTCGTGACCGTACCAGCAGCCTCGAGTCATTAATGGCCGTGGTGCAGCGCTTGCCGGGTGTCCGGGTGATCGTTTTCTACGACAAGGAATACCAGCCCCAGTTCGAAAAACTCCGCGCCCGTCTGCCAGTGGATGCGGCACTGGCGTTTCCCATCGAAGAATCGGCCCTGAAGGGCTGCTTGCAGGCCTTCGACGAGGATCAAAACATTGACGCATGATCCGAAACTTGTTTAGAGTGGGTAATACGAGAACCCGGACTGTTCTGTCAGTCGGGGAAGCAGGGAAAATATGACGGTCAAGCCTTACTCCACCCTGGTACTGCCTCGGCAGCATGGCTCTGGTACAGCTGCATGGCGTGACAGCTCTTTGCTGCTGTTGTTTATGCTGTTCCTGTCTATCCTCCTGGTGGCACCGGTTTCAGCCGCTGATCTGAGGGTGCGGGTGTTCGAACGGGGAGGGCAGGCGCCACTGGCGGGTGTCTCCGTGTGTGTGGGTACACAGGCGAATCCGACACAATTTGGCGCAGTCAGCACCAATCACGATGGCTACGCTGTATTCCGGGATCTTCCGCGTGCCCCGCTGAATGTCATTGCATCGAAGGCGGGCTTCCTGGGGCAGCAGGAAGCACTGATTACTTCCAATATGGAGCGGCTCCTGGTTGTGTCCCTGCCCACCGGTGGGGGTGGACCGAAATGCGAACTGGACGTGCGTGACTCCGGTAGCGGGTCCGCTGGTGGCCTGCAGGTGCGGAATCTCAGCATCAACAACGGGGCTGCGATTACCGCCAGCCGGTATGTGTTTCTGAATCACGCCCTGGAGGGTCATCCCACAGATTACCGGGCCAGCGAGAACCCTGACTTCAGGGGTGCCGGCTGGCAGTCGTATATCCCCAAGCCCGCACTTGAACTCAGTCCGGGTGGTGGTCGAAAGGTTGTCTATTTCCAGGTACGCCGCTATTCGAAGGTGAATGGTGCTGATATCCAGATATTGTCTCCGGTGGTGCGCGACTCCATTACCGTACGCCTTCCCTGAAGCCGGTATTAACCCCCTGGCGTTCTGATTTATGGCGTCCCGCGGGCTTTTCCGGCAGCTCAGGATTCTTGTGCTGCTGTTCATTCTGCTGGTTGTGGCTGTGGACGCCTGGCTGACCAAGGCGCGCACAACAGACTGGGATGATCCGCTATGGGTTGTGGTCTATCCGATCAATGGTGACAGCCGCGACAGCACCTCCGCTTATATTGGAAATCTGGCGCCCGAAACCTTCTTGCCGATCCGCGATTTCATTGCCCGCGAGGCAGATCGCTATGGCCTGCCGGGTGACAGGCTGGTGGATGTCAGGCTTGGCCCGGAGGTCCATGAGATTCCACCGATACCGCCGGATGAGCGAAATATATTTTCGGTTGCGCTGTGGAGCCTGCAACTGCGTTACTGGGTAATGCGTGCCCGCTGGCGCTACGACGGCCCACCCGCGGATATCCGTATATACGTAAAGTTCTACGATTCCCAGTGGCGCAATCGACTGGCCCATTCCCTGGGTTTGCAGAAGGGACTGGTTGGCGTCGTCAATGCCTTCACCAGCCGGGATTATGCACAAAGGACTAACGTGGTGATTGCCCATGAACTGCTGCACACTCTGGGTGCAACGGACAAGTACAACCTGGATACCAATCAGCCGACTTATCCTGCGGGCTATGCCGATCCGGACCGCAGACCCTTGTACCCGCAGTTAAAGGCAGAAATCATGGGGGGGAGGGTTCCCGAATCCGAAACCCGTTCGGACATGCCGGATTCCCTGCACGATACCATCATCGGCAGCATGACGGCTCGGGAGATTCGCTGGGCGGATTGAGCGGCAGCAGGAAGGTCGGTCAGAGGGCCGGGTCAAGGGGATTATAATCAAGGGCCTTCTCGGCCAGTATTTCACCCGCCGTATTCAGGACCAGCACGGTCCAGGTACCCTGCATCTCAGGTGTCAGTGTCTTGCTTGACCAGACGCGCCAGCGTGGACCGGATACCTTGAAACGCACCTCGGCCACAGTCTCGCCCTGGTATTCCCAGCTGTGCACGACAACCTGGCCAGTCAGATCCCTGAGTTCGGTAAAGAAATAGACCTGCTCGGTATTTCCGACCAGTTCCGTCAGGTTGTCCTCGGGCTCGCGGTCATGAATCGCGCTGGAAAAGTTGGCGCGCTTGACAGAGCCCGTGTCCGGACCGGGTTCGGCCTTGCACAAGGGCGCTGCCAGCATGGCGATCACGGCGGCGAGTAAGAAGATTCTATGCATCAGGGATACCGGGAGTCCATATACCTCTATATAAACCCCAAAGGCAGCCGGATTCTGTGACCGGTTACTCAGGAAGGGTATTTTCAGGGGCGACTGGATTTCCTGCGGCCCTGGAAACTGACGATGGCTTGCATAATCCGGTCCAGGGGAAGACCCTGCAGACGCTCATAACGTGCAAATGCCGCCTTGGTCAGTGCATAGATATTGTCCACCTTGTCGATGGTGTCGACGTCAGGGTCTATAAGTCGTTGCAGTCCCAGCATTCCGCCGACTTGTACGCGGATTTCCTTGGCATGGGGCAGGGGGCCATCGGCGTGCTTGAGGTGCAGGGAGAAGCGTGCATTGCGGCGCAACGTATCGAGCAGCTCGGTGCACATCTCGTTGCCGGCATTCGACTTGCAGGCAACACCCTCACGGTCTGCCAGGCAGAAACGCGCGGACTGTACGCAGGCGCAGCGGCGCGCATTAATGGCCTTTTCGAACACGCAACGCCGCTGATTGATGGCATGGTAGGTGTCCTTGTATTCCTGCTCTTCCATCGTCATTCAGGCATCAGGCGAGGGTGTCGTTGGATCCGGCCAAGGTTATTTTTCCCATTCCTTGACGATGGGCTGCTCGCGGTGTTCGAGCAGCTGTTCCTCGGCTTCGGTCTGGCTGTCTGCAAAAATAATCTTGTATTGATGGTTGCTGTCTGCCGCTTGCTCGGCCCGCATCGCCCTCACCTCCTTCTTGGCATCCTGGTATTTTTCGTATTCCCTGATCAGTTCGAGGGACTTGGCGGTTTCCGTTTCACCGGGTGTGATTTTGTATATATAGTAGTAGGGCATGGTGTTGGTCCGTTGATGTAAGGTGTGATGCGGTGATATTCCGGCGATTATAACAATGTCGTTATGCCGGTTTCCAAGATGGTTCGTATTCATGCCGGCCGCTGTGCAGTCGCTTGTAATTCCTGATCATAATAATGGTTTTGCGCAGTGTCGCCTCATCGATGCGGGGCACATTCAGTCCCACCTTGAGTTTCCGCATGCCGTTTGCCGCTGCGCCCACCTCGATGAACTGGGGCAGTGAAAAATCCGCGGCGGATTTTTCCCCGGCCGGATGGTGTTCGCGGTAGTCGTGGGCCAGGGTGACGATCACGGCATCCCATATCACCTCATCCCCATGGAAGCTGCCCGTAAACCGGATGTGCGCACGCCCGTCCCCGGGGCGGTCGACATGGCGGTAGTCCTGACCGTCACGTTCGAGCTCCTTTTCAAAGCGCCTGATCGTGTCGCTCATTGCGGCTTTCCTCGAAAATGACGCTGGTCACGCGCGTATTGTGGAGCACGATACACGCGGTCTGGCGCGAGATCCCGTCGCCACTGTAGTCGAATAGATAGGTGCGCTTGAAACCGAGATCATCAGCATTCATGTAATAGGGCCTGATGCTCCTTAGTGAAACCGTGCCGTCGAGAAACTGCAGGCCCTGGTGTGCACAGGAGGCACGTGCCGTCCGAACAGCGATGTCCCGGCATTTCAGGCTGACCAGCCAGAGCCAGACCAGGATACCGATGCAGAAAAGCAGGCTGAGTGACGACATGGGTGTTTTAGTAATGAATAAGCGGAAATTATAAAGGGTTTTTAAGGCCGGCAGTGACATCCTGCACGGGTGACTCCCGCGTGTCCGGCCGGTCGCCATGCTAGAATATGCGCTGAAATCGATTCTTATTGGCGTGATCAAGGTGTTTTGCACATGGCCGGACTGACACAGGATGACCGTATAGATTTGGGCCGCATGGTGGTCAATATGCTGGATGACTGGGGTGTCAAGCCCTCCGACCAGGTGAATGTGCTGGCCCTGCCCGATGGAACACCCACCCGGATGTTGCGCCGTTACCATGAGGACACCCCCCTGCCCGACGATCCGGATGTACTGAAACGGGTCGAACACCTGCTGGGGATTGCCGATGCCCTGCGCACCACCTTCCCGCGCAATGCCAGCATCGGAACGCTATGGCTGAAGCAGCCCTGCAAACGACTCCGCCGCCGCCGTCCCATGGATATCATGATCGAAGATGGGCTGAGCGGCCTGATCGCCGTCCGCACCCATCTCGATTGTTCATTCGCCTGGCGTGAATCAGAACGCACGGACTGACATCACACCGCTACCAAGGCAGCAGGTGCTGAATAACCGTTTTATGACTTTTTTCTTTTGCGGCGCCCGGGCAGCTTGTAGCTGACGATGGTGTCGCAGAAATCGGCACAGGGGATCGTGTCAACGGAGCCGAAGCGTTCGACCGCGGCGGCCACCAGGCTGTCGATATCGTCAACGGCAGAGCCTGGCCCGGCGGATGAATCCAGGCTGCGTTGCAGGCCGAGCAGTCCGCCGTACTGGACCTTGACCAGCACACTGTGCGGCATCTTCAGCAAGTCATCCTCTACCCCGAATTCCGGCAGTGCGGCATCCTTGAGTCTCTGGAAAAGGTTCTTGCAGCGTGCGTGGGCCTGCGCCGCCGTGCAGGCGATCTCCGCACCACCCCGGCGCACAATTGGATTGGCATTGGGGCAACCAAAATCCTCCTGCACCAGTGTGGCACTGAAGGGACAGATCCGTTCACTCATGACGGCAATTACCGGTGTGCATCCAGTTGACTATTCAGATTTGCAGTGTAGATGACGGTCGGGCGGATTGCACCTTGCCGGTGGATGGGTAATCATCATAGGTACATTCAATAAGTACAAGGTCCGGCAGCCATGATCAAGCCAGGAATCGTCACCGCGGTACCCAGGCGGCGCTATAAATACGGTGAGTTCAGTATGGTCATACTGAGTGACATAGAGAGCAACGACGATAAAAGCTATCGTTATATCATGGCGGTTATCAGGGGCACTGATCCGGAACCGGGGGTCTATATCACCGCGGAGCGCGATCGCACGGCAGGTCAGGGGAGCAGTGACTATAATATGCGTATTGTCATGCAGGGTGGCGCCGAGGTGATCGGTTCATCAAGCGCCTGGCAAGACCTCGATGCATTCGCCGACGAGGCCCTGGGGATAGTGGGCCGGCTACTCAATCTCGGTGACGAGGAACCCTACAGACTGATGTAGATCCGGGCATGAATCTGATGGCGAATAAGCTGCCGATAGTATTGCTGGTGATTACCGCCCTGATGTGGTCGTCGCTTGTGCAGGCCTTCTTCTGCTTTTCGGTTGGTACGGGTGGCGGCAGCAAGCAGCGCAACCATCATTTTGTTCGACCACCCCCGCCCTCGGATTTCGGTGCTGTAGGGTACCCGCTGTTCCACTACAGCCCGGTGCTGCAGAGCCCGGTTGCCCGGCCCGGCCTACTGCCGGTGGCCGTGTCACCGGCGGCAACAGCCGGGTCAGTGAAACAACAGATCTTCGAGTAATGCCGGCCGGCAGGCTATTTGACGACGTCCAGAGGGAACCGGGTGCTGTGGCTCCCAAGCATTTCCATCAGTTCCTCCTCCGGCACAGGCTTGCTGAAGAGGTATCCCTGAATGACGTGGATGCCCTGTTGCCTGAAGAAGTTCATTTGCTTGATATGCTCCACGCCCTCCGCGATAAGTGACAGGTCCAGGCTGTTGGCCATGGCGATGATGGCCTGCGCGATCGACATGTCGCCCATGCTTTCGGGGATGTTCCTGACAAACGACTGGCCGATCTTTATGGTGTCGATCGGCAGGGAATTCAGGTGACTGAGCGAGGAATAACCGGTGCCAAAGTCATCCAGCGTGATGGAGACCCCCAGGCCCTTGAGTTTTTCCAGCGTCACGCTCGCGGTATCCAGATTCTGCATGGCCACACTCTCGGTGATCTCGAAATCAACCCTGCAGGGATTGATCTGAAATTCATCGATGGATTGCTCGATAACACTGACAAGTCCGGGACGAGACAACTGCGTCGGCGACAGGTTGACGGCGATCCGCAAGTCCGGGTGCCCGGCATTATGGCAGTCCCTGAGTTTCCGGAGTGCCGTCCGGATAACCCACTCGCCGATGGGGACGATGAGTCCGGAGTCCTCGGCCAGGGGAATAAACTCTGCGGGGGGTACCAGACCCATGGTCGGATGATTCCAGAGCATCAGGGCCTCGACACTGATCACCGCGTTCTTGCGGGTGTCCACGATGGGCTGGTAGAGGAGCGTGAGTTCCTGTTTCTCGAGTGCTTTCCGCAGGTCATTCTCAAGAATCAGCCGCTTACGTGATTCCTCGTTCATCTCGGCGGTGTAGTACACAAGTTTGTTGCGCCCCAGGCTTTTGGCGCGGTACATGCTGATATCCGCGCTCTTGATGAGCGTGTCCGTGTCCTCACCATCGTAGGGGTAGATACTGACACCGATACTGGTGGTTGCATTCAGTTCGAAGCCATCGCAGATGATGGGCTCGTTGAGCGCATCAATGATCCGTTTGCCGATATAGCCGGCATCCGAGGTCTTCTCGATTGACGGCAGGAGCACCATGAATTCGTCACCACCCAGACGCGCGACGGTGTCGTCCTCGCGGATACACCTCTCCAGGCGCTGGGCCACGACGCGCAGTAGCTCGTCACCGATGGCGTGTCCCAGCGAATCGTTGATGAGCTTGAAGCGGTCAAGATCGAGGAACAGCAGGCCCGCAAGGGCCTGTTCACGGTGCGCATGGGAGAGGGCGCGACCGATCCTGTCGATCAGCAGGGTGCGATTGGGCAGTCCGGTCAGATGGTCATGATGCGCCTGGTATTCCATCCTGTCCGCAATTTCCTCGGCCTCCCGCTTTGCGGCCTCCATTTCCCCGTTTGCCGATTCGAGGGCGGACGTCCGCTGGGCCACCAGGTCCTCGAGTGCCGACCGGTGTACTTCGAGTTCCTCGTCACGTATTTGTATCTGGTCGAGCATCCCGTTGAAGTCGGTTATCAGGTTGCCGACTTCATCCTTGCTCTCGCTTTGAAGTCGCAGGGAGTAGTTCTTCTCTGTTGTGATTTTACGGGCGACTTCAGAAAGACGTAACAGGGGATCGGTAATGATCCGCTGCAATCTGTCGCTCAGCACCAAGGCAATCAGCAGGGATGCAATAAACACCAGCAGGGCAATACTGACATACCATGACAGGTGGTCCTGGATCAGCCTGAAATCCGAGCGCAGATAGATGTGACCGATGGGCACATCCTCGTGGTGTATGCGGGTGATAAGCTCAACATAGTCCCTCCAGAACAGGACATTATTTCCCTCTGAAGAGGGGGCCGTAATGTCGACCTCGACGCCAGGCTTTTTGTAGACCGCAAACGGCTCTAGATCCATGCCATAGATGGTCGCGGCAAGGATATGGTCCTGGTAGTGCAGGAACTCGAGTGTTTCCTCTGCCGCAATATTGTCGCTGAACAGGATTGCCGCCTTGCTGTTCGCAGCGATGATCTCGGCCATGGTCTGCAGGTTGTTAGCTGCAATCTGGCGTGCATTGTAGCGTTCCATGAAGAAGAATGCCGACACGGCAAGGCTAAGCGACGCCATGCTGACAAGCATGATGATCAGAATGATCTTGCGGCGTACCGGAATATTGCAGAGTATATTCATCGCGCCGTCACCTGGTCTTCCTTGACGATAATGGCGAGTGACAACAGCTTCGAACTGATCTTCAGGCCGGCGCGCTCTGCGGCATCCACATTGATCACGAACCTGACCTTGTTGTCAACGAGCTTGAAGCGGATGATGCCGCCATGCTTGACGAAATTATCGATGTCGCTGACGGTGAGTACCGGCCGTGCCCGGACTTTACTCAGCAGCCTTGCCAGGTGTTTGGTCTCGGACTCGCTGATATAGACGAGCTGACAGGTATCGGTTTTTGCCCCGGCGCCCAGTCGCCTGATCTTCATCGACAGGCCGTGTACCGATTTTCCCGACAGTGTCTCGAGCGCCTCACCGAAGGGATCATTGCCGAGCACGCATAGCTGGAATTCGCCGTCCTGCTGCGGCGCCTTCTCCGGCCAGCTGATAAAACTGGAGAAGTTGTAGAGGAAGGCGGCCTTGATGTTGTATTCGCTGACCGGCCGGCCCTCGGCCTGGCTCATGCTGACCTGGCAGGTCAGCAGGACCAACAACAGGCCCTGTACCAGGCGCTTCAGCTGACCGGTCACGGCCGGCCACTGCCACCTGGTGCGTTTCACCTGTGCTTGAGAACCGAGCAAGATCAGAACTCCCAGACACCCTTGACGTGGATGCTGCGCTCGACGTCGGTTGGCTGGGTTGCGATGAAGTCGGGCATGAATTCGGTGTGTTGACTGTTCAGCAGGTTCTGGCCCGTCAACGAAATCTCTATACCGGTGCGCGGCCGCCAGCCCAGGCGCAGGTCCAGCTCCGCGTAGCTGTCGATCTCCGCCCCGTTGACGCTGATGTCGTCGACATAGCGCAGGGCGGCATCGAACTCCACACCCCTGCCCAGCTCGAATGAAGACCAGACGGTCGCCTGCTGCTGCGGGCTGCTGTTTTCACTGCCTTCAGAGGCGCTGTCGCTGCTGCCATCGACGAGGTGCAGGGAGATGTCGAGATAGCTGTATGTTGCCCGCAGGTTCCAGCCGCGCCGGAGCTGCCATTCGGTTGAGACTTCGATGCCATAGGTCTCGCCTTCCATGCGGTTGTCGAACGGCAGCAGGATATCGGCGGGTGGCATGTTGGCAGGGTCCAGCGTGCGCAGCTCATCGTATTCGTTATAAAAGGCGGTCAGGTCGAGGGACCAGTTGTTGCCGTAGTTGGCGCGATAACCCAGTTCATAGGCCGTCAGGTTTTCGGATTCGAACTGTTCGTTGCCGACGGCATACAGGGGTACCCCCGGGTCCTGTGTGGGTGGCGGTAACAGCCGCAGCGTCACGTCATGTTCGCCCCGGGCGGGGGTGCGCACGGCATGCGACACGGCGCCCCAGAGTGTTTTTTGCTCGGCCAGCAGCCAGCTGAGACGCACATTGGGCTGGATCTCGACACCGGTGAAATCGTTGTGCTCGAACTTGGAGCCAAGGGTGAGGCGCAGATCCTGCGCCAGGCTGATCTCATCCTGAATGAATGCGTTGAACAGGTCGACGTTACGGGCCGACGGGTCGAGGCTGAAGGTCGCATTGTTTCGTGTGTCATCGCGGGTATGGCGGTAGCCGGCCCCCCACACCACGTCGTGGTTGCCGGCAGGGCTGAAGTGGTGCTGGAATTCGATGTCGAAGATATCGCGGTCTTCGAAAAGGACGGTCTCGTCACGCTTTACATGATCGACATAGGCCTGCAGTGTAAAACTTGAGTTCTCCTTCACCTTGCGTTGCCAGCGGAACAGCAGGTTGCCGCCGGAAAGCTCGGTATCATCCACGAAGCTCGCGGGCGGGTTGTTCAGGGGACCGGTCGCGATATTCACCTGCTCGCCGGCCTTGCCTTCGTAGTAGTCACCCTGCAGGGTGAAGGCATCGCGGGCGCCGCGGTCCCAGTCCGAACGGAAGCCGACCTGGCCGAGTTCCCAGTCGTCGTTCGCGCCGGCGGGGCTGTGGCCTGCATCGCGGCTGGAGTGTTTGGCGTAGACCCGGTAGTCCACCCCGTTATCCAGCCGGCCACCGTGGCGCACGCTGCCGAAGCCGCGTTCCTCGTTACCGGCGCCGGCCGTGACCAGGGTTCCCTGGGTGTCGCCGGCCTGGCGGGTGATGATGTTGATCACGCCGTTCACGGCGTTGGCGCCCCAGAGTGTGCCGCCGGGACCGCGGATCACCTCGATGCGCTCGACGTCGTCCAGGGGCACATCATGCGACTCCCAGTAGACGCCGGCGAACAGCGGGGTATAGACGCTGCGCCCGTCGATCAGGACCAGTAGCTTGTTGGCGAAGCGGCTATTGAAGCCGCGCGCGGTGATGGCCCACTTGTTGGCATCGATGCGCGCCACCTGCAGGCCGGGGACGCGCCGCAGGGCATCGGGCATGGAGGTCACGCCCCAGCGGCGCAAGTCGTCACGACTGATCACGAATATCGCGGCGGCCGCCTCGGAGCGCTTCTGGGGTTTTTTACTGACCGAGGTCACCTCAATGTCCATCAGGGCCTCGAGGCTCATGGAGGTGAGGTCTTCGGAAAAAAGGTCCGCGCCTGTTACCGGTATTGGCAAGAGTGTCAGCAGGCAGAGGAATGCCAGTCCGCTTCGGCAGGGCCAGGATAGACGCATCGTCCTGGCAAAATCGATGATCTGATCGGCAACGCGGCTGCCCCCTGTTCCCTGAGTCAAATTCAACATCCGCCTGTTGTCCCTTTGTTTTACGTGCAACCGCATTTCGAAAAAAATGGCCCCGCTGTTCCGGGGTGCCTATTGCATGCACACGCCTGCGTGCCGGTGCTGTCTAGGCTATCGGCGGCGGGCACCACTACTTGAACGGGAGAGAGGCTATTAAAACCATTCTAATCAGTAGCTTGCATGGCTTCCAAGGCAGGTGACGATTACCGGCCCTTCCCGGGGTGGAAATGACCGGTCCCTATCCGCTGAGACGAATTGCGGGTTGCCGGCCCGGGAAGGGGGCTGGCGCGAGAGGGACTGGAGCAGCGCCGGGGCCGGGATCGGAACCGGAATATTTCTATTTGACAATAAATATCAATCAGATAGGATTCTTCATGGACAATGTAGACACTGTCAACATAGCTCGCAGGAGGTCCGCCAATGGCAGTTCACAACGCAACAGGCCACTACCATCACGGCGATCTCGGCAACGCCCTGTTGCAGGCCGCCGAGCAGCTGTTGCAGGAATGGGGCGTCGGCGGATTCAGTCTGCGCGATGTCGCCCGGGTCGCGGGTGTCAGTCACGCCGCCCCCTATCGCCACTTCAGGGACAAGGCGGCCCTGTTACGCGCCCTGGCCGGGCGTGGCTTCGAACGCTTGCGTGCGGCGCTGGCCGCGGCGGCAGCCGGTCAACGCGGACCTGAACAAAGCCTGATCGAGGCAACCCGGATTTACGTGTACACGGCCGTGCAGAATCCCGGCATGACCCGGTTGATGTTTGGTGGTGTCATCGACGCAGAGGAGGATGTCGGTTGTGCGCGGGCACAGGCAGCGGTCCTCGATGTGCTGGCCGGGATCATCAGGGCAGGCCTGCAAGTGGGCGCCTTTCGCGACCGCGACCCGCAGGAACTGGCGCTGGTGGCGTGGTCGACGCTACACGGCCTGGCCCTGCTGGCAGGTAGCGCGCAACTGGATGTTGATCCAGACGACACTGCACAGCTGGAAGCCGTAGTGCGTTCCGTGGCACAGAATATCCTCTACGGAATTTCCAGGTCATGAGGCCTGGCCACTCTGCGTGTAGGGGTTGTCTGAAAGCCTTGTAAGTCCGCAATTATGAGGTTGTATATCCACGAGCCGATTTCTACACTCGAGACAGATAAGGACTCCAGATGCCTTACCGGTAAGGTCTGGGAAATAATTCAGGAGCGCAGGGAATGGCGCATACCAGAAACAAGCAAGATCACCGTGACACCGGGCTGGAATGCCTGGTACTTGTTGCACGTTTACATGGTCTGGCTGCGGAGATCAACAGACTACGCCACGAGTTTTCTGTGTCAGGCCGCTCTCTCGACACTGATTCACTGGTTCGTGCTGCAACATACCTTGGCCTGAAGGCGAAAAAGGTCACCAGTAATCCGCGGCGTCTGGAAAAGACCGCGCTGCCGGTGATAGCGCGCCATCGCAACGGACATTATTTCATAATCGCACGTGTGGATAAGGGTAAGGTGCTGGTCAGGGACCCTCTGCAGCCCGAGGTACAGGCCCTGTCCGTGAAGTCGTTCGGTGATCTGTGGTCCGGAGAGCTGGTACTGATTACGCGCCGTGCACAGCAGACCATCGGTTCCGGACACTTTGGATTCCGTTGGTTCGTGCCTGCCATGTTGCGCTACCGCTCACTGTTGGCAGAGGTCCTGGTAGCGTCTTTTTTTATTCAGCTGCTGGCCCTGGTGATGCCGCTGTTCTTCCAGGTCGTGGTCGACAAGGTGCTGGTACATCGGGGCTTGTCGACACTGGATGTACTTGCCGTAGGTCTGTTGGTGGTGTCGGTCTTCGAGGTGGCGTTGGGTGGCCTGAGGACCTATGTGTTCTCGCACACTACGAATCGAATCGATGTGGAGTTGGGTGGCCGCCTGTTCCGGCACCTGTTGGCCCTGCCACTGGCCTATTTCGAGTCGCGGCGCGTTGGGGACTCGGTTGCGCGTGTTCGTGAACTCGAGAATATCAGGAATTTCATCACCGGCTCTGCGCTGACAGTGATCATCGACCTGATGTTCACAATCATATTCCTCGCGGTCATGTACTTCTACAGTCCCTTGTTGACCCTGGTGGTGCTGGCCACATTCCCCGCCTACCTTATGCTTTCGGTCCTGGTGACCCCGGTGCTGCGTGCCCGGTTGCAGGAAAAATTCAACCGGGGGGCCGAGAACCAGGCCTTCCTGGTAGAGACGATCAGCGGGATGGAGACACTCAAGGCATCCGCGGTCGAGCCGCATACACAGAGGCGCTGGGAGGAACAGCTGGCGGCGTATGTCCAGGCCAGTTTCCGCTCGGCGAACCTGGGCAATGTCTCCGGGCAGTCGGCCAGTTTGATTAATAAGCTTATGACTATCATGATTCTCTGGTTTGGCGCGCATGCAGTTATCAGTGGCGAGCTGAGTGTAGGTCAGCTGATCGCCTTCAATATGTTTGCCGGTCGTGTCAGTTCACCACTATTGCGCCTGGTGCAGCTATGGCAGGATTTTCAACAGGCATCCGTTTCAGTGCGCAGGCTTGGAGATATTCTCAATGCGCCTACAGAACCTGTCTATGACAGAAACCGTACTGCCTTGCCCAGCCTGAAAGGTCACATCCATTTTGACAATGTGTTGTTCAGGTACCAGCCGCAGGGCAGGGAGATATTGCGGCAGTTGAAGCTTGATATACCTGCTGGTCAGGTGATCGGCATCGTCGGGCGTTCCGGCTCCGGCAAGAGTACCCTGGCACGTCTGGTTCAGCGACTGCATGTCCCGAGCAGTGGACGCGTGCTGGTTGATGGTGTGGACCTGGCGATGGTCGATGTAACCTGGCTGCGGCATCAGATCGGGGTCGTTTTGCAGGAGAACGTCCTGTTCAACAGGACTATCAGAGAAAATATTGCTTTGCGGGATCCCGGGATGCCCCTGGAACAGGTAATCCATGCGGCACGGCTCGCCGGTGCGCATGACTTTATACTGGAGTTGCCGGAAGGTTTTGACACCATGGTCGGGGAGCAAGGCAACAATCTCTCCGGAGGCCAGCGTCAGCGTATTGCCATAGCCCGTGCCCTGGTGACCAATCCGCGTATTCTGATTTTAGACGAGGCAACCAGCGCGCTCGATTACGAGTCGGAGCAGGCGGTGCAGGAGAATATGGCCGCAATTACCAGGGGACGTACGGTCATCATTATTGCGCACCGATTGAGCGCCCTACGCCACGTTGACCGGATTGTGGTGATAGATCAGGGCCGCATCGCGGAAGAGGGTGGGCATGAATCGTTACTCAAGGCCGGCCAATATTATGCGGACATGCATGCAAGGCAGTCCGGTTGGTCGAATGCTGCGTTGGAGACAGGAACCTGATTCCTGCAATGGGCATCTTCACTAACTGTCGCCGCGTTACCGAGCAGGATTTTCTGCCCGCCGTTCTAGAGGTGATGGAAAAGCCGCCTTCTCCGGCAGGCCGTATGCTTATATGGGTGTTGATACTGCTCAGTATATTGGCCTTGTTCTGGGCATTCTTGGGGAAGGTCGATATCGTGCTGGTCGCATCCGGTCAGATAATACCTTCCGGGCGTATCAAGGCAGTACAGGCTGCGCAACTGGGTATCGTACGTCATATCCACGTGATGGAAGGGCAGCAAGTCATGGTGGGTGAACGGCTGATCGAACTTGATCCTTCGGTGACGGAGGCTGACCAGGCGCGGATTGCCGAGACGCTGCAGGCACTGGCACTGGAGCGTAAGCGTCTGATGCAATTCTCGGATCTGCTGAGCGAAGGCATAGAAGCCCGGGATCCTCGAATGCACATTGAATCATCGAGTCCTGCAGATGAGCAGATGCATACCAGTCCGATGGTATTGCATAACCAGATCCTTGTTAACCAGTGGGCGGAATTCCAGGCCCTGAAGATTGCCGCCGAGAAGGAGCTTGAAGCGAACCTGGCGGAACAGAACGGTGTGCGGGCCGGCCTGGACAAGCTGCGCTCCATCCTGCCTTTGGTCAGTGAGCGCGTTGCGGCAACGAGAAAACTGCTTGAACAGGACCTTGCCCCTAGAATCCACTGGAATGAGCTGGAGCAGCAGCGTGTCGAAACGGAAAAGGAGATTGGCGTACTCAAATATCGCGAACATCAGTTAGACGCGAATGCAGGCAGAATTCGGCAGGAATATGCAAGACAGGAGGCGCGGCTACTGAATACCGTATACACAAGACTGGCAGAACTGGGAAAGGAAATCTCCGGTCTTGAGCAGGAGCACGTCAAGGCAGAGGCGCTGACGCGTCGTCAGCAACTGGCGGCACCGGTTTCAGGTACCGTTCATCGCATGGTGGTTCATACCGTTGGAGGTGTGGTGAAACCGGCCGAGCCGCTCATGTACATTGTGCCGAATGAGGCCGGGCTCGAGGTGGAGGCGTGGGTCAAGAACATGGATATTGGTTTTATCGAAGAGGGTCAGAAAACGGAAATCAAGGTTGAAACATTTCCGTTCACCCGGTACGGGACGATTCCTGGCAGGGTCGCCAGCGTGAGTCAGGATGCAGTCACGGATACAGATCATGGTCTGGTGTACCGCGCGAAAATAATCCTGGAGCGGTCGACTATCGAGGTCGGGGAGCGGATTGTGGCGCTGGCGCCGGGCATGGCGGTGACCGCTGAGCTCAAGACAGGCAGACGTAAGTTGATCGAGTTCCTGGTGAGCCCGTTGCTGCGCTACAAAAACGAATTTGCGCGGGAGCGCTAGAAATGCGTGCTTATCATGCTCAAACAGACAGCTTTCTGAAAGCGTAATCACGATGATCGGGATAATCTTTTTCGGAACGATCCTGCTGTATCTAATATTCGGTTTCTTTTTGTATGGCTATATCAGGGGATGGGGACCGGGCAGAAGAAAGGCGCTCATTATCACGTTGGTGCTGATGATTGGTATTCCATTCGGAGACGTGATACCTGGAAAGCTGTATCTGGCTTATGTGTGTCACTCAAATTCTGGAATTGAGATCTACGATGGTGTAGAGGCGGAAGGGTATTCCGTTGGAGATGACTATTCACTCGGATGTGGGGCGCTATGTGTCGAGGCATTGGTGAAATGGCATGCTTTGGGGAAGTCCATGTTCATTGAATCGGAAGTGATCAACTACACGGACTATGTATTTGGAGAGAGTCCGGGCGTCTACAGGTTTCAACTGGTAAGAAGAAATGATCATATATGTAAGAAACAGGATTCCATTAAGTTGAATTATCCCGCGGCATTTAATAGGTACCGTATTCCTGAGGGCTATTGTGTTGAGGCCCGCATAATAGATAGTCTGTCTGCAGACTATCTGGTACAGCACATAAAATGGGACGGGAGTTATTCAAAATTGTTCGGTATAGCCAAGGTTCGAGCCAGTGTTACAGAGTCAGGCACTGGACGCATTCTTGGTGAAAATATCGGATTTACGCATCGAGGCGGATGGTTACGTCGCTGGGTTGCTGGTGCGCTGGCTGTTGGGCAGCCTGATGAATGTATAGATCAGGGGGATTATGGGTTTACCTGGTCGGTATTGAGAGGAGTATTTGATAACTGACAACACAGGGAGGTGTTGCAATGGCTTCTATTGATGAATATTACTGGGGTGCGTTGCTCTCGCAGGCTGCCTATGGGGATTATTCAGCCGCAGATCCTGATGGGGATGGCGTGTATAGCGAACCACTTATTTTAGAAGCACTAGTGAAGAAAGGTCCAGGGGAGCCTGAATACACAAATGAGCAGGTTGCAATCTTTCTGCGGAGATTCAAGCTGGTTGCGCCCTATCACGATCCTGACACCGGATTCCGGGCGGCATTGTTTCTGGATAACGAAACCAATAAGTATACCTTGGCGATTGCCGGCACTGAGGCGGACGAAATCGTACTCGATATCTTCTTTGCCGACATTCTCGGGATCGCCTTTGAGGGACACGCCAGCGGCCAGATTGCGTCGATGTTCGCTTTCTACGACCAGTTGGTCACGACCGATGTACTCAGTTACGATACACGCATCAATGTGACCGGTCACTCCCTCGGTGGCCATCTCGCCACAATCTTTGCCATTTACAGACCCCTGGCAATCAATCAAGTCACTACCTATAACGGTGCCGGAACCGGGGATGGCGATGTCGGGGCGGTGCAGGTTCAACTGGATGAGATTCTGGGGGACCTGAAGGATAGTCTGTCGGGTGGTGCTATTGAGCGTGACAGGATAACCAATCTCTATGCGGACACAGGTCCTGAAGTGGTGGCCGGACTAGGTGTGCTCTATGGCAGTGTTCAACCCGTGTATGTCGAGGATAATGGACCGCTTGATAACCATGCCATTAAATACCTGTCAGATTCCCTTGCCGTGTACCACCTGTTCGAGAAGCTGCAGGTCGACATATCGACAGGTACTGTTTCCAGTATTCTGCAGGCCAGCGTGCCGGTAACAGCCGATCAGTCCAGTCTTGAGGAGACATTAAACTCGGTGGCCAGCCTGTTTGGCCACGTATTGAGCTGGAGTCCCGGCGATGCAGACCAGTACCGGAATGATTTGTACGCGAATATCAGTGCACTCGAAACGGTGATCGGACCTGTCACCGGAAGTCTGGTGGTGACCAGCCTGGCAGGGCAGGATGCAACAACAATCCTGGCGCTCGCAAACCCCGATGCCGGTGGTGCCATTGAATTTCGTTATGCCCTCCAGGAGCTTAATCCGTTTGCAGTCAGCGGGGACGCTGGTCTCTATGCATCTAGCTCAGTGGACGGCTATCTGGACTGGGAAAGTTTCAGTCTGGACTACTGGAATGACCGGTCCACCCTGCTTTACTGGAAAAGCAGGTCGAACACAGAAGATCCGCTGGCACGCGGTCTGGGGGACGTCTACTACAATGCCTGGATCTTGCCGGAATTCAATGAACCGGTGCTGTACCGGGACATGCGGACAGGCTATGAGGTACGGCTCGGTAACACCGCCCTGATTACGAGCATGGATGAAGATAACTTCCAGAAAGTAATTTTCGGAGGATTTACGGCTGCTGCGCCGATCAACGGAGGTGATGGGGCGGACAGATTATACGGGGGATCCCTGAATGATGTTCTTTCCGGGGCTGGAGGCAACGATTACCTGGAAGGCGGTGTCGGGGATGACAGGCTCGAGGGCGGGGCCGATGGTGATGTACTGCGTGGCGGCGCTGGTAACGACGAGTATGTATTCAATTCCGGTGACGGGCTGGACTTTATCCTTGATTCCGACGGCTCAGGCAAGATCACCTATGATGGCGCCATTCTGTCCGGAGGGGGCGAGGAATCGCCCGGCCTGTTTCTGAGTGATGATAGCCGGTTCACCTACCTGTTTGATGCCTCATCCGGAAGCCCCGGCACCCTGGTGGTCCAGGGGCCGGATGGAAACCTGGTGGTCAATGAATTCAACAATGGTGATCTGGGGATCTCGCTCACACCGAATGAGCCGTCCCTGGAACCAGCACCGTCAACTATTCGGAAAATCGTTGGTGACTTCGAGCCGTATGATTTCGATCCGGGTGACGGGACGGAATACCGCTATGATGACCTGGGGAACCTGGTGCTGGATCCGGGCCAGGAGGCCGCGACCGCTGACTACCTCAATGGGAGTGGAGAGAACGACCATATCATCAGCGGGCAGAATGACGACACACTCTATGGCCTGGCCGGCGATGATCATATCGAAGGCGGCAGTGACCGGGACCGGCTGTATGGTGGCGCCGGCCAGGACCTCCTCGAAGGTGGCAGCGGCACGGACTTAATAGCCGGCGGTGTGGGCGATGACCGGCTGTTTGCCGGTGCGGCCAGCGACTGGCCTGCGGTGTTCGACTCCGGGGACGCGGCGGTCGGTGTGGATGCCGACTGGCTCTCCGGTGGGGACGGCGACGACCTGCTGTTCGGTTCGACCGGTGACAATGGCTTGGCGGGGGGCGCCGGCAGCGACCTGCTCGTAGGCGGTGCCGGCAACGACAATATCTTTGGTGATGCCGACTGGCTGGCAACGGATTTCGCTTGGTTCTACTCCGAAGAGGGGGGCACGCGAGTGTTCACGCCGGTTACCGGGGAGCAAGAACCGGCCGGCGGTGATGCCGATACAATCTACGGGGGCGGGGGCGATGACTTCATCCATGGTCAGGCGGGCGATGATGTCATTTTCGGAAATGAGGGCGATGACTACCTGGTCGGTAACAACGGCGCGGATACCCTGTACGGCGGTGGTGAAAATGACCAGATCTTTGGGGACGATGGCTCCACTGAATTTGGCCTGCACGGCAGCGACCTGATGGATGGTGGGGCCGGGGACGACTACCTGGTAGGGCATGCAGACGCAGATCAGATGGATGGTGGTGCGGGTGATGACACCCTGTTTGGGGACGCCGACATTTCACAGATACCACTGGAGTGGCACGGTGATGACCATCTTTCGGGTGGTGAGGGCAATGATACCCTTTATGGTCATGGGGGTGCTGACACACTACTGGGTGGAAACGGTCAGGACACGCTTGTCGGGCACGAGGGCAATGATCTGATGCGCGGTGGTGACGGTGTTGATAGTTTATATGGAGGTGAAGGGTCGGATGTAGCCTACGGGGAAGACGGTGACGACCGGATATCGGGCAATGCCGGCAATGATCACCTGAATGGCGGTGCCGGCGCTGACAAATTATTCGGTGGTGATGGCAACGATACGCTGATCGGCGGTGGTGACGATGACGCCTTGTATGCCGATGCGGATGATGATGTGTTGCTGGGCGGCGCGGGAAACGACCTGCTGCAGGGAGGTGACGGCAACGACACGCTGGCAGGTGGCGTTGGTGATGACGGAGTCTTCGGTGGCGCCGGTGACGATGCCTATTTCTATAACTTGGGCGACGGTGTCGATTTCTTCGCGGACTCCTCGGGAGTTGACACTGTATATTTCAGTGCTGGTATCGAGCTCCGCTCCACATCAATATTTCTTTCCAGCGGTTTTCTGACTTTTCAGTTCAGTCCAGAAGATGTCCTTTATGTCCAGGATAACGGGATTGAACACTATGTGTTATCTAACGGCGAGACGCTTGCACCAGAGCGGATTCTCGAACATGCGCTATATCTCAATGGCGGGGATGGCGCCGATGCCATTCAGGGAACCGATACCGATGATGTGTTCCTCATGGGCAGTGGTGACGATTTTTACGCGGGACGGGAAGGGGACGATGTGTATGTGTATAACCCCGGTAACGGTCACGATGTCATCGTGGATACGGCGGGTACCGTGGATGCGCTGGTGCTGGGCGAAGGCATCGACCCGGCCGGCATGGCGGTCAGCCAGTCGGGCCTGGATCTGCAGGTGCAATTCTCCGCTACAGACAGCGTGACCATACGGGACTGGTTTGTTGGCCAGCGTATCGAGGTCTTCGACTTTTTTAACGGGCTGCAGATCACTGCAGCCACCATGGAGGCGCTATCGGGGGCACCGTCTTATGTCGGGGATGCTTCGCATGAAATACTGGTCGGTGGCCCCGGTGATGAAATATTCCGCGGCGGAGTGGGTGACGATACCCTGATCGGCGGCGGAGGGGACGATGTCTATGTGTACAACATCGGTGATGGCCTGGACCGGATAGAAACCACGGCTGTCGGTTCCAGTGACCGGCTTGTCTTTGGTGAGGGCATCGATCCGGAAGGCACCATCGCCCGGCTGGTGGACAGCGGTGCGGAAGAGGTACTCGAGGTCCGTTTTCTGGACGCTGTTGGACGCATCATTGACGGTAAGGGAGTCGACATCGTTACCCGGCCTGCGGGTGTGTCGCCTGATGAGATTTACGCCTACGGGGTGGAGATACTGGATTTTGCCGATGGCACAACGGTTACACCGGATGATCTGCTGGAGAGTTCGGTGAACCAGGCGCCACAGTTGGCCGCTCCACTACTGGACCAGTTCACCGATGAAGACAGCACCTTTACCTACCGGTTCGACCGCCACACCTTCCAGGACCCGGATGCGACAGACAAACTCTTCTATGAAGCCCGGCAGGCTGATGGAACTGCATTACCTGATTGGCTGTTATTCAATCCGTACACACACGAATTCACGGGAACACCTGCCAATGAGGATGTCGGGGTTCTGGAAATAACCGTCAGTGCAAAGGATGGCCAGGGCGCTTCAGTCAATGACGGCTTCTGGATTACGATCAATAACACCAATGATGCACCACAGGTTGTTGTCCCTCTCGCAGATCAGTTGGCCCGGGAAGGCGAGGCCTACGCGTTCGCCATACCGGCCGGTTCTATCATGGACCCCGATGTGGGCGATACCCTGACCTACGCGGCGAGCCTGTCGAGCGCTCAGCCGCTTCCGGCCTGGCTCGCATTTGACGCCAACCGCATGACCTTCTCGGGAATACCGGGCAATATTGATATCGGGGAGCTGACTATTTCCCTGTCGGCGACTGATGGCAGTGGTGCCGTGGTTTCGGATGATTTCCTGATTGACGTGCAGCCCATGGAACCAGAGCCGCCTAATGTGATCACCGGGGGTGGCGGAGCCGATGTGCTGATTGGCACCGACGGGGTGGATTATATCGACGCGGGTAGGGGTAATGACGTTATACATGCCTATGATGGAAATGATGTCGTAGAGGCCGGACGTGGCAGTGACCAGGTCCATGCTGGTAGCGGGGATGATAACGCCGATGGCGGTCCGGGTAATGACGAGCTGTCCGGCGAGGCTGGCAACGACACCCTGACCGGTTCCCGGGGCGATGACGATCTTTCAGGTGGCGAGGGTGACGATCAGCTCGATGGTGGTAAGGGAACTGACAGACTGCTGGGCGGGCCGGGCGATGACCGGCTTGCAGGTGGTGATGGCGATGACTATTTGCACGGGGACGCCGGCAGTGACCACTATGTCTTTGGCCGCGGTGATGATGCCGACACAATCGTGGATTACAGCGATGAAGCTGCAGGCACAGCAGTCGATCGTGTACTCTTTGGCGAAGACATCGCTCCTGAACAGCTGTGGTTCGAGCGTTATAACGATGATCTGCTGGTGAGTATTGTCGGGACCCGCGATGACATCCTCGTGGCTGACTGGTACCTGAATGATCGCCACCAGGTCGAGGAGTTCCATACCAGCGATGGGTCGGTGTTGGTCAACACCCAGGTTGACCAACTGGTATCCGCCATGGCGTCATTCAGGGAACCGCGTTTTGGCGAGATCAACCTGTCACCTGAGCTGCAGGAAGAGCTGCAGCCGGTCATCGCCCAGGCCTGGCAGGCGGCCTGAACGACAGGCAATGCCCGCTTGCGCGGGAATAGTATTTCCAGGAAGACTCGGGAAAGGAAATGGAATGGTCGGGGTGAGAGGATTCGAACCTCCGACCCCTGCCTCCCGAAGGCAGTGCTCTACCAGGCTGAGCTACACCCCGATTAATAGGTACGGTTTACGGAAAATTCCGCGAGGCTGTACAGGAAAATTCCGCGAGGCTGTACAGCGCCTCCTTGTATGGTGATGCCGGCAGCGGGTCCAGGGCGGCGATCGCCAGGTCGGCCTCCCGTTGCGCGGCTTGCGCAGTGTACGGGATGCCCCCGGTTGATTCAATGGCGGCGCAGACCGCGGACATGTTGTCGTGGCCGCCGTTTTCGATGGCCTTGCGGATCAGGTGGGCCTGTTCCGGTGTGCCCGTGTTGATGGCATGGATCAGGGGCAGGGTGGGCTTGCCCTCGGCCAGGTCGTCGCCCAGGTTCTTGCCGGTATCCTCGGGGGAGGCGCTGTAGTCGAGCACATCATCGACCAGCTGGAAGGCGATGCCCAGGTGCATGCCGTAGCTGGTCAGGGCGGTCTCGGTGGCTTCCGGCTGTCCGCCCAGGATGGCGCCGATGCGGGCGGCGGCCTCGAACAGCTTGGCGGTCTTGCGGCACACCACCTCCAGGTAGCGTGATTCGGTGGTCTCCGCGTCATGGCAGTTGAGCAGCTGCAGGACCTCACCCTCGGCGATGGTGTTGGTGGTGTGCGACATGATCTCCATGATGCGCATGTCGTTGGCCTCGACCATCATCTCGAAGGCGCGCGAGTAGAGGAAATCGCCGACCAGTACCGCGGCCTCGTTGCCCCAGACGGCATTGGCGGTCATGTTGCCGCGCCGCAGTTTCGAGGCGTCGACCACGTCGTCGTGCAGCAGGGTGGCGGTATGGATGAACTCGATGACCGCGGCCAGGTTGATGTGCTGGTCGCCCTCGTAGCGGCAGGCGCGGGCCGCGAGCAGCACCAGCAGGGGGCGCAGGCGCTTGCCGCCACTCTTGATAATATAGTGGGACAGCCGGTTGATCAGGGCCACGTCGCTGGACAGGCGCGTCCGGATGAGCTCATCCACGGCCTGTTTGTCGTCCTTCACGAGTTCGTGGAGCGAGTCGACGTTCGTTATAACATTATGTTTTTTAAGTACTTCGCTCATGATGGCCTGATATTACGAGGATTTTCAACGGGCCGGGCGGTGCCGGCCATTGCGCCCACAAGTCTAACGGTGTTAACCAGCGGGTACCAGAACGTATTTGATTGACCTCGATGGGTGCAATCATTAGAATGAGCGGCCTTTTTCTGAATACAGATGATGCACTTGGAGTTTCTGACATGTATGCGGTAATCAAGACGGGCGGCAAGCAGTACCGCGTTTCCCAGGGGGAGACCCTGAAGGTTGAAAAGCTGGACGCCGGTGAAGGTGATTCCGTCGAGTTCGATCAGGTCCTGATGGTGGGCGAGGGTGAAGACGTCAAGATCGGCACCCCCTACGTGGACGGCAGCCGGGTGACCGCCAGGGTCAAGACCCACGGTCGCGGCAAGAAGGTCGATATCATCAAGTTCCGTCGTCGCAAGCATCACATGAAGCGGATGGGACACCGTCAGGACTTCACGGAAGTGGAAATCACGGGCATCTCCTGATAGGCCACGCGCAGAGAGGATTGATCAATGGCACATAAAAAGGCAGGCGGCAGTACCCGTAACGGCCGCGATTCGGAATCGAAACGACTGGGTGTGAAACGCTATGGCGGCGAAGCCGTAATCGCGGGGAACATCCTGGTCAGGCAGCGTGGCACGCACTTCCACCCCGGCAAGAATGTCGGCTGTGGCAAGGACCATACCCTGTTCGCCAAGGCGGACGGCAAGGTACTCTTCGTGCAGCGCGGTGCCAAGAAGCGCAAGTTTATCGAAGTGGTTACCGGCTGAACCGGGCACTACAAGGTATTCATCAAGCCCCGCCCTCGAGCGGGGTTTTTTGTTAGGGATGTTGATAAAGATGACAAATACAATGTCGGATTACGTTGGCGCTAATTCGGCATGCGCCTGTCTAAGGGATGTTGTAGGAGCGCTTCGCAAGCGCGATTCTCTTGGATATAGATCGCGCTCGTAATGACAGACATTGTCTGTTGAGTCGAGGTTTCTTTCCTGACGGAAATGGGCAATAGAGCAGGATTCGAGACAGGGCATGTGTTGTAGGAGCGAATTTTGAGATAGGTCCTAATATGATGACTGTAGTGCCATGAAATTCATCGACGAAGCCACCATCGAGGTCCGCGCCGGGGATGGCGGTAACGGCTGCGTCAGTTTCCGGCGCGAAAAATTCGTCCCCTTCGGCGGGCCGGACGGCGGCGATGGCGGCGATGGCGGCAGTGTTTACCTGCAGGCCGACAGCAGCATCAACACCCTGGTCGACTTCCGCCACAACCGTAAATTCCTGGCACAGCGCGGCGGTAACGGCGCGGGCCGGAATTGCACCGGCAAGTCCAGGGAGGACCTGGTCGTCAAAGTGCCGGTCGGGACCATCGTGCACGAGCACGATACGGAAGAACTGATCGGCGAGCTGCTGCGCGATGGCCAGCGCCTGCTGGTCGCCCAGGGCGGGTTCCATGGTCTCGGCAACACCCGCTTCAAGAGTTCGACCAACCGTGCCCCGCGGCAATCCAAACCCGGCACGCCGGGAGAACGCCGGCAGCTGCGCCTGGAGCTGAAGCTGCTGGCGGACCTGGGCCTGCTGGGTATGCCCAACGCCGGCAAGTCCACCCTGATCCGCGCGGTGTCCTCGGCGCGCCCGAAGGTGGCCGACTACCCGTTCACGACCCTGTATCCCAACCTCGGCGTGGTCAGCGTGTCGGCGCACCGCAGCTTCGTGATGGCCGATGTGCCGGGCCTGATCGAGGGGGCCGCACAGGGTGCCGGGCTGGGCATCCAGTTCCTCAAGCACCTGTCCCGCACCCGCCTGCTGCTGCACCTGGTGGACATGAGCCCCATTGCCGATCCGGTGCAGGATGTCGTGACCATCATGAACGAGCTCAAGGCGTTCAGTCCGGAGCTTGCCGAACGGACGCGCTGGCTGGTACTCAACAAGGTCGACCTGTTGCCGCAGGAGGAACGGGAGCAGCGCTGCCGCGAGGTGGTGCAGGCGCTGGACTGGCACGGACCGGTCTTCGAGGTCTCCGCGCTGAACCGGGACGGTACGGATGCGCTGGTCCACGCGGCGATGGATTTCATTGAGCAGCAGGATGCATTGGCAGATGATGCGCAAGGCGGGTAATCTCTGTCCGGACAGCATCGCGCGACACAGCTAATACAACACACAACATGTCGGAAAAACTCAAACCAGGGCAGTGCCGGCGCTGGGTCGTCAAGATCGGCAGTTCGCTGCTGACCAACGACGGCCGCGGCCTGGACACGGATGCCATCGAGGGCTGGGTGGAACAGATGACGGCACTGAAAAAGGCCGGCGTTGAACTGCTGCTGGTCTCATCGGGCGCGGTGGCCGAGGGTATGACGCGGCTGGGCTGGACGCAGCGCCCGCATGCCCTTTACGAACTGCAGGCCGCGGCGGCTGTCGGGCAGATGGGCCTGATCCAGGCCTACGAATCGCGCTTCCAGCGCTACGGCCTGCACACCGCGCAGGTGCTGCTGACCCATGACGACCTGGCCGACCGGCAGCGTTACCTGAATGCCCGCAGTACTTTGCTTTCCCTGCTCAAGCTGAACGTCATCCCCGTGGTCAACGAGAACGATACCGTGACCACCGATGAGATCCGCTTTGGTGACAACGACACCCTCGCCGCGCTGGTGGCCAACCTGGTGGAGGCCGACCTGCTGGTCCTGCTGACGGACCAGGCCGGTTTGTTCGACAGCGACCCGCGTGCCAATCCGGATGCGGCCCGGGTCCCCGAGGCGCAGGCCGGTGACCCGGCACTGGAGTCCATGGCGGCGGGCAGCGGGGGTGCCCTGGGGCGCGGCGGCATGCTGACCAAGGTGCGGGCGGCGGCGCTGGCCGCCCGTTCCGGGACCTTGACCGTGATTGCCGGCGGCACGGAACCCGACATTCTGCAGCGCATCGCCGCGGATGAAACCGTGGGCACGCGCCTCTACCCGGCCAGTGTGCCGCTGGCGGCGCGCAAGCAGTGGCTCGCCGGGCAACTGCAGGTCAAGGGCCACCTGACGGTGGACGCGGGCGCGATGGAGGTGTTGCGCAGCGCCGGCCGCAGCCTGTTGCCGGTGGGTGTCACGCGCGTGGAGGGCCAGTTCGAACGCGGTGACCTGGTAGTGTGCCACGGGCCGAAGGGCAATGAGATCGCCCGTGGCCTGGTGAATTACAATGCCGCCGAATCACGCAAGATCATCGGCCAGCCGAGTCGGCAGATCGAGGAGCTCCTGGGTTATGTCGATGAGCCGGAACTCATCCACCGCGACAACCTGGTCCTGACAGGCTGAACGAGCGACATAAAAAAGCCGGTCATTGACCGGCTTTTTTTGATTGATGCGCTGTCCTGCAATCACATATTGCGGATGTGCTGATTCAGGCGGCTCTTGTGGCGTGCGGCCTTGTTCTTGTGGATCAGCCCTTTCCCGGCCGTACTGTCGATAACCGGCGTGGCGGCCTTGTAGGCTTCTTTGGCGGCCTCGCTGTCTCCCGCCTGGATCGCGGCAATGACCTTCTTGATGGATGTGCGCAGCGTGGAACGCTGACTGGCATTCCGTTGGCGGCTTTTTTCTGCCTGCCGTGCGCGTTTGCTTGCTTGTGCTGAGTTCGCCAAGGGACTGCTCCTGC
Organism: uncultured Ectothiorhodospiraceae bacterium; assembly: GCA_947258545.1. GTDB lineage: Bacteria > Pseudomonadota > Gammaproteobacteria > UBA9214 > UBA9214 > CAMYJZ01. Next base: position 52,718 of record CAMYJI010000015.1, read on the forward strand.
CTAGGGTCGTTCGAAAGACGGCGTATCATGCGGATTCCGGGCGTCTTTGTCAATCACCGGCCGCAGTCGACTGGCGCTTGATGGCGACCGCGAGCCGACAAGGGTGCATGGGCCGGGCGCTGCTGATAAGCTCTTGTTTTCTCAGTGTCCTTTATATTCCGGCAATGCATTCAAGCGATTCACTGTCCTGGCGGGCTGGCCGCGACCCTGAACGAGCCCGCGCATGAGCCGTAAGCTCCTGAAAAATACAGCCATTGTAGGGGCGATGACGCTGATCTCCCGGGTCCTGGGTCTGGCGCGGGATATCGTGCTGGCCGGGTTCGGCGCCAATGCCGGTATGGACGCCTTCTTCGTGGCCTTCAAGATCCCGAACTTCCTGCGCCGCCTGTTTGCCGAGGGGGCGTTCTCGCAGGCCTTCGTGCCGATCATTTCGGAGTACAAGCAGCAGCGTTCGCGCGCCGAGGTCCAGGACCTGGTCAACAAGGTCGCCGGCACCCTGGCGGGGATCCTGTCGCTGGTGGCCGTGGTGGGTGTGCTGGCCAGCCCGCTGCTGGTCACCCTATTCGCCCCGGGCTTCCTGTACCGCGATGGTGCCCAGTTCGACCTGACGGCACAGATGCTGCGCCTGACCTTCCCGTACATCCTGTTTGTCTCGCTGGTGGCCTTCGCGGCGGGCATCCTCAATACCTACGGGCGGTTCGCGGCGGCGTCGTTTGCGCCCGTGTGGCTGAACGTGGTGTTGATCGCTGCGGCACTGCTGGTTGCGCCACAACTCGAACAGCCGGTGCTGGCGCTGGCGGGCGGGGTGTTCGTTGCCGGCGTGGTGCAGTTGCTGTTCCTGCTGCCGTCGCTGCAGCGCATCCGGCTCATGCCGCGACCGCGCTGGGGGATTCGCGATGCGGGCGTGCGCCGCATCATGAAGTTGATGCTGCCGGGTATCCTGGGTTCCTCGGTTGCCCAGATCAACCTGCTGTTCGACACCCTGATCGCCTCCTTCCTGGTCGCCGGCAGCGTGAGCTGGCTCTATTATTCCGATCGCCTGGTGGAATTCCCGCTGGGGGTGTTCGCCATCGCCCTGTCGACGGTCATCCTCCCCAGCCTGTCGCGCAGCCATGCCAACGATTCCGCCGACGAGTTCTCGGGAACCCTTGACTGGGGCCTGCGCCTGGTGCTGCTCATCGGGATCCCCTCGGCGCTGGGCCTGTTCATCCTGGCGCGGCCGATGATCACCACCCTGTTCATGTACCGCGACTTCGGCGCGGGGGATGTGGACATGGCCGGGCTGAGCCTGATGGCCTACGCCATCGGGTTGCCGGCCTTCATGCTGATCAAGGTGCTGGCGCCGGGCTTCTACTCGCGCAAGGACCCGCGTACCCCGGTGCGCATCGCCATCGTCGCCCTGCTGACCAACATGGTGCTCAATATCGCATTCGTGGTCCCCATGGTGCAGCTGGGGATACCCGGCCCGCACGCCGGGCTGGCCCTGGCGACCTCGATCGCGGCCTATGTCAACGCCGGCCTGTTGTTCTGGGTCCTGTACCGCGACCGGATCTACCGGCCCCGGACGGGTTGGCGACGGTTTACCCTGCAACTGCTGCTGGCCGCGGTGCTGATGGTCGTGGTGCTGGTCTGGGGCGTGCCGGCCCTGTCGGAGTGGATCGCCCGGGATGTTGCCGGCCGGGGGCTGACGCTCATGCTCTGGGTGGGCATCGGCGCCCTGGTCTACCTTGCCGGCCTGCGCCTCAGCGGGCTGCGCTGGTCGGCCTTCAGGCCCAGTGGGCGCACTGGCGGAGGGCAGGCGTGAATCCTGTCCGGGTGCATTATAATCGCCGGGTTTCCCGGCGCCGCCGGTCCGTTGAGCCGCTAACCCCATGGAACTGATTCGTGGTTTACACAACCTGCGCCCGCGGCACCGTGGCTGTGCCGCCACCATCGGCAACTTCGATGGCGTGCATCTGGGTCACCAGGCGGTGCTGGGGCAGCTGTCGGAACGCGCCGCGGTACTGAACCTGCCGGTCGCGGTGATCACCTTCGAACCGCAGCCGCGTGAATACTTCACGCCGGACCTGGCGCCGCCCCGGCTGACGCGTTTTCGGGAGAAGGTCGAGGCACTGAGCCGCTTCGGTGTAAACCAGATTCTTTGCCTGCGCTTCGATGACCGCCTGGCCGGGTTGCCGCCGGATGGATTTATCCGCCGCATCCTGCTGGACGGGCTGGGAGTGAAGTACCTTGTGGTTGGCGATGATTTCCATTTCGGCAGGGAGCGGGAAGGGACCTTCCAGATGCTGGTAGACGCCGGCGAGGCGCATGACTTCCAGGTGGTCAACATGCACACCTTCGATATCGATCACGCGCGTGTCAGCAGCACGCGCATACGCGAGGCCCTGAGCGCGGGTGACTTCGCGATGGCCGAGTCGCTGCTGGGACGTCCCTACCGGATGAGCGGCCGGGTCGCGCACGGCGACAAGCGCGGGCGCACCATCGGTTTCCCAACGGCCAATATCTTTCTGCACCGTTCGGCGACACCGCTGCAGGGGGTGTTCGCCGTGGAGATGTTCGGGATCAAGGGCGAGCCGCACCAGGGCGTGGCGAACATCGGTACCCGGCCGACCGTGGACGGTACCCGCACCCTGCTGGAGGTGCACCTGTTCGACTTCGATGCCGAAATTTACGGCTGCCATGTGCAGGTCAACTTCCTGCACCGGCTCAGGGCAGAACAGCGCTTTGACTCGTTTGAAGCACTGAAGCAGCAGATCAGCGTGGATGCGAAGCAGGCGCGGGAATTTTTCAAAAATTAATTCACCGCAGAGACGCAAAGAACGCAAAGAAAGGAATATTATGTGAGAATTCATTAGGTGTCTGATACCAGGGAGGGTATTGATGAACAGATATGACTTTCTGACGCACAAGATCATTGGGTCTGCCATAGAAGTGCACCGCAATTTGGGGCCGGGATTGCTCGAGTCGGCTTATGAGCAATGTCTTTGCAAGGAGTTGACGGATTCGGGGCTTGGTTTTGAGAGGCAGGTTAAGTTACCAATAAACTACAAGGGTTGTCTGCTTGATTGCGGTTATCGCCTTGATCTGCTGGTTGAGAACAAGGTTATTATTGAGTTGAAAGCTGATCACCAATTGGAAAATATCCACGAAGCACAGCTATTGACCTATTTGAGACTTACAAGGATGAAACTCGGGCTATTGTTGAATTTTAATGTTGTGCTGTTGAAAAATGGTGTGAAACGCCTTGTCAATAGGTTATAACTCTGCGTCCTCGGCACCTCTGCGGTGAAAAATTATGTTTCGTCAGTGGATTACACAGTGTCCCTGGCGTCTCTGCGGTAAAAATTACAAATGACTGACTATAAAGATACGCTCAATCTGCCCATGACGGCCTTTCCTATGAAAGGCAACCTGCCCAATCGCGAGCCGGAGATCCTCAAGCGCTGGGAGGACATGGACCTGTACGGCAAACTGCGCGAGCACGGCCGGGATCGGCCGTTGTTTGTCCTGCATGACGGACCACCGTACGCCAACGGTGACATTCACATCGGTCATGCCGTCAACAAGGTCCTCAAGGACATCATCGTCAAGAGCAAGACCCTGGAGGGCTTCAATGCACCCTATGCCCCGGGCTGGGACTGCCACGGGTTGCCCATCGAGCTGAATGTCGAGAAGAAGGTCGGCAAGGCGGGCGTCAAGGTGGACACCGAGACGTTCAGGGACGCCTGTCGTAACTATGCCAACAAGCAGGTCGATGGCCAGCGACGGGATTTCATCCGCCTGGGCGTGCTGGGCGACTGGCAGAACCCTTACCTGACCATGCAGCATAAGTTCGAGGCCGACATCATCCGTGCGCTCGGCAAGATCGTCGAGAACGGCCATTTGGACAAGGGTTTCAAGCCCGTCCACTGGTGCACGGACTGCGGCTCGGCACTGGCCGAGGCCGAGGTCGAATACGAGGACAAGGACTCGCCCGCGATCGATGTGCGTTTCCGGGTGCTGAATGAAGCAGGTGTGATGGCCCGCTGTCATCATGTCGATGGGCATGTCGGAGAAGGGCCGTTGTCGGTGGTTATCTGGACAACCACGCCCTGGACCCTGCCGGCCAACCGTGCAGTTGCGCTGAATCCCGAGCTCGACTATGCCGTGGTGCAATGCGACACCGGCCAGGACCATGAGCGCCTGCTGCTGGCCGAGGCGCTGCTGAAAGACACCATGCTGCGCTACAACGCGGAGAACTACCGGGTGTTGGCCTATTGCAAGGGGAGTGACCTGGAAGGCGAACACTTGGCGCACCCGTTTTACGATCGCGAGGTCCCGCTGATTCTCGGGGAGCATGTCACCACGGAGGCCGGTACCGGTGCGGTGCACACGGCACCCGGGCACGGGCAGGACGACTACGTGGTCGGCAGCCGCTATAACCTGCACGTCGACAACCCGGTCGGCAATAACGGGTGCTTCCTGCCGGACACCGAACTCTTCGCCGGCCAGCATGTGTTCGCGGCCAATGCCAATGTCATCGAGGTGTTGAAGAGCCGCGGTGCGCTGGTGCACATGGAGATGCTGCGCCACAGTTATCCGCATTGCTGGCGTCACAAGACACCGATCATCTTTCGTGCCACGCCGCAGTGGTTCGTCAGTATGGATCAGCAGGGACTGCGCTCCGCCGCGCTGTCCGAGATCAAGCAGGTCAAGTGGATGCCGGACTGGGGTCTGGCCCGCATCGAGGGGATGGTGGAGAACCGTCCCGACTGGTGCATCTCCCGGCAGCGCACCTGGGGCGTCCCCATTGCCCTGTTCGTGCACAAGCACAGCGGCGAACCCCACAAGGACAGCGTCAAGCTGATCGAGGCGGTTGCCCAACGCGTCGAGGCACATGGTATCCAGGGCTGGCTCGGGCTGGAACCGGCCGAACTGCTCGGCAGCGAGGCCGACGACTATGAAAAGGCGAGTGATACGCTGGATGTCTGGTTCGATTCCGGTGTCTCGCACTTTGCCGTGCTGGAGCAGCGCGGCGAACTGGCCTACCCGGCCGACCTCTATCTGGAGGGTTCCGACCAGCACCGCGGCTGGTTTCAGTCGTCGCTGCTGACCGCGGTGGCGATGCGCGGCACGGCGCCGTACAAGGCGGTGCTGACCCACGGTTTCACGGTCGACGCAAAGGGCCAGAAGATGTCCAAGTCGAAGGGCAACGTGGTGGCCCCGCAGAAGGTGGTGAATTCCCTGGGCGCCGATATCCTGCGCCTGTGGGTCGCGGCAACCGACTACCGCGGCGAGATGAGCGTCTCGGACGAGATCCTGAAGCGCACGGCGGAGGCCTACCGCCGCCTGCGCAATACCTCACGTTTCCTGCTCGCCAACCTGAACGGCTTCGATCCCGAACAGCACCTGCTGGATCCGGAACAGATGCTGTGCCTGGACCGCTGGACTCTGGAGCGCACCCGGCAGCTGCAGGAGCAGGTCCGGCAGGCCTACGAGGATTATGAATTCCACCGCATTTACCAGCTGGTGCACAACTTCTGCGCAGTGGATATGGGCAGTTTCTACCTCGACATCATCAAGGACCGCCAGTACACCACCCGCACCGACAGTATCCCGCGGCGTTCGGCGCAAACGGCGATGTACCACGTGGTCGAGTCGCTGGTGCGCTGGCTGGCGCCGATCACCAGTTTTAGCGCCGAGGAAATCTGGCAGCACATGCCGGGGCAGCGTGAAAGGTCGGTGTTTCTTTCGACCTGGTATGAACTGCCGGCGGCCTATTACTCGGAAGGTGAAATCCTGCAGTGCATGGGAGTCAATTTCTGGGAGCGGGTCATCGGCGTCCGCGATGCCGTCAGCAAGGAACTGGAGAAGCTGCGCGTGGACGGCAGGATCGGCTCATCGCTGGATGCCGAGGTGGACCTGTATGCCGACGAGGAAACCGCGGTCATGCTGGGGGCCGTCGAGGACGAGCTGCGCTTCATTCTGATTACCTCCTATGCGCGCGTGCATCCACTGGACGAACGTCCCGATGACGCCGTCGATGCCGGTATTCCCGATATGCAACTGTGGATCAGTGCCACACCCTCCTCGCATGCCAAGTGCATTCGCTGCTGGCATCACCGCGAGGACGTGGGCAGTGAGCCGGCGCATCCCGAGATCTGTGGCCGCTGCGTCGAAAATATTACGGGCGAAGGTGAGGTGCGCCGCTATGCCTGAGCCGGAGGCGCTGGAGAAAATTCAGATGAAGTGGTTCTGGCTTTCCGGCGTGGTGCTCGTCCTGGACCAGTGCAGCAAGTTGTTCGCCGATGCGATGCTGTCCCTCCACAACCCGGTCCACGTGATGCCGTACCTGGCTATGCGCAAGGCCTATAACACCGGTGCCGCGTTCAGTTTGTTCCACGATGGTTCCGGCTGGCAGCGCTGGTTTTTCATCGCGCTGGCCGTGCTGGTCATCGGGGTGATGGTGGTCTGGCTGCGCCAGATCGCCGCCAGCCAGTGGCGCACCGCCCTGGCGCTGGCATTGATAATCGGCGGTGCGGCAGGCAATCTGATCGACCGGGTGGTCTACGGGCACGTGATCGATTTCATCGACGTTTACTACGGCAGCTGGCACTATCCGACCTTCAATATCGCGGATTCCGCCATTACCGTGGGTGCCTGTGTGCTGCTACTGGATATCTACCTGACCTGGAAGCAGCAGCGATCCACCTGAGCGTGGCGACGATGCGATGAAACTACCGATCGATATCGACAGCCGCGTCACCCTGCACCTGTCACTCACCCTTAAAGACGGCACCGTGGCAGAGAGCACCTTCGGCGAGGAGCCGCTGGGCTTTGTCATGGGTGACGGCACCCTGGTGCGTGGCCTGGAACTGGGGCTCTACGGCCTGCGGCCCGGCGATACCCAGCGACTGGAGCTGTACCCGGAGCAGGCCTTCGGCCTACGCGATCCCGAAAAGGTCCACCGGATGCCGCGTACCGACTTCGATGACGAGATGGTGCTGGAACCGGGTGTCATTATCGGGTTCGAAACGGCTGACGGCGAGGAGGTCCCCGGCACGGTACGCGCAGTCGGCGATGAATCCGTGGAAATCGACTTCAACCACCCGCTGGCCGGACAAACCGTCATCTTCGATGTGGAAATCATCGACGTGGTTCCAGCCGAGTTGGCGGAAGGCGACTGACCCGGGGCTGCAGTGATTGCAGCGATTCTCTGCAAAGATGTGATCTTCGCAAGGGGAAGGAGAACAGAGGGGAAAATGCGGTGCTGAAACCGGGATCAGGGAGAAGATAAATTGACGGTTATCTGTAGGAGTTCTGATTTATCCGACGGCAGTGTCAGGTTGTAAGTCCAGATTCCGCCCCAACCCAGACGGTTAGCCGTTTCTTGTATTCGCGGTGCGAAATAGGCCGGAGACGACCGAGGCCGGAAGTACAGGATTTTGACTTTAAGGTCAGAAACGTACTGTTTTAAGACGTTTAGGGGCTGAAGCAGATCGGCAACCATAGACGTATCTGACGTTAAACGAATCATTTTTACACCCCAGAATGATTCTCATATTCTACTGAATCTTCGTATGTTGATATCAGGTAATGCCTGTATTTGGTGCGTTTGAAGTGCAGATTGCACAAGAAAGGCATCTTTTTATTCTGTTCTGTAATAACCATTTCATCTTAATGCATGTTAATTAATGACTTATAAATCACATGAATTTGGCATGTTATTTGCTCATCTGTGATGGTGTGATATGTCCTGCAGTTTTTGTATGAAGGGGTACCAGCAATGAGTAAACGGTTTTTCACTACTTTGTTTTTCACCTTGTTGTTATCAAGTAATGCTACATTAAGTAGTCAGTCAGATACCAGTGAGCTTGAGGAGCAGTTATTACTGCTCGACAAGATTTCCTACCATCCTAGCCTTTTACCACTGATTATGCAGAACACTGATTATCTCGAATTGACGCCAGTGCAGCAGCAACGCCTCCGTGAATGGCGAGAAATTAATGCACCTAAAATGCTGGATAAAATGAGAGAGGTGGCGCAAGACAGAATCGAATTTATCGATTTGTCTTTGAAACCGGTAACCTCCAAAGATGAGCTTGTCCAAAAACAGCAACAGCTCTTCAGACTCCAGGAAGAAGTGCTTTCATACAAACTAGCATGCAGGCAAAATATTCTCGATACCTTTACAGAAACACAATGGGATGCACTGTTATTTATACTGACTGAGCGCCAAAATGAAACAATTGATTGAGTACAGGTCAGGTCACAGAATTGCCGTGATCAGAGTGTGCGCCCTGTTCGTATTCTCTCTTTTCAGTTCTATTTCCCTGTAAGGCTGTGTGGGGGGGGCTTCTATGATGCGAACAATCTATGCTTCTATATGTGGCGCCCTAATACTCCTTGCGGCCTTATTACCACCAGCTATTCTTATTATTGATAGATTAATATTCTGACACCAGCTAATAACCAACTCGTCAAAATGAGCCTGCTTGGGCTGATAGATATGTCTAGAAGGAAGAGAACGACTTAATACCTTGGCTATGTAGGGAATTCTGATAATGCTGTAAGTAGTTCCCCGCATAACA
>CAMYJI010000016.1 GCA_947258545.1 uncultured Ectothiorhodospiraceae bacterium
CATTACAGGTCGCAGTACCCGGCGGTTCACATTCCTCGGTGAAACCCTCTCCATTGGGAGTCTGTACGACATTATCGCCACAGATTGTAAATTGGCATGGACCATCAAATTGATCCGTCGTGTTGTTACAAAGGGTGGAGAATGGGACATCGCCCTCATCACACTCTTCCGGCGGGACTGTATCTGTGTCGGTGTTCCCATCACCGCAGAACGGTCCGGCATGGGTGTTGATGGAGAGGCCGGTACAGAGAAGGAAAAAGAAAAGCAGCAGCAGGTTCTTTGTTCTCGCCATGGTAGGTGCTCCCCGGATTTTTTTAATTGGCGTGTAAGAAATATTGAATAAATACAATCTTTTTCAGGATTTTCTTCTGCTATCAGCAGAATGTCAAATAATTATCTGTAAATATAAAGAAAAGGGCAGCCTGTCGGTGTCCGCAGCACCGGGTTTCTCTGTGACACAACTTTGTCCCGGATCAGGACTATTTATTATTGCCAATATCCGATGATCCGACATATACCTGGATGGCGTATTTTTCGCAGCTGGACAATCCCAGGCCCTCAAGGAAATGTGTGGCACAGCTGACAAACTGACCATGATTTCCGGCGCCATCGGCGCAGTGCAGGATACCTCCCGTGATGGAGCCCGTATCAGGTACTCCAGAGTCAAAACCGCCGATGATGACCGTTGTCCCTTCTAGCAGGCAGATGCTGAATGAACTGTCACAATCGACGATGTTGCCGTCATTACAGGTTTCATTCGGGTCCACTGTTCCCTCAGCGTACACCGGAGGCGTGTCGATCTGGCCGCTGCTACCACAGCCATCACCTGGGTTGGAGATGCTATCGTCACGTTAATCAATAAGATGGAATTGTCGATGCTGGGGGGGATATTTCCAGAATTAGTTATATTAGTGATTGGCTGTTTAATAAATAATAAGAGTCTGATATGGTAATATGTCAATAATCAGGCGGCAGAGGGGGATCGTTCCTTAAGGAATTCCAGGCTGTCGGAATATATAGACTTTAGTTTGCTACATCGTTCTCGGAATTTGCCCTATAGCAATCCGGAATGGCACGACTAAAAAAATAATTAATGTACCAGGTGGTAACAAGCCATGGATACACAACAAGAACGACCGAAAGAAACGCAATTATCTCTACAGGGGATTGAACAGGCCCGTCAACAAAGAAGCGATGAGTTGCCCTTTTTCAGGCGCCGGTCGGATTGTCTGAGTCTGCGGACACAACACAACACCGAGGCACCGCCCCCCTTTCCGGTAACCGGGGAGGGCGGTGATGACTGGCCGGTGACCATCTACACCCTGGGTCGGTTCTCCCTGTTGCTCAATGGTCAGCGCGCTGATTTCGGGCGCAAGATGCCACATCGGCCACTGCAATTCCTGAAGACCCTGGTGGCACTGGGGGGGCGTGAGATCCCCGTTACCACACTTACCTCGGTGATGTGGCCAGATACTGACGGGGATACCGCGCAACGTTCCTTTGATACCACTTTGCATCGGCTGCGCAAGATCCTGGGTGATCAACGTTTCATCCTGCTCAAGGATGGCAAGGTCACACTGGACTCGAATTATTGCTGGACAGATGCATGGTCCTTTGAACAGCTGCTGGGCCAGGTGCAGCGCATCAGGAACAGGGACGTCACCGGCAAGGATGCAGTCAAGCTGGACAAGCTGACAGATAAAATGCTGAACCTCTACCAGGGTCACTTTCTTGCCATGGAAGAGGTGACAGCGTGGTCCGTCTCTATCCGGGAACGGCTGCGTAGCAAATATATACACAACCTGATTGAAGTCGGGCGCTACTGTGAAGAACACGGTTTTTGGGACAAGGCCATGCGCTGTTATCAGAAGGGGCTGGAGGTCGACGATCTTGTCGAGGTCTTTTACCAGCGTCTCATGGTGTGTTGCCTCGAAACCGGGCGGTTTTCTGAGGGTATGTCGGTCTACCGGCGTTGTCGGCAGGTGCTGTCCATCGTGCTTGGACTACAGCCTGAAGCTGCCACTGAATCACTCTATAGGCAACTTGAGTTTGCTCGCCGCCCATAGATGTTTACCGGCACCGCTTTTTGAGTAGATGCGCCAGATAAAAAAACCACTTACAACACAGATTAATATGTAATCACTGTAACGCCGGCACTTGGTAGTATTCATGTACTTGCCGGTCCGTTGCGGAGCATCCATCGCCTTTCTCCTTGGCTCAGGAAACCGGGCCTCACGCCGATTATTTCAATGGTTGTACCGACTGCATGGTAATCCAGGCGATTATTTAGTTGACTGATCAGTGAAAACCGTAACGGTAAGTTATATGTAAGTTGTTGTTGTATAAAGTAGGAAATAGTTAGGCGGATACCAAGGACAAGCGCGATAACTGTCGGCAGGCTCAACGAGTGACCCGTCTGAAAAAGAAAATAAAAACGATTGCCATTTATAAGGGGTCAATACATGGAAAGCTACATAGTCCGGATATACCGAAGGTGTCAGAGTGAGCCAAGCCAGATCGCTGGCTTGGTCGAGATAGTCGGGAGTGAAGAAAGAACAACATTCAACTCGATTTCGGGCCTCATATCCGCCGTCAAGCAGGTAATCGCAGGGGACGATTCAGATCAGGAAAAAGCCGGGCCTTGCGGCCGGAACCAGGGCAAGAAAGTGGTGCTTGACGATTGATGGTTGCAATACTGCGAATCCAGTGGTCGTACATGATGGTCTTACGAAGATAGTAACCATGCGCAATAAACAAGACTGAAAAATATTGTGGGGTCAGCGAAAAATGAAATACTTTATAAGGAATTTTAGGAACTCGTTGTTCGTGCTGTTATCGCTTGCACTTGTACTGGTGTCTGCACCGGCTGCAGCGAGCATTACCTAATTTACTGCAAACATCCAATGAATCCGAATTTCTTCCCGACCCGGCTGACTATCTATCAGTGACCATCGAGGAGAGTGCTGATGATATCAAGTTTACCGTCTCGACCCTGGATACATTCAGTTCAGATCCATTTAATGAAGGCGGCAACTTTGGCATGCAGGCTTTCGGTTTGAATATAGAGGATGACTTTCTTGCCGGCCCGGGCAATACGTTTGACGTGGATAACATTGAATTTCTCTCGTCCGGACCTGAATGGAAGGTCACATCCAGAAGCCTCAGCCAGTTCGGTCATTTCGACGTGGTGCTTGCAGGGAAAGGCGACTCCCGGCTGGATGAACTGGTATTTTTAATCACGGGAATAGACGGCGATAACATTTCCACCTATGCGGCCCCGTCGTCAGAAGGTCCCGATGCAGGTGGCTGGTTTGCAGCGCACGTTGCTGGATTCACTATTGGTGAGACCAATATCACCAGCGCTTGGTTCGCGGGGGGTGACGGCAGCGTACCACCCAATGAAATTCCGCAGATTCCCGTGCCAGCAGCATTCTGGCTGTTCGTTTCCGGTCTGCTTGGCCTGGTGAGTATCACCCGGCGTAAGCGACAGGTCTGATTACAGGTTTTTAACGTCTCCGTGAATTCACCCCCGGCAGCGCTTTGCGACCGGGGATTTTTTTGTGTGCTATTCTTGCCAGATAGCTTGTCTCTGGTGATCCACCATGAGATGTTTCATCCAGATTGGTGAGGGTTTCACCAGGATCCCCTGTTTTCGCTGGAGGATGTTATGAATAGATCCCTGCTTATTTCTGTATTGACACTGGCTCTCTTCTTTGGAATACCGCTGTCGCACGCAGGCTGGTCCGACTACCTGGACGTCCTCAAGGGTGCGGTCGGCGAAGGCGGTGAGCAAACCACGGCGACCGCACCGGCAACAGCACTGAGCAGCGGCGAAATGATCGGCGGCCTCAAGGAGGCGCTGCAGAACGGCGTCCGCTTTGCCATCGACAAGCTGGGTGCCGAGAACGGGTTTTTGGGTAATGACCTGGTACGCATCCCCATGCCGGACAGCCTGAGCTGGGTCGAGAAGTCACTGCGCACCCTGCGCCAGGACCGGCTGGCCGATGAGTTTGTCGCATCCATGAACCATGCCGCGGAACAGGCAGTACCCCAGGCCGCGGAGATCTTCGGCAATGCCATCAGCCAGATGACCGTGGCGGACGCGCAGTCGATCCTCCAGGGACCGGACGACGCGGCCACGCAGTATTTCCGTACCAATACCGAAGCTGCACTCACCGAACGCATGCTGCCGATTGTCAAACAGGCAACCGGCAACGCGGGGGTCACCTCGGCCTACAAGGGCATGATGTCGAAGGCCGGCGGGCTGACCAGCCTGCTGTCGAGTGATACAACCGACCTGGACGGTTATGTGACAGACAAGGCACTGGACGGCCTGTTCCTGATGGTGGCCGAGGAGGAGAAACGCATCCGCGAGAATCCCGTGGCGCGCACCACCGACCTGCTCAAAAAGGTGTTTGGAACGGTCTCACCCTGATCGGGTACCATTGCATATATCGATAAGCTGAGCCACGGCACCGGGTGTCGCGGCCCAACCATTGACGGGCATCACTGACTCATGGCACGACGCCGTAAACGCAGGCGCAAGACATCTCGCAGTAAACAGACCCGCCGCCATTCCCTCTGGCTCAAGCTGCTGCTTGTGCTGGGTCTTGTCCTGGCCGGTTACCTGGTCTACCTGGACTTCCAGGTGCGTCATCAGTTCGATGGCAAGCGCTGGTCATTGCCGGCACGGGTCTACGCGCGTCCGCTGGAACTCTTTGTCGGGCTGCCGCTGACAGCTGACCAGCTGGCGAAGGAATTGTCGGCCCTGCACTACCGCCCGGTGCGGGCCGCGCGACAGGCGGGCGACGTTTCGCGTAACCGCAATGTGCTGCATTTTATTACCCGACCCTTTGTCCATCTCGACGGCGAGGAGCCCTCCCGCAATGTACGGGTGCGCATCAAGGACGCCGTAGTCAGCCGTATCACGGATGAAGTCAGTGGCAAGGCCATCAATCTGGTACGCCTCGACCCGGTCATGGTCGGCAGCTTCTACCCGTCGCACAACGAGGACAGGGTGCTGGTCAGGCTCGAGGAGGTGCCTCCCGCACTCATCAATGCCCTGATTGCGGTGGAAGACCGCGGCTTCTATTCCCATCACGGCGTGGCCCCGCTGGCTATCCTGCGCGCCCTGTGGGCCAATGTCCGGGCGCGCGGTGTGGTACAGGGCGGCAGCACACTGACCCAGCAACTGGTCAAGAACTTTTACCTGACAAGCGAACGAACCCTGACGCGCAAGCTTAACGAGGCCATCATGGCCCTGCTGCTGGAATGGCACTATGACAAGGATGAGATCCTCGAGGCCTACCTGAACGAGGTCTACCTGGGCCAGGACGGCAGCCGGGCCGTGCACGGCTTCGGGCTGGCCAGCCATTTCTATTTCGAACGCGCGCCACCCGCAACGCGCGCGCCAGCGCCGCGACCTCGTCATCGATGTGATGGCCGAGATGGAACTGCTCGAACCGGAACAAGCGGCCCGTGCACGTTCGCTCGAGCTGGGTGTCAGTCGTCACCAGGAAAAGGCGATCAATACCTTTCCCGCCTTCCTCGACATGGTGCGCCGCCAGCTACGGCGTGACTACCACGAGGAGGACCTGACCTCGGAAGGCCTGCGCATCTTCACCACCCTTGATCCGCAGTCGCAGTGGCGGCTGGAGAAGATACTCGATGCGCGCCTCGCACGCCTGGAGAAATGGCAGGGCCTGCCCGGGGATACCCTGGAAGGTGCCGCGGTGGTGACCTCGATCCAGGGCGGGGAGGTCATGGCTGTTGCCGGCGGGCGCAAGCCGCGATTTGCCGGGTTCAACCGAGCCCTGGATGCACAACGCCCGGTCGGCTCGGTAATCAAACCGGCGGTGTATCTGACGGCGCTGGAGCAATCGGACGACTACACCCTGGCGACCCTGCTGGACGACGGCGAGTTGACCTATACCGCTCCGAACGGGGATATCTGGGCCCCGCAGAACTACGACAGGGAATCCCATGGCATGACACCGCTGTACCACGCCCTGGCGCATTCCTACAATGTGGCAACAGCACGTCTTGGGCTGGCGCTCGGCATCAAGCCGATCATCGGGACCTTGCAGCGGCTCGGTATCGAGCAGGACTTCCGGGCATACCCCTCGCTGGTGCTGGGGGCTGTCGAGCTGTCACCCCTGCAGGTGACCCAGATGTACCAGACACTGGCGAGCGGGGGGTTCCGTACACCACTGCGTGCAATTCGTGCGGTGCTGGCAGCGGGCGGCGAACCCCTGCAGCGCTACCCATTGAAGGTCAAGGCCAGCATCGAGCCGGCGCCGGCCTTCCTGGTCACGACCGCATTGCGCTATGCCGTCCGTCAGGGGACCGGGCGTGCACTCTACCAGGAACTGCCGGCAACGCTGGACATTGCCGGCAAGACCGGCACAACCGATGATTTGCGCGACAGCTGGTTCGCCGGTTACACCGGGGACCGGCTGGCCGTCGTCTGGATCGGACGGGACGATAACCAGCCGACCGGGCTGACCGGGTCGACCGGGGCCCTGCTGGTGTGGCGTGACCTGTTTGCCCGGCTGAATGATCCGGCCCCGCTGCAGTCCATGGTTGAGGAGATCGAATACCAGCGCATCGACCCGCTCAACGGACTGCTCGCCGGCGAGGGTTGCCAGAATGCCGTAGAATTACCCTTTGTCCGCGGGACTGCGCCGCAGGAGTCTGCACCGTGTGCCGATGACGCCGCGCCCCCGCAACACCCCGTTGACTGGTTCAAGGAGTTGTTTCAGTGAGTACCGTATCCGCTGCCCGTTTTGCCGGCACTGTGCTGGCCCTGATGGTCGTCATACCGGGCTGTTCAATGGCGCCGTATACCAAGGCACCCACACGTCCGGCAACCCGTCAGGCCCCGCCGCCGGTAGTCGACCGCGGCGTAATTGCTCCGGAACGGCCGGCCGTTCCGGCACCGGCGGTTCCCAGGCCGGTGTATCCATCGGCGCCGTCGCCGGCACCGCGGGAGCAGCCAGCGGCCGTGGTGGCCCTGCTGGACCACGCCGAGGCACAGGCCAACAGCGGCGATCTGGATGCCGCGGCCGTTACCCTGGAACGTGCAATCCGTATCGATTCTCGCAACCCCATACTCTGGCACCATCTGGCGCAGGTGCGCCTGGCCGAGGGTGAGCCGGTCCAGGCCGAACAGCTGGCAACCAAGTCGAGCAGCCTGGCGGCGGGTAATTACGCCCTGCAGGCTCGCAACTGGCAGCTGATCGCAGAGGCGCGCCGCAACCGTGGCGACGAGGACGCTGCGCGCTCCGCTGAACGTCAGGTACGCAAGCTGGAGTCGCGTTGAACGTGTCGGGCGATCCGCGGACCCCATGACCGATTACTATGCGCCGCTGGGCGAGGAGGGGTCACTGGCGCGCGCCGTGTCCGGGTTCTCGCCCCGCGCACCGCAGCAACAGATGGCCGCGGCCGTCGCGGCCGCCATTGAGACGCAGAACAAGCTCATTGTCGAGGCCGGTACCGGGACGGGCAAGACCTTTGCTTATCTGATGCCGGCGCTGGACTCCGGCAAGAAGATCATTGTCTCGACCGGGACACGGCACCTGCAGGACCAGTTGTACCAGCATGATTTGCCGGTGGTGCGCGATGCACTGCAGGCACCGGTCCACATCGCCCTGCTCAAGGGCCGATCCAATTACCTGTGTCATCACCGCCTGGCCATGGCGGCGAGTGAGGGTCGTTCCCTCTCCCGGCAGCAGGCCCGTGACCTGGAGGCCATTCGCGCCTGGTCGGGCAGGACCCGCAGCGGCGATATCTCCGGCCTGGCCGAGGTGTCCGAGCATTCCGCGCTATGGCCGCGCGTGACCTCCACGGTCGATAACTGCCTGGGCCAGGAGTGCGAATATTTCCAGGATTGCTTCGTGGTCAAGGTACGACGCAAGGCACTGGAGGCCGATGTCGTGGTAATCAACCACCACCTGCTGTTTGCGGATATGGTGCTCAGGGAGGAGGGCTTTGGTGAACTGCTTCCGGGGGTGGACGTCATTATTATCGACGAGGCCCACCAGCTGCCGGAGGTGGCTTCGCTGTTTTTCGGTACCCGCATCAGCAGTCACCAGTTGCTGGACCTGGTGCGTGACATCCAGGTGGAACATCTGCGCGAGGCCGGCGACATGGCCGCACTGCCGGAGGCCGCCCGCAAACTTGAAGGAGTGGTGCGCCGGTTTCGTCTGGTGCTGGGGAGCGGGGACCGGCGCGCCGCCTGGGCCGATATCGCCGGTAACAAACAAGTCCGCGAGCTGTTGCAGGAACTGGCGGCGCTGCTGTCGCAGCTGGTCGAATGGCTCGATCAGGCAGCCGGGCGCGGCAAGGGATTGGAGAGCTGCTGGCAACGCAGCCGCTTACTGAGCGAATCCCTGGTGTTGCTGATCGAGGGCTCAAGCAGTGAATACATCCACTGGTTCGAGACCCAGGGCCAGGCCTTCAGGCTGAACCTCACCCCGCTGAACGTGGCCCCCAGTTTCACCAGGGCGCTGGAGGTGCTACCCAAAACCTGGGTCTTCACCTCGGCGACACTGGCCGTCGGCAGCAGCTTTACTCACTATACGTCGCGGCTGGGACTGGATGCTGCCGAAACCCTGCAGCTGAACAGTCCCTTCGATTATAAGCACAACGCGCTGCTGTACCAGCCGCGGGAAATGCCGGACCCCAACGGGCGGGGCTATACACATGCGGTTGTTGAGTGCGCGCATGAGGTACTGGCGGCCAGCCAGGGCCGGGCATTTATGCTGTTTACCAGCCATTCAGCGCTGCAGGAGGCCGCCTCCCTGTTGCAAGGGAGCATCGATTTCCCCTTGCTCGTCCAGGGTGCGGCACCACGCAGTGATCTGCTGGAACAGTTTCGCCAGCTGGGCAACGCGGTCTTGCTGGGGACCAGCAGTTTCTGGGAGGGTGTCGATGTCCGGGGCGATGCCCTGTCCTGCGTTATTATCGACCGCCTGCCGTTTGCATCACCCGGCGACCCGGTCCTCCAGGCACGCATCGAGACCCTGCGCGAGCAGGGGCGTAACCCGTTTATCGATTACCAGTTGCCGAATGCGGTGATCGCGCTCAAGCAGGGCATTGGCCGTTTGATTCGCGATACCGATGACCGGGGTGTGCTGGTGCTGTGTGATCCGCGCCTGTCCCGGCGTTCCTACGGCCGGGTGTTCCTCAACAGCCTGCCGGACATGCCGAGGACGCAGGACCCGGACGCTATTGCCGCGTTTTTTGCAGACGTTGATTTTGCCGAGGTCGAAGCGTCGACCATGGAACAGACCCTGTGAAGGCCTGACGATGACCCGCCTGCTTGCCATTGAAACAGCGACCTCGGCCTGCTCGGCCGCCCTGTCTGTCGACGGTCACATCCAGGAGCGGCACGCGTTGGCACCGCGCCAGCACGCGGCGCTGATTCTTCCCATGATCGAGTCGCTGCTGGTGGAGGCCGACCTGCAGGCCGGGCAGCTGGATGCCATTGTGTTCGGCCAGGGTCCAGGCTCGTTCACTGGCGTACGGATTGCGGCAAGCGTGGTACAGGGCATTGCCTTCGGGGCCGGGCTGCCGGTGGTGGCCGTGTCCACGCTGGCGACACTCGCACTCGGGGCCATGGAGGAGTCCGGCGAAGCGCAGGTCATGGTGGCGCTGGATGCGCGCATGTCCGAGGTCTACTGGGGTGTATATCGACAGGGTAAGGACGGGCTGCCGGTTCTGCAGGGCGAGGAATGTGTGGATTCACCGGATGACGTCCCGCTCCCGCAGGGCGGCCGCTGGGTCGGGGCGGGCAGCGGCTGGGACAGTTACGGCGAGACGCTGATGACCCGGACCGGTGAGCGGGTGGTCCGCGTACTGCCCGACCTCGAGCCGCGGGCACGTGACCTGGTGCGGCTGGGGGCCGACCGGTTTTCCCGGGGACTTTGCATCACGCCGGAGCAGGCCGTGCCGGTTTACTTGCGCGACCGGGTGGTGCGGGAACCGCCGGTCAAGTGACCAAGACAATTCGATTAAGTTTCGTGTAATAAATGACAAAGGTTCCTATGTAATTATCAAGTTATTTGTAGTAGATAATTAGGTGGCATGCGGGCGACAACCAGACCTAACACTAAAACAAAAACCCCCGCATGTGCGGTGCTCATGGTCTTCCTGATTCGGCCAATCCCGTACTTCAACACAATCAAGCCGCCCAAAAGAACCCTGTAGCCCGGATGCAGGCCCGAAGGGCCGGATTCCGGGATGGCTGTGACGATTCCCCGGATTGCGCTGCGCTTCATCCGGGCTACTTAACCAAGGGCCAAGATAGATAAATTCAGTGAAGGTCCGGAAAAAGGGGGAAAAGCAGTCATTTAGCAGATACCAGTCATCGCCCTTATGGTGGTGCGTTGTGCTTCTGAGTTCGGCCAAAAGTGGTCATCAGCATACTGTAGGAGCGCCGCCCTCGACGCGATTCCGGAGTTCCGTAACCGGCCAGAAACGGTCGCTCCCTGGATTTATGTGTAGGTCTTGAAAGCCGCATAAGTTGTCGTTCCCGCCCAGTTAATCGTAATTCAGTAACCAGCCACAGATTATCCTTCCCTAGTGTAGTAATCCTGCTCCGACTCCCTTTTAATGCAAGGAGGGATTCTTTGCGCCACTGCATACCGCCTGAATTCTCTCTTGTAGTTCCGTGTGTTTTTCACGGCTGTTTTCATTTCTCGCCTCGTTATGGCATTTTACCGCTTTAACCCGGTGTACGGATTTGGCAGACCACTTCAGTTCAAGGTGACATCATGAGATATATACATACCGGTTCAGCGACACGTACCACCCTCATAACACTGGTTGCCATTGTGGTCTTTTTAGTGGTTGCAATCACGTTGTTGCCCAAAGGGTTTAGCAGCGACACCTCCGTTATCGGACAGGGTTCCCATGTCGTCGTACTTGCTCACAACAAGGAATCGATGTATAGCCTGAACCTTATGGACTCGCTGAATAAAGTTCGTTCTGAATATTCCGATCGAATTGAATTTCGAGTAGTTGATATGAACACACCGCAAGGACAAGTGTTTCTCCAGCAACAACAAGTCCGATCCGTCTCCTTACTATTATTCGCGCCAGACGGCACGCGGCAACGTGTCGTCAGCAACATCGATGACGAAACCGAATTGCGTGCGAGCCTGAATTCAATTTTCAATTAGTCGTAAATACGACTTTCCGTCAATAGCAACAAGCAAAAACGGGGTCAGAACACAGTTTTCGCGTACAGCAACTTACGGGGAACCGGGTTGGCTCAGTGGTTGCAGTCTAGAATCCGACCCGGGAACGACCGGTTCCAGTTCTTTGTCTTTAAACCATTGATTATATTGGCTGTGACTTAAAGTCCGGGTAGGGGCGGATACTTGCCGATCCTGGCAGTCCCTTCTCTGATTGTTGCCAAAAGCAGGCTAAGGCAGGAACCGGCTGCCAAAAACAGACCTTTAAACTCATATGAAAACGGCCCCGAAGGGCCGTAATCATGAATCTTATTGTCAAGTTGTTTTCTTGCGTCTGGATATTCCGATCAGTCCCAGCAGGCCAGAGCCGAAGAGCCAGGTGGTGGCAGGGATCGGCACTGGATTTGTCTGCACTGTTACTTTATCAACCCATAGTGTCGAAAAGTATGCATAATCATTTGCCGCCTGCCCATTAGAAGTTGTCTGACCATCAAAAGAATTGTAGCTCCCGAAACTTACTCTAATACCTAATATATCTTCTGTAGTTATTCCAGAAGCCTTTTCTACGCTATCCCAGGATATAGTTGTTAATCCAGTTTCATCACGGCTCAATGTTGCTAGCGGATTCCCATGCAACCCCTTCGAGCCAGCGCCACTACTATTAGTTGGTACCACCAATGATATGTCGTTCGCTACCAAGATCACCTATCCATGCATCGACTACTTGAGCCCACGCAACCTAAATGACCGGAGTGGGGTGGAACAAAGACATTCAGCCAGATACTGTCTTCAGAATGTCTTTTTCTCTACGATTTCTTGGTTCGCAGGTCTATCCTCGCCACCACAGCGAGATGGTCGGTATGTAGGTCACCAGCGCCAGCCAGAACAGCATCAGGGCCAGGAACGGGAGTGCGGCCCTGAACAGGGAGAGCACCGGGCGGCCGAAGCGTTGGCTGGCGATGAACAGGTTGATACCGACCGGTGGCGTGCTGTAGCCGATTTCGAGGTTTGCAAGAAAGATGATGCCGAGGTGGATGGGATCCACGCCGTAGCGCTGGGCGATCGGCAGTATCAGCGGAACCACCACGACGGTTGCCGAGAAGATGTCCATCATGGCACCGACGGCCAGCAGGAAGATATTCAGCAGCAGCAGGAATTGCAGCTGGCTGTCCACGTGCTCCTGCATCCAGCCAAGAATTATCATCGGCACCTGCGCATCGATCAGCAGGTTGGTCAGACCCATGGCGACACTGAGAATGACGAGAATGCTGCCGACCAGAATTGTGGTATCGCTGAGTATGGGTAACAAGTGTTTACCCAGGTGGATCTCGCGGTGAATGAGGACTTCGAGAACCAGCACGTAGACGGCGGTACAGGCCGAGGCCTCGGTGATGGTGAGGAAGCCGCCGAAGATCCCGATGATGACCCCGATAGGTAACAGGATGTCCCAGAAGCCCTCACGCAACGCCCGGCCGAGATTGATCCAGGAAAACTTATGTCGCGGGACCGAGGACTTGGCGCCGACGTAGAGGCAGAACACGCCGAGGATCAGCATCAACAGGATGCCGGGGACGATACCGGACAGGAACAGTTCGTCGATGCTGACACCGGCGACAATACCGTAGAGCAGGATTGCGATGCTGGGCGGGAACAACAGCCCCAGGGAGCCCGAGGTGGTCAGCAGTCCCAGGTTCAGGCGTTCGCTGTAACCGGCGTGCATCAGCATCGGGAACATCAGGCCGCCCAGTGCCAGGATGGTGACCCCCGAGGCGCCGGAGAACGCGGTGAAGAACGCGCAGGAGGCGATGGCCACCACCGCCATGCCGCCGGGCAGCCAGCCGACCATGGCATTGAACAACTGAATCATGCGCTGCGGCGCGCCGCCGGCCGCGAGTACCACACCGGCAAGCGTGAACAGGGGTATGGCGGCGAGATACGGTGAGGAGGCCAGCCGGTTGAGTTCGACGATGAGCAGTGCCGGGTCCAGTCCGGCGTTGAAGGTGGCCAGCAGGCTGCCGCCGGCCAGGGCGACGAACAGGGGCAGACCCAGCAGGGCCAGCAATACCAGGACTGCGATAATCAGCAAGGTCATTGCGGCGGTCTGTCGCTGCGGGGCACAAACAGGCCGGATAGCAGGAAATTCAGTGCCAGCAGGCCGAAGCCGAACGGCATGACCAATGCCAGTATGGATGACCAACGGTCTTGTTCTGAAACGTATTGCCAGTCGTCATACCAGAAGCGGCCGGCCGCCCAGGCAAAGATGGTGCATACCACGGCCGAGACCAGGTACAGGGGTGGTCTGAACTTGCGGCAGCGTTCGAGGGGCAGGCAGGCGGCGATGACATCGAGGCGGATGTGCTTGTCACTGTCCACCGCGAGCGCGGCGCCGAAGAAGGTAATATAGAGGACCAGGTAGCGCGACAGGATATCGGCTGACGGGATGCTGGAGTCGAAGAAATTACGCGCCAGTACCTGTCCGAAGATCAGTGCCAGCAGCAACAGCAGTGACCCGCCGGCAACCAGAATCTCCATGCGCAGCAGGGCATGACGGAAATTGCAGATCCAGACCGGTTCAGGGATCGGCATCGACAGTTTCTTGCGGGTCTTCGCCAGCCCGGTATTCGGCAAGCCACTGCTCGATGCGGGCAATCGTGGCTTGTGGAATGTAGCCACTGTCCATCAGGCTTTGTGCTGCCCTGGTGCTGATGTCGTTGACCTGTGCCTCATCCAGGTCCTCCGGGTTGAGACCGAATTTCATTCCCTTGTTGCGCAGGACATCCAGGCTGTCCTGGTTGTCCTTGCGGGTCGCGGCTACGAGTTTTTTACCAATGGCCTGGCCGGTGCTCTTGAGCAGTTTCTGCAGGTCCTGGGGCAGGTTCTGGTAGAAGCGCCGCGACACAATCAACGAGCCGATGCCATTGGCCATCGGTACGTTGGTGACGTAATCGGTCTTGGTGAACCATTGCAGGGCGATGGCGCCCAGAGGCGGGCAATAGACGGTGTCGATCAGCCCGGTCGACAGGCTGGTATAAACATCGATGATCGACAGCGGGATCGGGGCAATGCCGCTGGCTTCAAAAAAGGCCTTGCCTATCGGGTCACCCTGCCAGTGCCAGATGCGGCGCTCCTTGAGGTCGTCGAGTGAGCGGATCGGTTGTTTCGAGAAAAAATAGATAAAGCCCACC
The DNA here is from genome assembly GCA_947258545.1 of uncultured Ectothiorhodospiraceae bacterium. Lineage (GTDB taxonomy): Bacteria > Pseudomonadota > Gammaproteobacteria > UBA9214 > UBA9214 > CAMYJZ01. Next base: position 14,384 of record CAMYJI010000016.1, read on the forward strand.
TCCATCCAGCCGAGCATCTCGTAGCCGTTATCGCGGTAACCCTGCTCGATCTCCTCCATGAAGAGGTTGCGGACATAATCGATCTCGTCGATGTTGTTGTACAGGAAGGGGAGTTCGAGGGCGCGTGTCGGCGAGTAGATATGCCCGATGCCGTAGCCGGTAAAAGCACCGCCATGCAGCTGGCCAAAGCGGATCTTCTTTAGGACATCCGGCTCGTCACCCTGAACACCGCCTGGATAGATCTTGAACACCAGCCGCCCTTTACTTCTCTCCTTCACATCATCGGCCCACTCCTGCAGCAAGTCTGCCCAGGTAGTGCCGGTCGGGGCCAGGGTGGCGAATTTCAGCTCATAGGTCTTTTCGGCCATGGCCGGCAGGCTGAAGGACAATACAAGGCAGCACCCGATGCAGGTGATGATGTGACGTGCCCAGCGTGAGTAACTGTGTATCAAAACCAGTCATCCTCCGATTTTATCAATATGCCGGCACGCTGCCTGGCAATAGCATTAATTAACGCCAGGTCTGGATTTAGGTTAACGGGTGACTCCAGGACACGTGTCAGGCGCTGGTGGAAGGCGTCCCGGTCAAGGCGTTGCCTGGCCAGGTATTCCGCGTACAGCAGGTCGACCAGTAACAGCTGTTCCTGGTTGATTTCATGGGCACGCCTGAAGTGCTCTTCGGCGAGCTCGAAGTTGCCGCCGAACATGGGTGAACGGCCGCCGTAGTAGACACCGAAGAACAGGTGGGCCCCGCCGTAATAGAAGGTCTCGTCGAGTTCAAGCACGCGGCGCATCAGAATTGCGGTACTGCTGAGCTCGGCAATCCCGGCGGGGTTGTCACGGTTCAGGTTGACCCAGTTGCCCAGGCAAGAGGCGGTCCAGAACAGCGCAGGCACGGCCGCTTCCCCGGCCCCGGCGACCGCCGCCTCAAGCTCGTTATCCGGGCTTGCCTCGGGATCCAAGGATACGCCGGACTGCGCCAGGGCCAGGCGCGCGTGCTCATAGCAGCGGCGATAGAGTTGTTTCGCCCGCTCCGTGTCCTCGATTTCGACAAAGCCGTAGGCATAACCGTAAAAGCCCTCGGCGGCGTACAGCCTCAACGGCTGGTTGTCGGGGTCCTCGATGAGCATGCCTTCCAGCAGCTTGAGGTTGGCCGGCATGGCGGCTTTCGCCAGGTCCAGGTCGGTTTCCCGGTTCATGGCGACTATGCCGCTGTCGAGGATGGTCTGGGTGCCGCGGACAACCATGGTGCCCATCGAGCAGGCGGATAACAGCAGCAAGGGAATCAGCGCGCCACAGAGGCGTTGCAGGCTGGACTTCAGCAGGGGATGCCGGCCGGATTCTGAGGTCATTATAGTTATCTCAACTCAGCAATATCCGAAGTATCTTCTCATAAATCTGAGAAAGTGTCTCAAGTTGTTCAATATTCACGTTTTCATTGGCTTTGTGGATGGTGGCATTGAGCGGTCCCAGTTCCACCACCTGGGCGCCGGTGGGGGCAATGAAACGGCCATCGGAGGTACCACCGCTGGTTGACAACTCAGTCTGCAGGCCGATGACGTCCAGGATCGCGGCGTGACAGGCATCGACCAGGGCACCGGCAGGGGTAAGGAATGGTTCACCGGACAACTTCCAGTCGATGTTCCATTTCAGTTCATGACGGGACAGCAATTTCTCGATGCGTGTCTGCAGCCCGCTGGCGGTCGATTCGGTCGAGAAGCGCAGGTTGAATACGGCCTGTAATTCGCCCGGTATGACATTTTCGGCACCGGTCCCGGCCTTGATATTGGAGATCTGGAAGGTGGTCGGCGGGAAATGCTCGTTGCCACGGTCCCACTCGGTGGCCGCGAGTTCGGCCAGCACCGGTGCCGCCCTGTGGATGGGGTTGTCCGCCAGCTGCGGGTAGGCCACGTGGCCCTGGTGACCATGGACATGGAGCACGCCATTGAGCGATCCGCGCCGGCCGTTCTTGATGACATCGCCCACCCGTTCCTGGCTGGTGGGTTCGCCGACCAGGCAATAGTCGATGTGCTCGCCCCGCGCCGCCAGGTGTTCCAGTACCTTGACGGTGCCATGTGTGGCCGGGCCTTCCTCATCGCTGGTGATAAGAAAGGCAACCGAGCCGGCGTGACCGGAATGTGTCGCCACGAAGCGCTCGCAGGCCGTCACCATGGCGGCAATGCTGCCTTTCATGTCGGCCGCGCCCCGGCCATAAAGCTGGCCATCCTGGACCACGGCCTCGAAGGGATCGGTTTGCCAGGCCGCCCGTGGCCCCGGCGGCACCACGTCGGTGTGGCCGGCGAAGACAAACAGGGGTGTGTCATCGCCGCGGCGGGCCCAGAGGTTATCGACATCCGCGTAACGCAGGTGTTCAACCCGGAAGCCGATGGCCTGCAGCCGTTTGGCCAGCAGGGACTGGCAGCCCTGGTCGTCCGGGGTGACGGAGGGGCGCTGTATCAGTTCACGGGCAAGGTCCAGGGTCGGGCTCATGGGTTTGTCACCGGGTCAGGATAACAGTTCGGAATACTGGTCTTCTTTGAAGCCGAGATAATAGCGCTTGTCGATCTCCAGCACAGGTCGCTTGATCAGTGTCGGGTGGTCCAGCATCAGCTCCATGGCCGTGGCACGGTCGAGCCCGTCACGCTGCGCTGCCGGAAGCTGTCGCCAGCTGGTACTGCGGCGGTTGAGCAGTGTCTCCCAGCCGAGCTCCTTTACCCAGGCAGTCAGCCGGGCCCGGGTCAGGCCATCATCGCGCAGGTCATGGAAGCGATAGTCGATGGCGTGCTGCTCGAGCCAGCGGCGCGCCTTCCGGACCGTGTCGCAGTTCTTGATGCCGTACAGCGTTACCATGATTGGACAAACCCTAATTTATTCACCGCAGAGACGCAGAGAACGCAGAGAAAACGATTATTGAATGAAAAACTATCACTAACATGCCTTTAGTCTGCCGTGTAATGCACCATTACCGACGCATTCACAATTTTACGACTGACCATAAAATTGTTGAATATTATTCTTTTATTGCTCTGCGTTCTCCGCGCCTCCGCGGTGAGATCTTTTTAAATGTCACGCAAAAGCTCGTTGATGCCTACTTTGGAGCGGGTCTTCTCGTCGACGCGCTTGACGATGACGGCGCAGTACAGGCTGTATTTGCCGTCCTTGGATGGCAGGTTGCCCGACACCACGACGGAACCCGCCGGTACACGGCCATAGAGGACCTCGTCGGTGGTACGGTCATAGATGCGCGTGCTCTGACCGATATACACACCCATTGAGATCACCGAGCCTTCCTCGACAATCACACCCTCAACCACCTCGGAGCGGGCGCCGATAAAACAATTGTCTTCGATAATGGTGGGACTGGCCTGTACCGGTTCGAGGACACCGCCGATACCGACACCGCCCGACAGGTGAACGTTCTTGCCGATCTGGGCACAGGAACCCACCGTTGACCAGGTGTCCACCATGGTGCCGCTGTCAACGTAGGCGCCAATGTTGACGTAGGAGGGCATGAGAATGGCGCCTGGAGCAATGAAGGCACCCTTGCGTGCCGTGGCCGGCGGGACGACCCGCACGCCGCCCTCACGGAATTCGCGTGAGTTGGTGTCCGCGTACTTGGAGGGGACCTTGTCGTAGTAATTGGTGAAGCCACCCTTGATGAAGGCGTTGTCCTCGATACGGAAAGACAGCAGCACGGCCTTCTTGAGCCAGTCATTCACCACCCACTGGCCATCCCTTTTCTCTGCAACCCGCGCGACGCCGCGATCAAGCAGGTCAATTGCTTCCAGTGTGGCTTCCTTTACATGCGTCTCCACGCTGCGCGGGGTGATGTCCGCACGTCGCTCGAAGGCTTCATCAATCGTGGCCTGAATGTCATTCATGCTGCGTTTGCTCCCTTAGGTGCAGGATTTCTGTCAGCCACTTATGATAACTGCCTACAGGCTGACAAGATACGATTTAATGCGCTGTGCGGCCTCGATGCAGTCCTCCAGTGGGGCAACCAGCGCCATGCGTACGTGCCGGTTCCCCGGGTTGATGCCGGCAGCCGTGCGCGACAGGTAGCTACCCGGCAGCACCCTGACATTCTGCTGTTCCAGCAGGCCGCGGGCGAATTCGCAGTCATCGATCGGGGTGACGGGCCAGAGATAGAACCCGGCCGGCGGTTGCTGTACATCGAGTACCGGTGCCAGGATTTCGAGCAGCGCCGAGAATTTTTCCCGGTACAGTGCACGGTTGTCGGCAACATGGGCCTCATCCTCCCAGGCACGGACGCTGGCGGCCTGGGTTGCGGGCGGCATGGCGCAGCCGTGATAGGTGCGGTAGCGCAGGAACGCCTCGATCAGCCGGGCATCCCCAGCCACGAAGCCGGAGCGCAGACCGGGGGCATTGGAGCGCTTCGAGAGGCTGTGAAAGACGATGCAGCGGCTGAAGTCTTCCCGACCCATTGCGGCGGCGGCCTGCAGCAGCCCGGGCGGTGCGGCGCTCTCGTCCAAGTAGATTTCCGAGTAACATTCATCCGAGGCGATGGTAAAGTCATGCCGGTCGGCCAGCTGGATCAGTTTCTGCAGTGACGCGATGTCCATGACCGCACCGGTCGGATTCCCGGGCGTGCAGATGTAGACAAGCTGGCAGCGTGACCAGACAGACACGGGGATGCCGTCCAGGTCCGGCAGATAGCCGGTCGCTGTCGTGGTGTTCATGAACACCGGTTCGGCGCCGGCCAGCAGGGCAGCGCCTTCGTAGATCTGGTAAAACGGATTGGGCATCAGCACGACCGGGTTCGTGCTTCGGTCAACTGCGCATTGCGCAAATGCGAACAGTGCCTCGCGCGTGCCGTTCACCGGGAGTATGTGACGCTCTGGATCAAGACTGTCGCCGGGGAGTGCGAAGCGTCGGGTCAGCCAGGCCGAAATTGCGCTACGTAGTGCGGGTATACCTCGCGTTGTCGGGTAGTTCGACAGGCCGTGCAGGTGGGTGATCACTTCCTCCGTGATAAATCCGGGGGTGGCGTGTTTGGGCTCGCCGATAGACAGCGCGATCGGTGCCAGGCCTTCAGGCACTGCAACACCGGAATTCAGCAGCGCCAGGCGTTCGAACGGGTAAGGCTGCAAGCGTGACAGGTCGGGATTCATGCGGGTTCGGGGATGATGGTATGTTGTCGGAACGGGATGTATATCACGAGGATGGCTGGCATTAACCCGCCACTGTCTGTTTAGCGATGAAATTATACGGTATGCCATGAACACGGCCAAACAGCCACATCCGTTGCTTCCGGTGGCCAGCCTGCTGTTCACTGCGACTCTGTGGGGGATCGTCTGGTATCCCCTGCGCCTGCTCGAGGCGCAGGGGCTGGCCGGGCTCTGGAGTGCGGCCATCAGCTACGGCGCAGCCCTGGTGGTCTGTGTCTGGATTTTCGGGCGGGACCACCGGGCGCTGCAGGAGAATCTCCTCTACCTCGCACTGATGGGCCTGGCAGCGGGTTGGTGCAATGTCGCCTTCATCATGGCGGTGCTGGAAGGCACCGTGGTGCGGGTGTTGTTGCTGTTTTACCTGTCCCCGTTCTGGGCGGTCTGTCTTGGCTGGTTGATGCTGGGCGAGCGGCTGGATGGCAAGTCGTTGCTGGTCTTTGTTATCGCCGTCTGCGGGGCCATGATCATGCTCTGGGACGAGACCATCGGCATGCCCTGGCCGCGCAACGAGGCCGACTGGCTGGCTGTTTCCTCAGGATTCGCCTTTGCGCTGAGCAATGTCTATATACGCAAGATGCACCACGTGGGTGTCTGGCTCAAATCGGTCAGCAGCTGGCTGGGTGTGGTGCTGGTTGCCATTGTCTGGGTCGCGTTCAGTCATACCAGTCTGCCGGATATCGGCAGCGGTGTTTTGCTGGCCGCCATCGCCCTTGGCCTGTGCGGGTTTCTGGTCATGACCGTCGCCGTCCAGTACGGCGTCACGCACATGCCGTTACACCGTTCAGCCGTTATCCTGCTGTTCGAGCTGGTCATTGGCGCGGTTTCTTCGCTGTTGCTGACAGACGAGGTGGTGCTGGTCCGTGAATGGGTCGGCGGTGCCATGATCGTCACGGCGGCCTACCTGGCCGCGCGCATCCACGCAGGTGACACGGTATGACGACGGTGCTGGGTATACATCATGTCAGCATACTGGTGAGTGACACCCGGCGCGCCCTGGATTTTTATCATGGCGTCCTGGGGCTGCCGCTGGATTACGATCGGCCGGAAATCGGTTTCCCCGGGGCCTGGCTGTACATCGGGCAACAGCAGTTGCACCTGCTCGAGCTGCCGCAACAGCTTGCCACCACCCCGCCGACCGGGCATGGCGGTCGCGACCATCATTTTGCCATGCTGGTCAACGACCTCAGCGGCCTGTGCCAGGCACTGGAGGCGCATGGCATAGCGTACACGCTGAGCCGTTCGGGCCGCAGCGCACTGTTCTGCAGGGACCCCGATGGCAATGCCGTGGAAATCATCGAGCAGATACCGGATTAATGGAAGAGGGGAGGCGCCTCGCCCTGGTTGATGTCGAGGTGTTTATGCAGCGCCTTTTCCAGACACTCGAACTGACCGGGGTCCTCGATGGGGCGGTTATTGCGGTCGGTGATATAGAAAACGTCCTCGGCCCGCGACCCCAAAGTGATGATCTTCGCGTTCAGCAGCCTCACTTTGCATTCAATAAAGGCCTGGCCAACCTGTGAAAGCAGGCCGGGGTGGTCCGAGGTAATCAGTTCCATGATGGTGCGGCTGTCGGTCTCGTCGCGCTTGAAATCAATGTGGGTCTGAATCGGGAAATGGCGGTATTCACGCGGTGTCCTGCGTGACACATGCCACTCGTCCCTCCCGCCGTTTTCGATTTCCCTGAGCAGGGCGTTGCGGATCTCGTCCACACGCAGGTCATCGGCCGCCGGTTCGCCTGAGGCCTCGAGTACGTGGAAGGTGTTCAGTACATGGCCGTCATTCGTGGTGATGATGCCGGCATCGACGACATCCAGTCCCAACTGGTCGAGTATCGCGGTTATCAGGGTGAATAATTCGTCCGAGGCGCGGGCATAGATGAATATTTCCGTACTGCCGCGTTCGGTGATCGGCTGCAGGTTGACAATACAGGCGTTATCGCCCCGCAGCCCGGTTAGCAGGCGGGTATGCCAGGCGACCTGGTCGGGTGTATGGCGCTGGAAATATTCCTCGTCGAGGTTCTTCCATATGACATCGGGTTGCTCAACCGGCGGCGCGATGCTGCCCAGCAGGCGGCGTGCCTCCTGCTGGACCTGCTGGATATGCTCGGAACGTTCCAGCGGGTCCTGCAGTCCGCGCTGCAGCGCACGCCGGGTGTTGTAGTAAAGCTGGCTGAGCAGGGTGTTCTTCCAGTTGTTCCACAAGTCCGGATTGGTGCCGCGGATATCGCACACGGTGAGCAGGTAGAGGTAATCCAGCCGTACCGGGTCCTCGACCAGGCGCGCGAACCGGTTGACCACAACCGGGTCGCTGATGTCCTTGCGCTGCGCCACGGAGGACATTGTCAGGTGCTTATCCACCAACCAGGCGACCAGCCGCGTATCGTAGCTGCTCAGGTGATGTCTTTGGCAGAATTCACGGGCATCTTCCGCGCCGAGCGTGGAATGATCGCCACCGCGACCCTTGGCGATATCGTGGAACAGGCCGGCAAGGTACAGCAGTTCGGGTTTCGGAATGGTCGTAATGATACGGCTGCACAGGGGCAGTTCGTTGGAGAACTCGGGTACAGTCAGGCGGCGCATGTTACGCACGACGAACAGGATATGCTCGTCGACCGTGTAGGCATGAAACAGGTCGTATTGCATGAGCCCGGTGATTTTCTCGAATGCCGGTATGTAGGCCGCGAGTATTCCGTACATGTTCATTTGCCGCAGCACATGCGTAACGCCGCTGGGCTGCTTGAGGATCTCCATGAACAGGCTTCTGGCACTTATGTCATTCCGGAACTCGTCGTCGATCAGGTGGCAGTGTTTGCGGATGGCGCGGATCGTGTCGGCGCGTATGCCCTTCAGCTCCGGATTTTGCTCGAGCAGCAGGAAGATCTCGAGCAGCGCGAAGGGGTAGTTCTGGAACACTTTGGCATCGGCGACTTCAAGGTAGCCGTTCCTTGCCTGGAAGCGCTTGTTGATTTGCACGCTTTCGCCGGACCCGTCCGGGAACAGTATCTCCTCCTGGAACAGTTGCAGCAACATCTCGTTGAGACGGCTCAATTCCATGACGGTAATGTAATACTGCTTCATGAAGGCCTCGACGCCCAGGTGGTCCTCCTGGTCATGATGGCCGAACTGTTCGGCCATGGTGCGCTGGTAGTCAAACAGCAGGCGGTCCTCGCCGCGCCCGGTCAGGGTGTGCAAGGCAAATCTGATTTCCCAGAGGAAATTCCTGCCTTCCACCAAGGTGTGGTACTCGTCCCTGGTCAAAAAACTATGGTTGACGAGGTCCTCGAGCAGCCCCGAGCCGAAGTGCCGATTGGTTACCCAGGCAATCATCTGGATGTCGCGCAGACCGCCGGGGCTTTCCTTGACGTTGGGTTCCAGGTTATAGGCGGTGTCATGGTATTTGTGATAGCGCCTGATCTGCTCGGCGTGTTTCTCCTTGAAGAAATCGGTGCTGTTCCAGATCTTTTCGGGGGCCAAACTGGCGCGCATCTCCCTTAACAACGCTTCATTTCCGGCCAGCAGCCGGGCCTCCATCAGGTTGGTGATGACGGTAATGTCGGCAAGGGACTGCGCAATGCAGTCACTGATTGTGCGCACGCTATGGCCCACTTCCAGGCCGATATCCCAGAGGAATATGAGCAGTGATTCCAGTTTCGAATTGAGCTGCGTGTCTTCTGTTTCGGGAAGCAGGATCATGAGATCGATATCCGAACCGGGCATCAGTTCGCCGCGGCCGTAGCCGCCCACGGCAACGAACGCCGCGGTGTCGGCATCAGCCCCCATGAACTTGACCCACGCACGAGTCAGCACCTGGTCAACGAGCCAGGAGCGTGCCTCGATGAGGATCGGGGCGCCGACCCCGCCTTCGAATTTGTTTTTCAGGGTGGCTTGGCTGTATTCCAGGAACTGTTTGAATAGCGGTAGCTGGGCGTCGTCTGCGGCGAGTGCAGCATCCAGCATCTCTGTACCGAACCATGATTCATAGCGTTCTGACGCGATCATCGCACTGCCTGTGTTCTGTATCACCGGGACCTAACTCGCATTTCTCACCGGGACAGGTATTTCCCGATGCGGCACTGTCCGGTTCTTTATCGGCACTCTGTTCATTACCTCAGTATCTTATGTGACTCTACCGTCGCCCGGTGGGAAATGCGCGCTATATATCGTCACCGGGCAGGCAGGTCAGCACCTCGTGGCTCGTATCCGTGACAAGGAGGGTGTGCTCCCACTGTGCCGACAGGCTGTGGTCCTTTGTGACCACCGTCCAGCCGTCCGGCAGCAGTTTGGTATGGCGTTTTCCGGCATTCACCATCGGTTCGATGGTGAAGGTCATGCCAGGTTCGAGTTTAATTCCGGTGCCGGGTTTCCCGTAGTGCAGGACCTGGGGATCTTCGTGGAACTCACGGCCGATGCCATGGCCGCAGTACTCGCGCACAATCGAGCAGTTGTTGGCCTCTGCGTGTGACTGTATAGCGTGCCCGATATCGCCGAGCCGTACCCCGGGCTTGATCATGTCGATGCCGATGACCAGGCATTCATGGCTGATGCGCGCCAGGCGTTTGCTGGCCACCTTGGGTTCGCCGACAAAGAACATCTTGCTGGTGTCGCCGTGGAATCCGTCCTTGATCACGGTGACGTCGATGTTCACCATATCGCCCTTCTTGACTACCTTGTTTGAAGGAATCCCGTGGCACACGACATGGTTAACGGAGGTGCAGATGGACTTTGGGAAGCCGCGGTAGTTCAGCGGGGCGGGGGTCGCCTGCTGCTCATTGACGATGTAGTCATGACAGATCCTGTCGAGTTCCTCAGTGGTGATCCCCGGCCTGACATGGGGCCCAATCATGCGCAGCACCTCTCCGGCAAGGCGCCCGGCGATGCGCATTTTTTCAATCTCAGGCGGGGTTTTGATAGTGACAGCCATATAACCTACTGATTCCTTGGGGCTAAATCCCGGATCGGGGTGTATGCAGAGATTGTCGCTGGAGGGAGTGTATGGTATAAAGGCGGGCTTGTTAAGCGGCCCGTCCCGGATCGCTTCTCAAAATTAAATTCACACATGTGCCGGCACATGCAGCAGGGTGCCTGGCGGCCATTGAATACGGCAGCCGGGTTGCTGACATGGGGTACATGGAGGTCTAACCCGGAAATTGGAGAATTATTGATGGCAAATGTCACCATGCGCCAGATGCTTGAGGCTGGCGTGCATTTTGGTCACCAGACCCGTTACTGGAATCCGAAGATGGCTCCTTACATCTTCGGCGAACGCGGCAAGATTCACATCATCAATCTAGAAAAGACCCTGCCGCTTTTCAATGATGCAATGAACTACATCAGCAGCCTGGTTGCAAATGGCAACACGATATTGTTCGTGGGAACCAAGCGATCTGCGCAGGATGCCCTGCGCGAGCAGGCCATTCGTTGCGGCATGCCCTATGTCAATCACCGCTGGCTGGGTGGCATGCTGACCAACTACAAGACCGTGCGTCAGTCGATCAAGCGTCTCAAGGACCTCGAGGGCATGGAGGAGGATGGTTCCCTTGCCAGGCTCAGCAAGAAAGAGGGCCTGATGCTGCATCGCGAAAAGGAAAAGCTCGAGCGCAGCCTGGGTGGCATCAAGGACATGAGCGGCATTCCCGATGCCATGTTCGTGGTTGATGTCGGCTACGAGAAAATCGCGATCAGCGAGGCGATCAAACTGGGTATTCCCGTTGTCGGCGTCGTGGATACCAACAATTCCATCGGTGGTGTTGATTACGTGATTCCCGGTAATGATGACGCCATACGCTCCATCAAACTCTACGTTGAAAGTGCGGCAGACGCCGTTGAGACCGGTCGTCAGAGTATCGCAAGAATTGCGACCGAGTCGGAAGATGAATTTGTGGAGCTGGATGAAGGTGGACGCACGGCCCCGAAAAAGGCGGCCAAGGCGCGTAAAAAGATTACCAACAAGGTTACGGTAAAGAAAAAGGCGGCTGCCGGTGCGAAGCCGGAAGCCGCTGAAGAGCCATCGGCCGACAGCGCGACAGCGGATGCGGTGGAAGCCGGCGATGACAAGGGTGATGCTTAAACGGCCCTGGTGCGGCGTTCAGGATCCCCGGATTGATTGAGAGAGGTTAGAAACTATGGCTATTACAGCAGCGCAAGTGAAGGAACTGCGCGAGCGCACCGGCTCCGGCATGATGGAGTGCAAAAAGGCACTGGTTGATGCCGGCGGTGATATGGATACAGCGATTGAGACGCTGCGCAAGACAGGCTTGGCAAAGGCGGACAAGAAGGCCGGCAGGATCGCCTCCGAGGGCCTGATCGCCATTGCGACCGGTGATGACGGCAAGACGGCGGCCGTTGTCGAGGTCAACTGCGAAACCGATTTCGTCGCCAAGAAGGAGGATTTCCAGGAATTCTCGCATGCCATTGCACTGCGCGTGCTGGCGGATGACCCGGCGGACATCGATGCCCTGCTGGCCATGCCCCTGCATGACGGCGACAGCACCACTGTCGAAATCGCGCGCAAGTCACTTATTGCCTCGATAGGTGAAAACATCAACGTGCGCCGCTTTACCCGCCGCGTGGCAACGGATGGCAAACTGGCGCATTACCAGCACGGCGTCAGGATCGGTGTGCTGGTCGAGATGCAGGGCGGTAATGATGAACTGGCGCGTGATATAGCCATGCATATTGCGGCCAGCAAGCCGCAATTCTGTTCTGTCGACGATGTGGACCCGGGTATCCTCGACAAGGAGCGCGAGATCTTCTCGGCTCAGGCGGAGGCCAGCGGCAAGCCGGCCAATATTATCGAGAAGATGGTCGACGGCCGGATCAAAAAGTTCCTCGGTGAGATCACCCTCCTGGGCCAGCCCTTCGTCAAGGACCCGGACCAGACCGTCGGCAAACTGCTTGAGGCCGCCGGGGCCAGCGTGGTCGGTTTCGAACGCATGGAACTGGGCGAGGGCATCGAGAAAAAGGCAGAGAATTTCGCTGATGAAGTGATGGCGCAGGTCAAGGGCGGTTAACGCAAGGCCACCGTCGGTACCTCTTCGGATCTTCAGTGAACCTGAATCGCACAATCAACGGGGTCGGAAGTCGACCCCGTTTTTTATTACATGGTATTAGTGACAGAAAAGTAAGACAATGACCTCGGCTCTACAGTAATTTATGAATATTCCCTATCTTACTGACATATAAAAGGAAAAGGTGTGCGATACCAGCGTGTGCTGTTGAAGCTTAGCGGTGAGGCCCTGATGGGTAGCCATGATCATGGTATTGACCCGGAGGTGATCCAGCGTATCGCCGGCGAGATTCACACGGTCTGTTCAAGCGGCGTGCAGATCGGCCTGGTCATCGGCGGTGGCAATATTGTGCGGGGTGCCGGCATGGCCTCGCGCGGGATGGATCGGGTGACCGGCGATCACATGGGCATGCTCGCGACGGTGATTAACTCGCTGGCGCTGCAGGATGCCCTGGAGAAGGCCGGCGCAAATTGCCGGGTGATGTCGGCCCTGAGAATAAACCAGGTGTGTGAGCCCTACATCCGTGGGCGTGCGATCCGCCACCTGGAAAAAGGGCGGGTGGTGATTTTTGCTGCTGGCACTGGCAACCCGTTCTTTACCACGGATTCAGCCGCGAGTCTGCGTGCCATCGAGATCGATGCCGATATCATGCTGAAGGCCACCAAGGTCGATGGCATCTACTCGGCCGATCCGGTGACCAACAAGGATGCGATCCTGTATGACCGTCTGACCTTTGACGAGGCACTGAAGCGGAAACTGGCGGTGATGGATGCCACTGCACTGGTGCTATGCAACGAACACAATATGCCGGTCCGGGTATTCAATATTTTCGAGCCCGGCCATCTGGGCCGGATTGTTGCCAGGGAAAATGTAGGTACGTTAGTAGAGCGGGAGACTTGAGGATGATCGAAGCGATCAAACAGGATGCCAGTGAACGCATGGACAAGAGCGTCGAGGCGTTGAAGCAGACACTGAGCAAGGTGCGTACAGGCCGGGCCCATCCCAGCCTGCTTGATCATTTGACTGTTGATTACTACGGCAGTCAGGTGCCGATATCACAGGTAGCCAATATTTCGGTCGAGGATGCCCGCACCCTGGCAGTGACACCCTGGGAGAAGCAGATGGTACAGGTCATTGAGAAGGCAATTATCTCCTCAGACCTGGGGCTTAACCCGGCAACGGCCGGCATGGTGATGCGCATACCAATGCCACCACTGACCGAGGAAAGTCGTCGTGACCTGGTCAAGGTCGTGCGCAACGACGGCGAGGCTACGAAAGTGGCGATTCGCAATATCCGCCGCGACGCCAACAGTGACTTGAAGGACCTGCTCAAGGGAAAGGAAATCTCCGAGGACGACGATCACAAGGCGCAGGAGGATATCCAGCACATCACGGACAAGCACGTGGCCGATGTGGACAGGATCGTGGGACAGAAAGAAGCGGAACTAATGGAAGTCTAGGTCCGGTAGCCAATGCCGACTATATCTTGATTGAGATGACAAGCACCGAGAAATCCAGCGGACTGCCGCAGCATATTGCCATCATCATGGACGGCAATGGCCGCTGGGCCCGGGCACGCATGTTGCCGCGCTATGTAGGACATCGCGAGGGTGTGAAGGCCGTCAAGACCATCGTCGAGGCCTGTCGTAACAAGGGCATCAGGGCGCTGACGCTGTTTGCCTTCAGCAGCGAGAATTGGCGGCGTCCGCGTGATGAGGTCGGGTTGCTGCTGGACCTGTTTATCCGCACCCTGAAAAAGGAAGTCGAGGCCCTGCACAGGAACGGTATCCGTGTGCGCTTTATCGGCGACCGTGATGCCTTCCCGAAGGATCTGCGCGAACTGATTGCAGAGACCGAGGACAAGACACGAGCAAACACCACGATGGACCTGGTTATCGCCGCGAACTACGGGGGACAGTGGGATATCGCCCAGGCGCTGCGTGTCATTGCCAGGCGCATTGCCGCCGGCGAGATTAATCCGGAGGACATCACGCCGGATATAATTGCCGGGGAGATCTCCCTGGCGGACCTGCCTGAGCCCGACCTCTTTATCCGTACCGGTGGTGAGCAGCGCATCAGTAATTTCCTGTTGTGGCAGCTGGCCTATACTGAACTCTATTTTACCGATGTCCTGTGGCCGGCCTTCAATGAATCCGTACTGGATGAGGCCTTGCAGTCCTATGCCAACCGGCAGCGACGTTTTGGTCGTACCGGCGACCAGGTGGAGCAGTTGAAGGGTGCTTAAAACACGCCTGATCTCGGCAGCGATCATGATACCGCTCGTCGTTGGCGGTATCCTATTTCTCCCTACAGATAGCGTGGCGCTGGTACTGGCCCTGGTCATGGGTGTCGGCTTGTGGGAATGGGCCCGCATGGTCCCGCTAGAGTCCGTCCCGGCCCGGTTGCTTTATCCGGCCATTGGTGTGTTGCTGATCTGGCTTGCCTGGATGGCTCCACTGGATGCCCTGATCGATATACTGCTGGTGGTTGCCTTGCTGTGGTGGCTGGGTGCACTTTACTGGGTCAGCCGGGCCAGAATCAGTACGGAGTCAAGTGTAGTGGCCCGGGTAATGAAGTCTGTGATCGGCCTGCTGGTCATATTGCCTGCCTGGGCAGCATTGGTGATGCTGCACGGACGGGAACAGGGTGGTCCATTGTTTACCCTGTTTCTGCTGGTGCTCATCTGGCTTGCCGACAGCGGTGCCTATTTTGCGGGACGCCGCTGGGGGCGCACCAAACTGGCACCCGTTGTCAGCCCGGGAAAGACCTGGCAGGGCGTCTACGGTGGTTTTATCACCAGCGGGCTGTTCGCGTTGCTGGCCGGGCTGCTGTACAGCCGGTCATTTAAATGGACGGTCGGGCTGGTGCTGGTCTCGCTGCTCACGGTGATGTTTTCCATCGTCGGTGACCTGCTGGAGAGCCAGATGAAGCGTGAGCGCGGGATCAAGGACAGTAGCCAGATCATTCCCGGGCACGGGGGTGTCCTCGACCGTATCGACAGCCTGACTGCCGCGGCCCCGGTTTTTTTGCTGGGACTTTACTGGCTGGAACTTTGAGCCGCACGACTTATCCCATGTACTACAGCGGACTTGATTGCAGGTACTGACAGCGATGCATGATTCACAGCCGGCAGGTATAACCATACTGGGTGCGACCGGTTCGATCGGGGTGAATACCCTGGATGTCGTGTCCAGGTATCCCGACAGATTTCATGTCATTGCACTGACGGCAAATACCGACGTCGAGGCCATGGCCGTGCAGTGTGAACGATTCCAGCCGCGCTACGCAGTCATGGCGGACACGGATGCGGCCCAACGGCTGGCGAAGGTGTTGCGCGGCACGGCCCCGGATGTCCGGGTACTGGGTGGCAAGGATGCACTGGTGGAAGTGGCCGGTCTACCCGAGGTGGACTACGTGATGGCGGCCATTGTCGGCGCCGCCGGCCTGCTGCCCAGTCTAGAGGCCGCCAGACAGGGCAAGCGTGTTTTGCTTGCAAACAAGGAGGCGCTGGTTATGTCCGGCGCCTTGTTCATGCAGGCCGTGCACGACAATAATGCCGTTCTGCTGCCGATCGACAGTGAGCATAATGCCATTCTTCAGTGCATGCCGGAAAACTATGCAGCCGGTAATGCGCCGCGCGGTGTCCGCAAGATCGTGCTGACGGCATCCGGTGGCCCATTCAGGACGCTGCCGGTCAGCAAGCTGGCGGGTGTCACCCCGGCGCAGGCCTGCGCACACCCCAACTGGGAAATGGGGCGCAAGATATCCGTTGATTCGGCCACCATGATGAACAAGGGCCTTGAGGTCATCGAGGCCGGATGGCTGTTTGACCTGCCCCTGGAAAAGATAAAGGTCCTCATCCACCCCCAGAGTATTCTGCACTCTATGGTGGAATACGACGACGGTTCCGTGCTTGCCCAGCTGGGGAATCCGGATATGCGTATTCCCATCAGCCACGCCCTGGCCTGGCCGGAACGGATTGACTCGGGTGCAGATCAACTGGACCTGACGGCAGTCGCCTCCCTGCAGTTCGAAAACCCGGACAAGCAGCGCTTCCCCTGCCTGGAGCTGGCCTGTCATGCCTGGCAGAAGGGCGGTACCGCACCGGCCATCCTCAATGCGGCCAATGAGGTGGCCGTGCAGGCATTTCTCGATCAGCAGATTTCCTTCACTTCGATCCCGCGGATCATTGAACAGGTATTGGAGCAATGCACGGTGCACGATGCGGCATCGCTCCAGGTGATACTCGAGGATGATGCCGCAGCGCGCCGCCAGACAATGGACTGCATCGGCTCGGTCCGGATGCAGGCAAGCTCATGAACGGTGTGTTGCACTCGGTAGTCGCCTTCATAGTCGCGATCGGTGTCCTTGTCACTGTCCACGAATTCGGACACTTCTGGGTGGCCAGAAGGCTCGGTGTCAAGGTCCTGCGTTTCTCGATCGGTTTCGGGAAGCCTCTGTGGAGCCGGCGTTTCGGCGCCGACAACACCGAGCTGGTTATCGCAGCCATCCCGCTCGGTGGTTATGTCAAGATGCTGGATGAGCGCGAGGGCGAGGTAACTGCCGCTGAACAACACCGGGCGTTCAACCGCCAGAGCCTGTCCACGCGGATCGCGGTGGTTGTGGCAGGCCCCTTGTTCAACTTCCTGTTTGCTATCGCGGCCTACTGGCTCATGTTTGTCAGCGGGGTACCGGGACTGCGTCCGGTCATCGGCGAATTGATCGAATCGACACCCGCTGTACAGTCCGGCTTTATGGCGGGTGACGAGATACGCAGCATCAAGGGCAAGCCGACAAACAGCTGGGAGATGGCGGTCCTTGCCCTGCTGGATGCAGCCCTGGACGAGCAGGCCTCATTCGAGGTCGGGGTGCGGGACCCGCAAGGCAATGACAGGCTTGTGCGGGTAAGACTGGATGGGTCCACTCGCCTGCTGGCTAAGGGCGGGGTGCTGGAAAACTTCGGTATCAAACCCTGGCGTCCGGTATATCCCGCCATGATCGACCGCCTGGTTTCCGGCGGTCCGGGCGAGCAGGCCGGCCTGAGTGCCGGTGACCTGGTCGTGTCGGCGGACGGTGTAGCGGTGACTGACTGGAACCAGTGGGTTGATTATGTGCGGGCCCGGCCCGACCGGACCATCGCAGTACGGGTTCAGCGCGGGGATGAGTTGCTGGACCTCGGCCTGACACCGCGGGCGGCCGAAGATGCGGGAGAAACAGTTGGTCGTATCGGCGCTTACGTGCGTCTTCCGGATGCCGATGAGCATGCTACAATGCGCGTCGTTGTTCGCTACGGCCCGCTTGAAGCGGTGCCGGCTGCCCTTGGGAAGACCTGGGAAATGTCGACACTGACCTTAAGGACTCTGTGGAAAATGGTCAGCGGTAAGGCCTCCGTAGAGAACCTGAGTGGGCCGATCAGCATTGCCCGTTATGCGGGCCAGTCGGCCGCGATCGGTCTTGCCACCTTTCTGGGCTTTCTGGCCATTGTCAGTGTCAGCCTGGGTGTGCTGAACCTGTTGCCGATCCCGATCCTGGATGGCGGGCACCTGCTGTATTACCTGATTGAGTTGTTTAAGGGGAGTCCGGTGTCCGAGGCGGCCCAGATGTTCGGTCAGCGGGTAGGGATTATCCTGCTGCTTTTATTGATGTCACTGGCCTTTTACAACGATCTGGCAAGATTATTTGAATAACACCGCGTGCGATCCTTCCTAACGAAAGAATAATGCGAGCCATCTTCCACACACTGTTACTGTTCTTGCTGATGTCCGGGACGGCCCGCGCATTTGAAGCGTTTGTGGTCAAAGATGTGAGGGTAGAGGGGCTGCAGCGAATTTCGGCCGGCACGGTGTTCAATTACCTGCCGGTCAAGGTCGGTGACACCATCGATACAGATGGTTCAGCGGCTGCGATCAGGGCCTTGTTCAAAACCGGTTTCTTTAATGATGTCTACCTGGAACAGGACGGGGATGTCCTGGTTGTACGTGTCACGGAGCGAGCCGCGATCAGCAGCATCGAGATCAAGGGCAACCAGGACCTGGAGACCGAGGAACTGCTCACTGGTCTCAAGCAGATCGGGCTGGCCGAGGGCAGGGTCTTTGACCGTTCCCTGCTTGACAAGGTAGAGCAGGAGCTGCAACGCCAGTATTTCAGCAGGGGTAAATACGCTGTCAAACTCGATACGACAGTGACCCCGCTGGAAAGAAACCGTGTCGGCATCCTGATCGATATCTCGGAAGGAGAGGTTGCCAGGATCAAGCAGATCAATATTGTGGGGAATCACCGCTACCTGGACGAGGAGCTGCTCGACGACTTTACCCTCAGCACCCCTACCTTCTTTTCCTTCATCACGAAGAACGACCAGTATTCCAAGCAGAAGCTCGCGGCGGACCTGGAGATTCTACGATCATTCTATCTCGATCGCGGTTATCTGAACTTTAATAATACCTCCACCCAGGTGTCCATCACGCCTGACAAGAAAGACATCTACATTACGATCAATATCAGTGAAGGTGAGCAGTACAGGATCAGTGAGGTCACCCTGTCCGGCGACCTGGTGGTAGATACGGAGGAACTGTTTCCGCTGGTCAAGATCAATCCGGAAGATGTGTTCTCGCGCAAACGGGTCACCGAGGCGGTGGACCGCATCAGCGCCAAGCTGGGCGATCACGGGTACGCTTTTGCTAATGTCAACACGGTCCCCGAACTGGATGACGATAACAACGAGGTGTCACTGGCCTTTTTTATCGATCCCGGCAAGCGGGTCTACGTACGCCGTGTGAACGTGGAAGGCAATGTGTCCACGCGCGATGAGGTCCTGCGCCGCGAGATGCGCCAGATGGAGGCCGGCTGGTTTTCCACCGAAAAGGTAGAGCGCTCGCGCGCTCGCCTGCAGCGGTTGGGCTATTTCGAGGACGTCAACGTCGAAACCCCCTCGGTACCGGGGACCACAGACCAGGTCGATGTCAACTATTCTGTCACCGAGACATCCTCCGGCAGCATCACAGCGGGCCTCGGTTATTCGCAGTCCTCGGGTCTGCTGTTCAACGCGAGCGTTTCACAGGACAACTTTCTCGGCAGAGGCAAGCGCGTCAGCTTCGCCTTCAACAACAGTGACGTCAATACCGTATACAGTTTTTCCTATACCAATCCTTACTACACCATCGACGGTGTCAGTCGCGGCTTCGGTTCGTATTACCGTGAAACCGACGCGGACGAGGCCAATCTCTCCGACTACACCACCGATTCATTCGGTGCCAATATCAACTTCGGTATCCCGATCACCGAGTATGAGAGGATCTACCTGAACACCGAGTACGAGAATATCGAACTCAAGCCGACCGCGGCCTCTCCCAGCGAAGTGTTCGAATTTATAGACCAGCATGGTGATACCTACGATAATATCAAGCTGACCGGCAGCTGGAGTCATGACACCCGAAATAAGGCGATTTTCGCGGACCGCGGCGGGTTCCTGCGGGTCGCACTGGAGACCTCCGTTCCTGGCTCGGGTCTCGAGTATTACAAGCTGAACTACCGGCAGCAGCAATTCGTGCCGCTGACCAGGAGGCTGACCCTGTCGCTGAATGGCGAGCTGGGCTACGGGGAAGGCTTCGGCGACCATGAAAATCTGCCGTTTTTCGAGAATTTCTTCGCTGGCGGCGTGCGCTCGGTGCGCGGATTCGAGGATAATACCTTGGGACCCCTCGATTCGAACGGCAATTCGATCGGTGGCAGTTTCCGGGTCGTGGGTAATGCCGAGCTCATCTTCCCGGTACCGTTCTTCGAGGATGCCAAGTCGTTTCGAATGAGCGCGTTCTTTGATATTGGCAATGTCTTCGAGGACTTCCAGGACTTCGATGCTGATAAATTGAGGTATTCTGTCGGCCTGGCAGGCCTGTGGCTCTCGCCGATGGGACCGCTCTCGATTAGCCTGGGTTACCCCATCAATGACGAACCGGAGGACGAGTTACAGAACTTCCAGTTTACGATCGGAACATTTTTCTAAATACTTTTACGGCGAACGTGGAGAATTATTTTGAATAGATACAGACCAGTAATATTGATGGCCAGCCTGCTTGCAGCCGTGGCAATGTACTCCAGTGGCGTGCAGGCGGAAATGAAAATCGGATTTGTAGACACGGCAAAACTGATGGAGGTTGCACCCCAGGTACAGTCTGCCCAGAGCAAAATCGAGTCAGAGTTCAGTCCGCGGGAGAAAGAGTTGGTGGCTCTGCAGCGCGAGATCAAGGACCTGGAGGACCGCCTGTCCCGTGATGGTGCGGTCATGAGCGAATCGGAGAACACCAAGCTGGAGAGGCAGATTCTAAGCAAGCGACGCGACCTGAAACGTTCCCAGGAGGAATTCCGTGACGATCTCAATATCAGGCGTAACGAGGTACTCACCAAGCTGCAGAAGGACATGTACGACGCCGTTGTGGAATTCGCCAAGGAGCAGAACTTTGACCTGATCCTGAGCCAAGGCGTGGTCTATTCAAGTGACCGGATCGATATCACCGATAGTATTGCCGCGAAGCTCAAGGGCAATTAACTTCGCAGCAGCTACAGGTAAGTACCCGTATGGGGCTGACACTCGGTGAATTGGCGGACGCTATCGATGGCGAACTGCAGGGCGATCCGGGCTGTGTGATCACTGCGGTGGCCACCTTGCAGAATGCCGGCCCCGGTGCCATCAGCTTTCTTGCCAATACCAATTACAGGAAATACCTGGAGCGCACGGCCGCTTCGGCGGTCATACTCAAGCCGGAGTTTGCACAGGAGTGCCCGACGGCGACGATCGTCACCGCCAATCCCTATCTCGCCTATGCCAGGGCGGCGTCTCTGATCGTTCCGCCACCGAGCTCCCGCCGTGGCGTGCACCCGCGCGCCAGCATCGGCAAGGACTGTGTTATCGATGACACTGCCTGGATCGGTCCGAACTGCATTGTCGAGGACAATGTGCGTATCGGTGCCGGCACCCAGCTGGCCGGTGGCTGTTTTATCGGCCGGGACGCCCAGGTCGGGGCGGGGGGAGTTCTCCACGCCAATGTTGTCATCTGCCATGGTGTGAGCATTGGTGAGCGGGTGATCATCCATCCCGGCGCCGTGATCGGCAGTGACGGATTCGGCCTCGCGAACGAAAATGGACAGTGGCTGAAGGTACCGCAGCTCGGAGGTGTGCGCATCGGAAATGATGTCGGAATCGGTGCCAATACCAGTATCGATCGTGGCGCCCTGGATGATACCGTGCTCGAGGACGGGGTGAAGCTCGACAACCAGATCCAGGTTGCGCATAACGTACACATCGGGGCACATACAGCGATCGCAGGTTGCGTGGGCATCTCCGGTAGCGCCACGATAGGGCGGCATTGCATGATCGGCGGGGGGGCCGGGATCGTCGGTCATCTGGAAATCGCCGACAACGTGACGGTGACCGGCATGACCATGGTGACTAAGTCCATTACCACTCCGGGGGTGTATTCTTCAGGCGTCCCGGCACAGGAAAATTCAGACTGGAACAGGAACTATGCGCGTTTCAGAAAACTGGATCAGCTGGCGCGAAGATTGCGGGCACTGGAACGCAGGTTTGATGCGAAAGAATGAGTACCAGGGTATGAACAGTAACCGACAGGACACCAGCGTTATCTATGGACATTAACCACATTCTGAATCATTTGCCGCACCGTTACCCGTTCCTGCTGATTGACAGGGTGACCGAGTTCAATGCGGGCGAATCGCTGACCGGTATCAAGAACGTTACCTACAATGAGCCGTTCTTCCAGGGTCATTTCCCCCAGCGTCCGGTAATGCCCGGCGTGCTCATCCTCGAGGCCATGGCGCAGGCAACCGGCCTGCTGGCATTCCGGACGCTCGAGCAGTCGGCCGAGAGGGACACCCTCTATTTCCTCGTCGGTATGGACAAGGTTCGCTTCAAGCGGCCCGTGGAACCGGGTGACCAGCTGGTGCTGACCGCCAAGCTGCTGAAGACAAAACGCGGTGTCTGGGTGTTCGACTGTGATGCGAAGGTCGATGGCAAGCTGGCCGCATCGGCCGTAATCATGTGCACCGAGAGGGATATCAACTCTTGATTGACCCGCGCGCGGTCATCGATCCTGCAGCCCGGCTGGCAGACGATGTCAGCGTCGGGGCATTCACGATTATCGGGCCTGATGTCGAAGTTGGTGCGGGCACCTGGATCGGTCCCCATACCGTGATAAATGGTCCGACCACCATGGGCAGCGACAACAGGATTTACCAGTTTTCTTCGATCGGAGAGGCACCCCAGGACAAGAAATACGCTGGCGAGCCGACCCGGCTCGAGATAGGTGACCGTAACCTGATACGCGAGTTCGTCACCATCAACCGCGGAACCGCACAGGATGCAGGCGTCACCCGTATCGGTGACGACAACTGGATCATGGCCTACGTTCATATCGCCCATGACTGCCGGGTCGGGAACCAGACTATCTTCTCGAATAATGCCTCGCTTGCCGGCCATGTACGGGTTGATGACTATGCGATACTTGGCGGCTTCACGCTGGTGCACCAGTTCTGCGCCATCGGTACGCACTCATTCTGTGGCTTCGGCAGTAGCATCAAGAAGGATGTCCCCCCCTTTGTGACCGTGGACGGCAGTCCGGCGCGTCCGCGCGGCTTGAATGCAGAGGGCCTGAAACGCCGCGGTTTTACGGACAAGGCGCAACAGGCATTACGCCAGGCCTACAAGACCCTGTACCGCTCGAACCTGTCACTGCAGGAAGCACTCGCCGATCTGCGAGAGATGGCAAAGGAGCAGGAGGAGGTGGCGCAGCTGGTGTCTTTCATCGAGCAGCAGAAGCGAGGCATTGTCCGCTGATGTACTGCCCTGCCAGGCCTGTTCCCGCAGACTGCCAACAATCGCTCCTAGCCCTGTCATTTTCCGGGGGGGAGTGGTACGCAGTACGTTTAAGTGTCTTATGAGTACTAGCACCCATCCTCTCCATGTGGGCATCGTTGCCGGGGAGGCCTCCGGCGACCTGCTGGGTGCGGGGCTGATCGAGGCGCTGCGCGAGCAGGTCCCGGACGCAATCTTTGAGGGCATCGGTGGCCCGCGCATGAAAGAAGCGGGCTGCTTCAGTCTCTACCCGATGGAGCAGCTGTCGGTGATGGGGATTGCCGAGGTCGTCCGGCACCTGCCCGGGCTGTTGTCGATGCGGCGTGAGCTCGGCGAGCACTTCCTGGATAACCCCCCGGACATCTTTATCGGTGTCGATGCACCTGATTTCAACCTTGCCCTGGAGCACAAACTCAAGCGTGCCGGGGTCAGGACGCTGCACTACGTGAGTCCTTCCGTGTGGGCATGGCGCCAGTACCGGGTGCGCAAGATCGCTCGCAGCATCGATTGCATGCTGACCCTGTTCCCGTTTGAAGAACGCTTCTACCGGGAGCAACTGCTACCGGTTCGTTGTGTCGGCCATCCGCTGGCGGACCTGCTGGCGGACGATGTTGATCAGGCCCAGGCCAGGCAACACCTCGGGCTCGGTACGAACGGGGAGCTTGTCGCACTGCTGCCCGGGAGCCGTGCCGATGAGGTCAGTCGTCTTGCCGCGCCGTTTATCGGTGCAGCGGCCTGGTGCCGGGGGCACAAACCGGATCTGGAGTTTGTTGTGCCCCTGGCAAACGATCGCTGCCGGGTACTGTTCGAGAAGGAACTCTCCGCGTCCCGGACAACCATCCCGATGACCCTGATTGAGGGCAGGTCACTCGAGGCGATGGCCGCCGCCGATGCCGTGCTGCTGGCCTCCGGAACCGCGACACTTGAATGCATGCTGCTCAAGCGGCCGATGGTCGTGGCCTACAGCCTGTCACCCCTGACATACCGGATCGCGAGGCTGCTGGTGAAAACGGAGTACTACTCGTTGCCGAACCTGCTGGCACAGCAGCCGGTAGTGAGAGAGGTGATCCAGGATGAGGTGACCGCTGATAATCTCGGACGCGAGTTAATGAAGTTACTCGATAACCCCGGCCATTCAGCCGAGGTCCGTGCGATCTTTTCGGAGATCCATGATGATCTGCGCCGTGATGCGAACCATAATGCGGCGCAAGCGGTGCTGGATATTGTGGGCCGCCATGGTGGGTGACCTGTTCGACTGGGCCTCCGGGCGTGTGGCCGGCGTTGATGAGGCGGGCCGCGGGCCGCTGGCGGGACCGGTGATCGCCGCCGCGGTGATTCTTGACCCGGAACACCCCATCGCCGGTCTGCGCGACTCGAAAAAACTGACGGAAAAGCGCCGCAATATCTTGTTCGACGAAATCACCTCAAACGCCCTGGCCTGGGCCGTAGGGCGCGCCGATGTCGAGGAAATCGACAGAATCAACATACTCCAGGCAACATTGCTGGCCATGCGTCGTGCCGTGGAACAACTGATGCCCGCGGCCGACGCTGTCCTGGTCGACGGAAATCAATGTCCGCAGCTGTCCTGTCCGGTGCAGGCGGTCATCAAGGGTGACGACAAGGTCGCGGCGATCAGCGCCGCCTCGATTATCGCAAAGGTGTCACGTGACTGCGAGATGCTCGAACTGGACAGCCTGTACCCGGGCTACGGTCTTGCCCGGCACAAGGGCTATCCCAGCCGGATGCACCTGGAGGCGCTGCAAAAGTTGGGCGTGACGCCGATACACCGGCGTTCCTATGCGCCGGTCAGGAGGTTGCTGGGGGGGTGAATACTAATGAGTACGATAGTAAGGACACATTCAGGAATACGTCGGCGAACTTATGCAAGCGATGTCTGCTTGATTCGTTTCGCCCTGGTAAGGCTGAGGCGTTCAGTAGAATGTTTCAGGCACAGGCCTGGACCCGGGCGACCATTGGCTCTTCATTGCAGACCGTGGACCGGTTGCGTCCCGACATTTTGCTTTGATAAAGTGCGGCATCGGCCTTTTCCAGGAGGGTCTCCGGACGAACAAGGTTTTCGGGATAGCTGGCAATACCGATGCTGACACTGGCCGGGAACGGGTGGCCATCGATATTCAGGGGGCTGGATTCAATTCGCTCCCTGATGCGTTCCGCGACCAGTACTGATCTACTGGCATCGGTATGTGGCATGAGAATTACAAATTCATCGCCGCCGTAACGTGCAAGAATATCGGCCTCCCTGATCCCGTCATTCATCAAACTTGCGACATGCTTGATCAATGCGCTGCCGGTGGTATGTCCGAACCGGTCGTTCACCACCTTGAGCTTGTCGATGTCGATCATGAGTGCGCTCAACGGATACGAGTAACGTGCCGCTCCGGCGATCTCCTTCTCGAGGATTTCATTAAAAGCACGCATATTCAAAATGCCGGTCAGGTCATCTGTGTGCGACAGCTCGGTGATCCTCTTCTTGGCGTTGAGGATGTCCGCTGCCAGAATGGACGTGACATAGGCCACCAGCAACAGCGGCGAGAACCTGGCAATGATGAAAGTGAATGTCTGAGCGGAAAAGATGTCCGTGGAGTAGTGCTGGTAACCCATCAAGAGATAGCAGCATGCGATCAGGGCGACCTCAAGTATGGTCATGGTCTTGCCCAGCGTGATGGCGCAGGCAATGACCGCTATCAGGTACAGGTTCTGCAGCGGGCTTTCAATGCCACCGGTCTGCCATATGGCAAGGGTAATAAAGCCAATCATTGCCCAGGTCTCGATCGCCAGCTTCCACGGGGTGTCCTCGAGATATGTACTCGTGTAGCGAATCAGTAGTATGAAGGCGGCGTAACCGCTCATCGTCGCAACCAGGGTGTCGGGTGCGTCGAGGGTGCGGGTGGGGATGAAGAAATACACCATGACGATGATGAGCATGAGCCACTGCAACTCCGCCATGCTCCGGGAGAAGTTCTTGAGTTCGTTGCCCTTGAAGATTGCGGAGCAATGCGGCGGCTTGTTCGGATTGTCTGTCGGCATGCGTTTAATTTGAAATACAGGGTGACATGCTTGTATCGGCCGCTCGCCGCGTGGCTTTAATCCGTATCAGGTGCCCATCGGTGGCCGGGTCATGGCTGGACTGGTGCGGCCGTGCGCCCCGCTGACCGGCCGATGCCTGCCTAAAAAATTGTAACAAAAATAATATAAAACAATTAGTAAATGTATATTTCTAAATAATTTATTAATTCCTGTCAGGGCTTGAAACCCGGCCGCTAAAGCACGACACTTTTCCCATGCAGCCCACCTTCGTACATCTCCACGTCCATACCGAATATTCACTGGTGAACGGCACCGTGCGGGTGCCGCGTCTGGCGCGGTCAGTGGCTGAAATGGGGATGCCGGCGGTGGCCGTGACGGACCAAAGTAACCTGTTTTCCATGGTCAAATTCTACCGGGCTGCTATGGCAGCCGGTATCAAACCCGTAGTCGGTGTGGACCTGTGGGTGGCCGACGAATCCGGGAGCGGACAGCCTGCGCGAGTGGTCCTGCTCTGCAAGAACCATGAGGGCTATCTGAATCTGACTAAACTGGTTTCACGTACCTACACGGAGGGCCAGCACCGCGGGCACCCGGTGCTCGAAAAATCCTGGCTGGAAGGTAATAGCGACGGACTGATTGCCCTGTCTGCAGGGTGTGCGGGTGATATCGGCCAGTCCCTGAAGGCGAATAAGGCCGACCGGGCGCGCCGATTGCTGGACGGCTGGCGTGCCCTGTTCCCCGACAGCTTCTATCTGGAGTTGCAGCGCACCGGACGTCCGGGTGAAGAGGACTACCTGCACAGTGTCGCGGCCCTGGCCGCCGAGACCGATATACCGGTCGTGGCGACCAATGATGTGCACTTCATCGCGCCGACCGATTACGAGGCCCATGAGGCGCGTGTCTGTATCAACGAGGGGCGGGCACTGAATGATCCGCGCCGCTCACGCGAGTTCACCGATCAGCAGTATCTGCGCACACCGGAAGAAATGCAGGAACTGTTCAGCGATATCCCCGAGGCCATCGCCAATACCGTGGAGATCGCACGGCGATGTAACCTGGAGCTCGACCTGGGCCGCAACTTCCTGCCGGATTTTCCTGTGCCCAGGGGCCTGACCCTCGATGAATATTTCCGCCGCCTGGCCAGGGAAGGGCTGGAACAACGCCTCGGGGAGATCATCACAACGGAGATGCCTGATCCGGACGTGCTGAAACAGGAATACCGGGAGCGCCTGGAGACCGAGATCAAGGTCATCGTCGATATGGGCTTCCCGGGCTATTTCCTGATTGTGTCCGACTTCATCAAGTGGGCCAAAGACAACGGGATACCGGTCGGCCCCGGGCGCGGTTCGGGTGCTGGTTCCCTGGTCGCCTATGCCTTGCTGATTACCGACCTGGACCCGATCAAGTACGACCTCTTGTTCGAGCGCTTCCTGAATCCCGAACGTGTGTCCATGCCGGATTTCGACGTCGACTTCTGCATGGACGGCCGTGACCGGGTCATCGATTATGTCGCTCAACGCTACGGTCGCGACCGTGTCTCACAGATCATCACCTACGGTTCCATGGCGGCCAAGGCCGTGGTACGTGATGTCGGTCGCGTCCTGGGCCACCCCTATGGCTTTGTCGACCGGATCGCCAAGCTGATTCCCTTCGAGATCGGCATTACCCTCGACAAGGCACTGAACCAGGAGGCTGCGCTGAAGGAGCTCTACGAGGGTGACGATGACGTCAGGGCGGTTATCGACCTGGCGCGGTCGCTGGAAGGCCTGGCGCGTAATGCGGGCAAACATGCCGGCGGCGTGGTGATCTCCCCCGCGCGGCTGACCGACTTCACCCCGCTGTATTGCGAACAGGGCAGTGACGCGGTGGTCAGCCAGTTCGACAAGGATGACGTGGAAGCCGTGGGCCTGGTCAAGTTTGACTTTCTGGGCCTGCGCACCCTGACGATAATCGACCGTTCACTCAAGACCATTAATGCCGCGCGCACAACCACCGGTGACTCGCCCGTGGAAATCAGTGGCATCCCGCTGACCGATCGGGCCAGCTTCGACCTGCTCAAGGCCTGCACCACGACTGCGGTGTTCCAACTCGAGTCCTCCGGCATGAAAGACCTGATCCGGCGCCTGCAACCGGACAGTTTCGAGGACATCGTGGCGCTGGTGGCACTGTTCCGCCCCGGGCCCCTGCAGTCCGGCATGGTGGACGACTTCATCAAGCGCAAGCACGGCGCAATGGTCAGTTACCCGCATCCTGACCTGGAGCCGATACTCAAGCCGACCTACGGGATCATTCTCTACCAGGAACAGGTGATGCAAATCGCCCAGGTACTCGCCGGCTACTCGCTGGGCGGGGCCGACCTGCTGCGCCGCGCCATGGGCAAGAAGAAACCCGAGGAAATGGCAAAGCAGCGTGCCATCTTTCTCGAGGGTGCGCTGGAGCGGGGTGTCGACGAGAAGGTCGCAAGCGGTATCTTCGACCTGATGGAGAAATTCGCCGGCTACGGATTCAACAAGAGCCATTCCGCCGCCTATGCCCTGATCTCCTACCAGACGGCCTGGCTGAAGGCCCACTACCCGGCCGCGTTCATGGCGGCCGTGCTGTCGGCAGACATGGACAACACCGACAAGATCGTCCGGCTGGTCGCCGAATGCCGGGACATGAAACTGAAGGTCGTGCCCCCGGACGTGAATACCTCCGACTACTATTTCACCACACAGTCCGACAACACCATCGTCTACGGGCTGGGTGCAATCAAAGGTGTCGGTCAGGCGGCAATCGAGGCCATGCTGGACGAACGCCGTGAGCGGGGTGATTTTACCGACCTCAACGACCTGTGCCAGCGGGTCGACCTGCGCAAAATCAACCGCCGCGTAATGGATGCATTGATCCGTGCCGGTGCACTGGACCCCATGGGCGACAGCCGGGCCACGCAGATGGCCAACCTGCCACTGGCGCTTAAACTGGCAGAACAGACCACCCGCAATCAGGACACCGGCCAGGATGACTTGTTCGCAGAGGCCAGCGCGCTGGTGTGTGCACCGCAGGACAAGCAGGTGCTGCCGGAATGGGATGATGAACAGAAACTGCTGGGCGAGAAGGAAACGCTCGGCCTGTATCTGACCGGCCACCCGATCACGCGCTACCAGGCTGAGTTGGGCCGTATCACCAGCGGCAAACTGGCGTGGCTGGCGGCCTCCGGCGCGGATGGCCCGGGCCTGCCGGCGGGGCGTGGCGACGGGTACGAACGTTCCGTGATCATCGCCGGCCTGGTGATGTCCATGCGCACCCGCCGTACCCAGCGCGGCAGCAAGATCGCCTTTCTGACACTGGATGACGATAGCGCTCGCATCGAGGTGCGCGTGTTTTCCGAGGTCTTCGACAAATACCAGGCGCTGCTCGGCAAGGACAAGGTCCTGGTCATCAAGGGTACCCTGGGTGTGGATGATTATTCGGGTGGCAACCAGATTACCGCCCAGGAAATCTACGACATCAACCAGGCGCGTGAGACCTATGCCCGGCGCCTGGTGGTCGGTGTTGAAGCTGGGCAGGCGGGAAACTGTTTCATGCACTCACTTGCGGATATCCTCAAACCGTTCCGCGAAGGCCAGTGCCGGGTCTGCATCGATTATCTCGGCGGTGGCGCCGAGGCGCGGCTCGCATTAGGGGACGAGTGGACGGTGCATCCCACCGATGAATTGCTGCATCGCCTGCAGGAACTGGCCGGTAATGAGTGCGTGCTGGTCGAATACAGCTGACTTGTTTCACAACGGCGTAGACGGTACCTTTGTCAGCAAGACGTTAATGACTGGAAAATGACATGAATCTGAATTTTCTCGAGTTCGAGCAGCCCATTGCCGAGCTGGAAGCAAAGATCGATGAGCTGACTTACATTGGCGATGATGCAGACGTCAATATCAACGACGAGGTTGCCAAGCTCAAGGCAAAAAGCAAGGCGCTGACAGTGTCGATCTTTTCCGGCCTGACGCCCTGGCAGATCTCACAGCTGGCCCGCCATCCGCAGCGTCCCTACACCATGGACTACATCATCCGGATATTCACCGATTTCGAGGAGCTGCACGGCGACCGCTGTTTTGCCGATGACCACGCCATTATCGGCGGGGTCGCGCGGCTGGAAGGTATGCCGGTAATGGTCATCGGTCAGCAAAAGGGTCGTGACACCAAGGAGAAACTGCAGCGTAATTTCGGTATGCCACGTCCCGAGGGTTACCGCAAGGCGCTGCGCCTGATGCATATGGCGGAGCGTTTCAAGCTGCCGATCCTGACCTTCATCGACACCCCGGGTGCCTATCCCGGCATCGGTGCCGAGGAGCGAGGCCAGAGCGAGGCCATCGCGAAGAACCTCTATGTGATGTCAGGGTTGAATACACCGGTTATCTGCACGGTCATCGGTGAAGGGGGATCGGGTGGCGCACTGGCCATTGGTGTTGGTGACCGGACGCTGATGCTGCAGTACAGTACCTATTCAGTGATTTCCCCGGAAGGTTGTGCGTCCATCCTCTGGAAAAGTGCCGATAAGGCGGAGGATGCCGCCGAGGCGCTGGGGATTACCTCGACGCGCCTGAAGGAACTCGGACTGGTGGATCGCATTATTGAGGAACCGCTGGGTGGCGCGCATCGTGATGTGGATGCCATTGCGAAGAATATCAAGCTGGCGCTGGTCGAGGAACTGGGTCAACTGACAACGGTCTCTATTGATGACCTCATTGAAAAACGCTACCAGCGCCTGATGGCCTATGGTGAGTTCACCGAACGCTGACCTCTACCCGGCCTGTAGACCGGTGCCTCCGGTCGACCCCTAGCCCATGTCGTTCTCACCCACCCGTCTCAAGCAGCAACTGCTCGACTGCCCAGGCCCCGGGGCCTGTTGGGTTGCCTACAGTGGTGGCGTGGATTCCCATGTGTTGCTGCATGCCCTCGTGGCAATCAGGGAGTCACTCAGTTGCCGGATCGGCGCCGTGCATGTCAATCACGGCTTGCACGAGGATGCCGGTCAATGGGAAGCGCACTGCCGTGCAGTTTGCAAGACCCTGGCGGTGCCGTTTGTATCCCTGCAGGTAGATGCCTGCCATGCCGCACGGGAGAGTCCGGAGGCGGCCGCGCGCGCAGCGCGCTATGCCGCACTGCAGGACTGGCTGCCACCGGGGGACTGCCTGCTGACGGCACAACACCGGGATGACCAGGCCGAGACCGTGTTGCTCCAGTTACTACGCGGCAGCGGGGTCATGGGTCTGGCCGCGATGCCGGCACTGACTGATTTCGGTGCCGGCAAGCTGCGACGCCCCTTGCTGGACTGCAGCCGGCAGTCATTGCTGGCCTATGCCCTGGAAAATGACCTCGACTGGGTTGATGATCCGAGCAACCAGGACACCGGACTGGACCGCAATTACCTGCGTCACCGGGTCGTGCCGGAACTGCGCGAACGCTGGCCGGGCCTGTCCGGAACCCTGGCGCGGAGTGCACAGCATTGCGCGGAGGCGGCCCGGGCGCTGGCGCAACTGGCGGAGCAGGACCTTGCCACGGTGGCCGGGGAGACGAAAGGGGTGCTGCAGGTTTCCGGTCTGCAGCGACTTGGCATGGAGCGCCGGCGTAATGTCCTGCGTTACTGGTGCACGCAGCGTTGCGGCTCGGCACCCTCGGCCGCCGTCCTCGAGCGGATTGTCCATGACGTGCTGGCAAGTCGTGCGGATGCCGAGCCCTGCGTGCGCTGGGGCGACTATGAGCTGCGGCGTTACCGTGACCAGGTCTATCTGCTCGGGCAGCAGCCGGAAGACGTGCCCGCCGGGGTGCTGGATTGGCAGCTACACCGGCCGCTGACGCTGCCGGGTTCTGCTGGCAGCCTGAGCGTGACCACGGAATCGGGCAGCGGGATCCGTGCTACTGCGGTGGTCGGCAACGTGTTGCAGGTCGGCTTTCGACGTGGCGGCGAACGCTGCCGCCCGGCCGGACGCCGGCACCACTATCCACTCAAGAAACTGTTTCAGGAACACGGGGTGCCGCCCTGGGAAAGAGTGCGTATTCCGCTGATCTTTATTGACAATGAACTGGCAGCGGTCACGGGGTTGTGGGTTTGTGAACCCTTCAGCGCCGGGCCGGGCGAGCCGGGACTGGCGATTCACTGGGACAAATTAGCCGCTCAACCCTGAAATAATTGAG
Source organism: uncultured Ectothiorhodospiraceae bacterium (assembly GCA_947258545.1). Classification (GTDB taxonomy): domain Bacteria; phylum Pseudomonadota; class Gammaproteobacteria; order UBA9214; family UBA9214; genus CAMYJZ01. Next base: position 46,664 of record CAMYJI010000016.1, read on the forward strand.
GTGCCGGCCTTGATCTGGTAACGTCTACTCCCGTCCTGCGGCGCGTGAGCCACAGCCAGAATCCCCGAGTATTAATGACCCGATTTATCTTCATTACCGGCGGTGTTGTGTCCTCTCTGGGCAAGGGCATCGCTTCCGCCTCGCTGGGGGCGTTGCTGGAGTCCCGGGGTCTCAAGGTCACCCTGCAGAAGCTGGATCCCTACATCAATGTGGATCCCGGCACCATGAGTCCGTTCCAGCACGGCGAGGTATTCGTGACCGAGGACGGTACGGAGACCGATCTCGATCTCGGTCATTACGAGCGCTTCGTGCGCACCACCATGGGCAAGAACAATAATTTCACCACCGGCCAGATCTATGAAAACGTGATCCGCAAGGAACGACGCGGTGACTACCTGGGTGCCACGGTGCAGGTGATCCCGCATATTACCGATGAAATCAAGCGCTGTATCCAGCTGGGTGCGGGTGATGCCGATGTCGCCATGGTCGAGATCGGCGGTACCGTGGGTGACATCGAGTCACTGCCGTTCATGGAGGCGATACGCCAGATGGGCGTGGAACTCGGTCATGAACGTGCGCTGTTCATGCACCTGACACTGGTTCCGTATATCGCGGCTTCGGGTGAAATCAAGACCAAGCCAACCCAGCACTCGGTCAAGGAGCTGCGCTCGATCGGCATTCAGCCCGACATCCTGCTGTGCCGTGCGGACCGCCCGCTGCCGGACGCCGAGCGTCGCAAGGTCGCCCTGTTTACCAACGTGGAGGAACGCGCAGTGATCTCCGCGGTGGACGTGGACTGCATCTACAAGATTCCCCAGCTGCTGCACGACCAGCAGCTCGACGACATCGTCGTTGAAAAGCTCAGGCTGCAGACCGGTCCCGCGGACCTGTCGGAATGGGAGCAGGTCAATCGTGACAACGCCCGGCGCACCCATGATGTGACCATCGTCATGGTCGGCAAGTACGTCGATCTGACCGAGTCCTACAAGTCCCTTTCCGAGGCCCTGATCCATGCCGGCATCCACACCCACACCAACGTCAATATCCGTTACGTGGACTCCGAGAACATCGAGACGGAGGGTACCGGCATCCTGGAAGGCGCCGATGGCATCCTGGTGCCCGGGGGATTTGGAGAACGCGGCGTGGAAGGCAAGATCGCCACGGTGCGGTTTGCACGCGAGCACAATATTCCCTACCTCGGCATCTGCCTCGGCATGCAGGTGGCGGTCATCGAGTTTGCCCGCCATGTGGCCGGGCTGGAAGGGGCGCACTCGACGGAGTTCGTCAGGGACACCGCCCACCCGGTGATCGCGCTGATTACCGAGTGGAGCCGCGAAGACGGCAAACTGGAAAAACGCAGCGAGGAATCTGATCTGGGCGGTACCATGCGCCTGGGCGGGCAGAAGTGTCAGCTGGCAGAGAACGGCCTGGCCCATGCCCTGTACCAGCAGGACGTGATCGTCGAGCGTCATCGTCACCGCTATGAATTCAACAACCAGTACCGCAAGGTACTCGAGGAAAAGGGTATGGTCATGTCCGGTGTGTCGATCGATGGCAAGCTGGTCGAGGTCGTTGAGATCAGGGACCACCCCTGGTTCGTCGGCTGCCAGTTTCACCCCGAGTTCACCTCGACACCGCGTGACGGACATCCACTGTTTACCGGCTACATCAATGCGACACTCGCGTTTCACAACGGCGAGCATGCACCCGCGCCGGCGGTGGCGCAGGCAGACGCCTGAGATCACCAGCGTCCCGAAATCGTTTAATCCTGCATCTGGAATCAAGCTCAATGGAACTATGTGGATTCAGCGCAGGTATCGACCAGCCGTTCTTTCTGATCGCCGGTCCCTGTGTCATCGAGAGTGAGGCGCTTGCCATCGACACCGCCGCTCAGCTGAAGGATATAACCATGGCGCTCGGTGTGCCGTTTATCTACAAGTCCTCCTATGACAAGGCCAACCGCTCGTCGTACATGAGCTTCCGCGGCCCCGGTATCGAAGAGGGTCTGCGTATCCTGCAGCAGGTAAGGGAACAGGTCGGTGTGCCGGTGCTGACCGATGTGCATGAAGACACGCCGCTCGACGAGGTCGCTGCAGTCGTCGATGTGCTGCAGACGCCGGCCTTTCTGTGCCGGCAGACTAATTTCATCCAGAATGTCGCCAGGCAGGGCAAGCCGGTGAATATCAAGAAGGGACAGTTCCTGTCACCGTGGGACATGAAGAACGTGGCCGACAAGGCGATGGCGACCGGAAACCCCCGGATTATGGTGTGCGAACGGGGCGCCTCGTTCGGTTACAACAACCTGGTCTCCGACATGCGTTCGCTTGCGGTCATGCGCAATTGTGGCGTGCCGGTGGTCTTCGATGCGACCCACTCGGTTCAGTTGCCGGGGGGGCAGGGCGATCGTTCCGGTGGTCAGCGCGAGTTTGTGCCGGTACTGGCACGCGCGGCTGTGGCCAGCGGTGTGTCCGGGGTGTTCATGGAGACGCACCCCGACCCGGACAAGGCCCTGAGTGACGGCCCCAATGCCTGGCCCCTGCAGCGCATGCGCGAGTTGCTGGAGACCCTGCAGGCCATCGACGCGGCGCTGAAATCGCGACCCCTGCCGGAGACCGAATTGATGGAGTAGCCGGGTGCTTCCCGCAACAAGGCCTGGCCAGGACTGATAAATGTTCGAGGTTAATATTTCAAGTTATTGAATAATGGAGATGAAATGTCAGGAATTGCTGATATAAAAGGCTATGAGATTCTGGACTCCAGGGGCAACCCGACGGTCGAGGCCGAGGTCACCCTGTCCTCCGGCGCCGTCGGGCGCGCCGCGGTACCGTCCGGTGCCTCGACCGGTACACGCGAAGCAGTGGAGCTGCGTGACGGCGACAACAGCCGCTATGGCGGTAAGGGAGTAAGCCGGGCCGTAGGCCATATCAGGGGCGAGATCCGTGACCTGCTGCTGGGCAAGTCCGCGGCCAATCAGGAAGAGATCGACCGCATGTTGATCGAGCTGGACGGGACCGAGAACAAGGGCCGCCTGGGTGCCAATGCCCTGTTGGCGGTTTCGCTGGCCAATGCCCAGGCACTGGCGCGCGACAAGGGCATCGGCCTGTACCGCCTGCTGGGTGGCAGCGGCGCCCTGCAGATGCCCGTGCCGATGATGAATATCATCAATGGCGGTGCACATGCGGACAACAGCGTCGACCTGCAGGAGTTCATGATTCTCCCGGTCGGTGCTGACAGCCTGCATGAGGCGGTGCGCTACGGTGCGGAGGTGTTTCATGCGCTGAAGCAGGTATTGAATGGCCGCGGGCTGAATACGGGTGTCGGCGACGAGGGTGGTTTTGCACCGGACCTGTCATCCAATGAAGAGGCCATCGAGGTCATCCTGGAGGCCATCGACAAGGCCGGATTCAAGGCGGGCCGGGACATCTACCTGGGACTCGATGTCGCCAGTTCCGAGTTCTATCGCGACGGGCGCTACGTACTGGCCTCCGAGGGCCGGGATTTCAGCGCGGCCGAGTTCACCGATTACCTCGCTGCCTGGGTCGACCAGTATCCGATCGTGTCCATCGAGGACGGCATGGACGAGTCTGACTGGGATGGCTGGAAGATACTATCCGACAAGCTGGGTGACCGCGTGCAACTGGTTGGCGACGACCTGTTTGTAACCAATACCACCATTCTCGGGGAAGGTATCGACAAAAATATCGCCAACTCGATCCTGATCAAGCCGAACCAGATCGGCACGCTGAGCGAAACCCTGGCGGCCATCAGAATGGCGGATGAGGCCGGCTACAGCGCTGTTGTCTCGCACCGTTCCGGTGAAACCGAGGATGTCACCATTGCCGACCTGGCGGTTGCCACCACGGCGACCCAGATCAAGACAGGCTCATTATCACGTTCCGACCGGGTGGCCAAATACAATCAGCTGATGCGAATTGAAAACGAACTGGGCGCTGCGGCAACCTACGCCGGGGCTGCTGCCTTCAGGCATTTGTCTGCTGGCTGATGACGCCATGGCCGGATGCCGCCGGTTGAGACCTGTCAGTCACGGGCCATGCCATGAAGAACCTGATTATTCTCCTGCTGATATTGCTGGTATTCCTGCTGTACCGCCTGTGGCTGGGTGAGGGTGGCCTGCTGGATGTCTGGGAACTGCACCGGGAAGTCGAGAGCCAGCGCCAGGAGAATGCCCGCTTGCGCGAGCGCAACGAGGCGCTCAATGCCGAGGTGCTCGATCTCAAGCAGGGCCTCGAGGCCATAGAGGAACACGCCAGGGAGGACCTTGGCATGGTCAAGGAAGGCGAGACCTTCTACCAGGTCGTGGAATGAGACGGGCCACACATGCCCGGGTCGACGGCATTGTCTGATAAGCGTCCCGCTGAATCGGCCAGTCCAGGCTACTGGGCCGTGGTGCCGGCTGCCGGTAGTGGCAGCCGCATGGTCGCCGAAATCCCCAAGCAGTACCTGCCACTGGCCGGGCGCAGCGTCATTGAACACACCCTGGATACCCTGTTCTCCTGTCCCCGCCTGGCCGGGGTGGTGCTGGCGGTATCAGCGGATGACAGCCGCTGGGCGAAAATCCGGCCGCGTTATGCCGACAGGAACCTGCAGTGCGTGACCGGAGGGGCAGAACGTTGCCACTCGGTGCTCAATGCACTGCACCTGCTGGTGCAGCAGGCCCAACCCCGGGACTGGGTGCTGGTGCACGACGCGGCGCGACCCTGTGTGCGGGGTGGGGATATCGAGGCGTTGATCGAGGCCATCGGGGATGACACCGACGGTGGCTTGCTGGGGGTGCCGGTCTCCGACACAATGAAGCGCGTGGACCGGGATGGCCGGATCTCCGCAACCGTGGACCGGGAGGCGCTGTGGCATGCACACACACCGCAGATGTTCCGTCTTGACCAGCTGCTGAACGCTCTGGAACAGGCCCTGGAACAGGGCGCCACAGTCACCGACGAGGCCTCGGCCATGGAACTGGCGGGTTACCGGCCGCGCATGGTCGAGGGACACCCCGATAATATAAAGGTCACGGTGCCGGCCCACCTGGCACTGGCCGAGTTCTACCTGCAGGAACGTAAGCATCTATTATGAGGATCGGACAGGGCATCGACGCACACGCCTTCCGGCCGGGTGGCAGGTTGGTGCTGGGCGGTGTGCAGATACCGCATGAGCAGGGCATCGAGGCGCATTCGGACGGTGATGTTGTCCTGCATGCCTTGTGCGATGCCCTGCTGGGCGCCGCCGCTCTTGGTGATATCGGGCGCCATTTTCCCCCGGACGATCCGGCCTATGCGGGAATCGACAGCCGGATCCTGCTGCGCAAGGTGGTTGAACTGATCGGCCGGGAGGGCCTGCAGATCAGCAATACCGACATCACGGTGGTGGCACAGGCGCCGCGACTCGCCCCCTATATCAGCGCGATGCGCGGGCACATCGCTGACGACCTGCAACTGGACATATCCCACATCAGTATCAAGGCAACCACCACAGAACACATGGGCTTTACCGGACGGGGCGAGGGCATTGCCGCCTTTGCGGTCGTCCTGCTGGAAGAGTGAATTCGGCCACCGCACAGCCTTCGAACCCCACCCTGGAGACCGCCATTCTCGGCCTGGCCACGGCCTGGGTGAACATGTCTGGTTATGGATTCGCAAGCGTGAAGAAAATACCGAGCAGGTCGCCCGACAGCTGGCGCGTTGTGCCGGTGTGCGCGCCCGTGATGTCAGCTATGCCGGCCTGAAGGACCGCGTTGCCGTGACCGAGCAATGGTTCTCGGTGCACCTGCCCGGCAGGCACGCACCGGACTGGGAGGCGGTTGAAACGGACAGGGTCGCGGTGCTGCGGCATGTACGTCACAACCGCAAGCTGCGACGCGGTGCGCTCAGGGGCAATGCCTTTCGCATCGGGGTGCGGGACGTCAGCGGCGACACTGGCGAGTTGCAGCGCCGGCTGGAAACCGCCGCCTGCCACGGGGTGCCGAACTATTTTGGAGAACAGCGTTTCGGACGCGCTGGCAGCAACCTGCACACGGCCGACCGCCTGTTCGCACATCGCGGCCGACGCCTGTCCCGGCATCAGCGCGGGCTGGCGCTTTCTGCGGCCCGCGCCTACCTGTTCAATCAGGTGCTGGCAAAGCGTGTCCGTGGCGGCAGCTGGAACCAGGTGATGCCCGGTGACGCCCTGCAACTGGCCGGCAGTCACAGCTACTTTATTGCCACGTCAGCCGATGCGGAACTGCAGGCACGTGCCGATGCACTGGACCTGCACCCGACGGGTCCCCTGTGGGGCCGGGGTGACATCCCGGTGAGTGATGCCTGCAGGCAACTGGAGGAACAGGATCTGGCAGCCTGCGGGTCATGGCAGCAGGGCCTGGCCGAGGCGGGGCTCCGGCAGGAACGCCGCGCCCTGCGCCTTGTGGTCGAGGATCTGCAGTGGTCGTGGCCGACGCCGGACAGCCTGGTTCTGGAATTCAGCCTGGCGGCGGGCTGTTATGCAACCAGCGTGTTGCGCGAGCTGGTCGCCCGCTAGCCCGCTTTTCTCACCGGGATAGGTAATCCCCGATGACGGACTGTCTTGTTGCTGACACGCACTCTGTTCTTTACTTCAGTGCCTTATGTGTGACTTCCGCCGCCCGGTGAGAAATGCGGGCTAGGCCGATCGGCGTTGTGGTTGCGGGTCAGCGGCGGCTGCGCAGCAGGACATGCACTGCGCCGGTGCCGCCATGTTCCGGCCGTGTTGAACTGAATGCCAGTACGTCCGGGTGTTGGCGCAGCCAGCTGTTCAGGCTGTTCTTCAGTACCGGCGCCTGTTCACGGGAACCATAGCCCTTGCCGTGGATGATCCGCACACAGCGGATGCGCTGGTCACGCGATCGGGAGATAAAACGAATGACCTCGTTGTGTGCGACCGCCAGCGTCATGCCGTGCATGTCGAGTTCGGCCCCTACCGGGAGCTGGCCGCGGCGCAGGCGCTGCAGCAGGCGCAGCTGCAGACCGGGGCGCGCAAAGTAGAGTGTATCGGCGGCGCTGACCGGGTTGTCACGTGGCCAATCGGAAAATCCCGGGTCGTTGAGGTGCGCGCTGTCGTCTCTGGCAGGGCGTGGCCGTGGTGCGGGCTGCCCCCTGTGCGGCGGCGTTGTCTTATCACTGCCCAGCTTTCTGACGGGTCCGATACTGCGGCGGAACAGGTCGATATCTTCCTTGGATGGCTTCTTGGTGCCGGACATGTCGGTTGTCACTTCAGGCTTTGAGCAGTTGAACGGGAGGTGCCGCACACCGTAGCAGATCCGTACCGACATGCAAGCCGCAACAGTCACTGTTTTATGTTCTACTCCAGCTGTATATTACGATGCTGTCAATCCACGTGAGACGAAAATTCAGCAATGCATATCCTGATCAGCAACGATGACGGCTATCAGTCGGCCGGCATCCGGATCCTGGCCGATACCCTGAGCGAGGTCGCGACTATCACCGTGGTGGCCCCGGACCGCGACCGGAGTGGCGCCAGCAATTCGCTGACGCTGGATAACCCGATACGCGCACGCCTGGCGGACAACGGTTTTACCTATGTGGACGGCACGCCGACCGATTGTGTGCACCTGGCCATTACCGGATTGCTGGACGAGGAGCCGGACATGGTGGTGGCGGGCATCAATGCGGGTGCCAACATGGGGGATGACGTCCTCTATTCAGGCACGGTCGCCGCGGCAATGGAAGGACGTTTCCTCGGTCTTCCGGCCATCGCCGTCTCGTTGGTCACGGAACGACCCACGCACTACGAAACCGCTGCCCGTGTCACCCTGGACCTGGTGCGGCGTCTGCTGTCCAACTCCCTGCCAGCTGATACAATTCTCAATGTGAATGTGCCGGACCTGCCACTGGACAAACTGGCCGGTATGCAGGCGACCCGGCTCGGGCACCGGCACAAGTCCGAGGCAGTGGTGCAGATGCATGACCCCAGGGGCCGACCCGTCTACTGGGTTGGGCCCGCTGGATCCGAACAGGATGCCGGTCCCGGCACGGACTTTCATGCGGTGCGCTCCGGCCATGTCTCGGTGACACCGCTGGATATTGACCTGACACGCTACGCGGCCCTGGAAGGGGTGAGCAGCTGGCTTGAAGACAGATAGCGCCTGGACGGACGCCCGGTTGTAATTCCAGTGTACCGGATAGTTTCCGACAGACTGAACACCACTCTTAGCGGGGGACGCTCTGAATTGAATTCGATAACACGTGGCATCGGGATGACATCCCAGCGCACCCGTGACCGGCTGGTCATGCGCCTGCGCGATGAAGGTATCGAGAACCAGGATGTCCTCGATGCGATCAGAAACACACCCCGGCATCTGTTCGTGGACGAGGCACTGGCGAGCCGGGCCTATGAGGACACGGCACTCCCGATCGGTTACAACCAGACGATCTCCCAGCCCTATATCGTCGCCGCCATGACGGAACTGGTGATCGAAAACCGGCCGGACAAGGTTCTGGAGGTCGGCACCGGTTCGGGCTACCAGGCCGCTGTCCTCTCCAGCCTGGTTGACAAGATCTACACGGTGGAAAGGATCGAGCCCCTGCTGACCCTGGCGCGTCAACGTTTCCGGCGGTTGGGCCTGAGGAATATCCGTGCGGTGCACAGCGATGGTACGGTCGGCTGGCCGGACTTTGCGCCCTATGATGCCATTATCGTGACCGCTGCATCCGAGAACATTCCCGATGCCTTGCTGCAACAGCTGGCCCCGAACGGGCGACTGATCATCCCTGTCGGCCAGCGTGACCAGCAGCGATTGACCGTGATCACCCGCAACGATGATGTGTTTGAGCAGGAGGACCTTGACCCGGTTACCTTTGTGCCGTTGCTCAAGGGCCACGCCTGATGCCGCTTTTTGTATCGCTTTACGATCGCTGCATGGTGCTGGCGCGGCATCGGCACGCCGCCCGCTACCTGGCCGGTTTGAGCTTCGCTGAATCGTCCTTCTTCCCGGTCCCGCCGGATATCATGCTGGCACCCATGAGCATGGCCAGGCCGGAACGCGCCATGGCCTACGCACTCCTGACCACGCTGGCCTCGGTGCTGGGCGGCCTGTTCGGCTACCTGCTGGGTTATTTTGCCTTCGATCTTGTCGAGCCATGGGTGCACAAGTCGGGCCATTGGGACGACTATCAGCATGTGCGCAGCTGGTTCGACACCTGGGGCTTCTGGGCCATCCTGGTCGCGGGATTCTCGCCAATCCCCTACAAGGTCTTCACCATTGCGGCCGGTACGCTTTCCATGAGTATCCCGCTGTTTATCGCGGGGTCCGTGATCGGCCGGGGCGGGCGTTTCTTTCTGGTGTCCGGTCTGCTTGCCTGGGGTGGGCCGAAGATGGAGGCGGCGCTGAGGACCTACGTTGAACGTATCGGCTGGTTGCTGGTCTTACTGGCAGTGATTGCCTACCTGTATTTTCGTGGCTGATGGGTGCAGTGCTGCGTTTATTCTGTATATGTCTGCTGGGATTGTCGATCGTGGCCTGCAGTTCGCAGCCTGTCAATGCGCCGGTCGGGACACGCGGGACACAGGAAACCACAAAACCGGCCCCGGTAAAAAGACGGCCTGCCAGGTCGACCTCTGGCTATTACACCGTCAGGCACAGTGACACGCTGTACTCAATCGCCTGGCAACACGGGCTGAATTACCGCGAGCTGGCCTCCCTGAACGGCATCCGTTCCCCCTATACCATCTATGTCGGTCAGCGGCTGCGCGTACGTCCGGTCACAACTAAGGCGCCAGCAGGCAAGCCTGCGCCACCGGAATCCGGGCCGGTTGCAAAACCGTCACCGACACGGCCGACGCAGCCGGTACAAGCCGCAAAAAAGTCCTTGCCGGTGGTTGTCAGAAAGTGGGTCTGGCCTGCACACGGCAAGTTGTTGCGCGGTTTTCAACTGGACGCACCCGGAAAAAAGGGCATCGATATCGGTGGCCGGAGCGGGCAGCCGGTCATGGCCGCGGCAGAGGGCAAGGTGGTCTACACCGGGAGTGGACTTGTAGGGTATGGTCGTCTTATCATCATCAAACACAATGACAGTTTGCTGAGTGCCTACGGACACAACAGTAAATTACTTGTTACGGAAGGTGAACGGGTCAAGGCGGGACAGGTGATTGCCAACATGGGCAGTAGCGGAACCGTTGGTACCCGCTTGTATTTCGAAATTCGCAAGGATGGCAAGCCGGTTAATCCCCTGCGCTATTTGCCGAAAGGCTGACTGCATCTCCTTGCCTTGTCCGCGTGTCATGGCCGGGCTAACCTGGCACTGGGTCAGGAATACCGGCGGAGTGGTCAGTGGCTAAACAACGCAAGGATTCAGACGGAACGGACCAGTCTTCCACCAAGGAAGGCAAGTCCGCTGGTGCCGGGGACGAGAAAGCTACGAAGCCTGGTCGCAGCACTGCGTTGGCAAACCCCTCAGACCACGATCCCACGCGACTCTATCTCAGCGAGATTGGTGCCTCACCGCTGTTGACGGCAGAGGAGGAGGTGTTCTACTCGCGCAAGGCCCAGCGAGGCGACGAAAGCGCACGTCAGCGCATGATCGAGAGCAACCTGCGGCTGGTGGTCAAGATAGCCCGGCGGTACATGAACCGCGGTCTGGCGTTTCTCGATCTCATCGAAGAAGGCAACCTGGGGCTGATACGGGCGGTAGAGAAATTCGACCCTGAAAGGGGATTTCGTTTTTCAACCTACGCGACCTGGTGGATCCGGCAGACCATCGAGCGTGCCATCATGAACCAGACGCGCACCATTCGTCTGCCCATTCATGTCGTCAAGGAAATCAATGTCTACCTGAGGGTGGCGCGCAAGCTGACCCAGGAGCTTGATCACGAACCGAGTGCGGATGAGATTGCCAACCTGCTGGACAAGCCGATCGAGGATGTGCAGCGCATGCTGGGGCTGAACGAGCGCACGGCATCGACCGACACCAGCATCATGAACGAATCCGGCAAGACCCTGCTGGATACTATCGTCGACGAAAACTCGCCGGACCCGACCGAAACCCTGCAGGACGATGATATTCACGCGAACCTGGAGGAGTGGCTGGGACAGTTGAATGACAAGCAACGCGAGGTGGTGGAACGCCGATTCGGTCTGCACGGCCATTCGGTTTCGACCCTGGAGGAGGTTGGACGCGAAATCGGGGTTACCCGTGAGCGGGTGCGCCAGATCCAGATGGATGCCCTGAAGCGGCTGAGGAGGATTCTCGAGAGCGAGGGCTTCTCGGTCGATGCCCTGCTGAAATAGCCCGCCAGCTGGTCCGGTACGTATTTTTCACCGGAATAGGCAACTCCCGGAAGCACACTGTTTATTCATGATCTATCCTCTGTTTATTTCCTCAGTCACCTGCATGGCTTGCCGCCTTGTAAGAAATACGGATTAGGCCATCAACAGGGCGGCCACCACCCGGCGTCCTTCCGAGATCAGGATATTGAAGGTGCGGCACGCCGCTGCCGTATCCATTATCTCCACCCCGATGCCCTGTATCAGAAATCCGGCCGTGTATTCAGGGGGTGGAAAGCGTGACTTGGCGCCGGTGCCGAGGACGATGATCTCCGGCTCGAGCTCGGCCAGCCGGGCCACATGCCGTTTCTCGAGGCCGGCAAAGCTATCCGGCAACCACTCCCGGATGATCCTGTCCGGTGTCACAATCACGCTGGAGACGATGACCTGGTCGTTGACCGTGATCTGACCTTGGGCGTAGGCACGGATGCTGTTGCCTTCATTGCTGTCCTGGGCAAAACGCATGGCTGCTACGATACGGGGCCTGCCGGCACTGAACAAGCCGTTAAATGCAGGCCCTCCCGGTTTGCCGGAAGGGCGTTCCAGGTATCCATACCCCTTGTTTCCCAAGACGCTTTTCAGTAACGTTAGCTGTCTAGGCGTGCTGCTGGAACAGCTTCAAAATCAAAAGACTACAGGTTAACCCCCGTGATCGAGGAATTCTCCCGAATAGAACGTCTGCCACCGTACGTCTTCAACATCGTCAATGAGTTGAAGGCGACGGCGCGTGCGCGCGGTGAGGACATCATTGATTTCGGTATGGGGAATCCTGATCAGCCCACGCCACAGCACATCGTCGACAAACTGGTCGAAGCGGCGCAGCGCAGCGATACCCACCGTTATTCACTTTCCAGGGGGATCCCGCGGCTGCGCAAGGCGATCTGTGACTGGTACGGGCGGCGTTACGATGTCGACCTCGACTATGACCGGCATGCCATTGTTACCATCGGTTCCAAGGAGGGGCTGGCACACCTGGCGCTGGCCACCGTGGGTCCGGGTGATGCCGTACTGGTCCCGAACCCGGCCTATCCCATCCATCCCTACGGGATCGCCATCGCCGGGGCGGATATCCGCCACGTGCCGCTGCGACCGGGCGTTGATTTCTTTGCCGAGCTGGAGAAAGCCATCCAGGACTCCTGGCCACGGCCCAAGATGCTCATTCTCAACTTTCCCGGCAACCCGACAACCCAGTGCGTCGATCTGGAGTTCTTCGAGAAGGTGGTCGACATTGCGCGGGAGAACGAAATATGGGTGGTGCAGGACCTGGCCTATGCCGACCTGGTGTACGACGGTTACAAGGCCCCGTCCATCCTGCAGGTGGACGGGGCCATGGATGTCGCGGTCGAGTTCTTCTCGCTTTCCAAGAGCTATAATATGCCTGGCTGGCGCGTCGGCTTCATGTGCGGCAACGAAACCCTGGTGGCAGCACTGGCGCGCATCAAGTCCTATCTGGACTATGGCATGTTCACGCCCATCCAGGTTGCGGCGATCACCGCGCTGGACGGCCCGCAGGATTGCGTCCGGGAGATCGCCGGGAATTACCGCGCCCGTCGCGATGTACTGTGCGAGGGGCTGAACTCCCTCGGTTGGCCCGTGGAAAAACCCAGGGCAACCATGTTCGTGTGGGCGCCTATCCCGGAACCGTACCGGGAAATGGGTTCGCTTGAGTTTTCCAAGAAGCTGCTGGTGGATGCCCGGGTGGCCGTGTCACCAGGGATCGGCTTCGGTTCATACGGCGATGATCACGTGCGATTCAGTCTTATCGAGAACAAACACCGTACACGTCAGGCAATCCGCGGTATCCGCGATATGTTCCGCAAGGACCTCGGCCTGGCGCACGCCTCGGGAGGTTAAATCAGTTGAATCCGGTAAATGTTGGCCTGCTGGGTCTGGGCACTGTGGGCGGGGGTACCTTTAACGTACTCAACCGCAATGCCGAGGAAATTGTCCGTCGTGCCGGGCGCGGTATTCAAATTACCCAGGCCGCGGCACGCGCCTATGACCCGGCGGCACTGCCCGGGATAGAGTCGATAGATGTCACCGATGATGCCTTTGCCGTCGTGGACAACCCCGATATTGATATCATTATCGAGCTGATCGGTGGTTACGAGCCGGCACGTGAACTGGTGCTCAAGGCCATCGCCAACGGCAAGCACGTGGTTACGGCCAACAAGGCACTCATCGCCATGCACGGCAACGAGATCTTTGCAGCGGCCCAGCAGAAGGGTGTCATGGTGGCCTTCGAGGCCGCGGTCGCCGGCGGTATCCCGATCATCAAGGCACTGCGCGAGGGCCTGGCCGCCAACAAGATCGAGTGGCTGGCCGGGATCATCAACGGCACCGGCAACTTCATCCTGACCGAGATGCGCGACAAGGGCCGTGACTTCGTGGACGTGCTGAATGAGGCGCAGCGACTGGGTTACGCCGAGGCCGATCCGACCTTTGATATCGAGGGTGTCGATGCGGCGCACAAGCTGACCATCCTGGCCTCGATCGCCTTCGGCGTCCCGTTGCAGTTCGACAAGGTCTATACCGAAGGCATCAGCCATATAACCCGCGAGGATGTCGGTTATGCCGCCGATTTCGGCTACCGGATCAAGCACCTCGGTCTCACCCGGCGTACCGCCAGGGGTATCGAGCTGCGGGTGCATCCCACGCTGATACCCGAACGCCGCCTGATCGCCAACGTCGATGGCGTCATGAATGCCGTGCTGGTGAAGGCTGATGCCGTGGGGCCAACGCTGTATTACGGTGCCGGAGCGGGATCGGAACCAACGGCATCCGCTGTGGTTGCCGATGTGATCGACGTGGTACGTACCCTGACGGCCGATCCCGAAAACCGCGTTCCGCACCTGGCATTCCAGCCGCACGCCCTGTCCGATGTGCCGATACTGCCGATGGATGACGTGGTGACGGCGTATTATCTGCGTCTGCTGGCAACCGACAAGCCGGGCGTGCTCTCCGACGTGACCACCATTCTGGGCAAGCGGGGCATCAGTATCGAGGCGATCCTGCAGAAGGAACCAGCCGCCGGTGTGGCCGAGGTGCCGATCATCATCCTGACCCATTCGGTCCAGGAACGGCAGATGAATGATGCCATCCGGCAGATCGAGGCACTGACAAGCATACACGGCACGGTCACTCGCATTCGTCTGGAACACCTCGACTGCGACTGACGAACTATTTTTTTGTTACGCGCTGCACGTCAGCGAGGAATATTGCATGTCTACAGGATCCCGCTATACCGGATTGATCGAACACTACCGCGACCGTCTGCCGGTCTCTGCGGACACCCGTATCATCAGTCTGGGTGAAGGTAATACGCCGCTGGTGCGGCTGGAAAACATCCCGCCTGAAATCGGCAGGGATGTCGAACTGTATATCAAGTACGAGGGCCTGAACCCAACCGGTTCGTTCAAGGACCGTGGTATGACCATGGCGGTGACCCGTGCGTTTGAGGAGGGCAGCCGTGCCGTGCTGTGTGCCTCCACGGGCAATACCTCGGCCGCGGCGGCCGCCTATGCCGCGCGTGCCGGCATCACGGCATTCGTCATCATCCCCGAGGGCAAGATCGCCCTCGGCAAGCTGGCGCAGGCCATGATCCACGGTGCCGTGGTGCTGCAGATCCGGGGCAATTTCGATGCCGGTATGCGGCTGGTCAAGGAGGTCGCCACCGAGGCACCGGTGACCATCGTCAACTCCATCAACCCCTATCGTCTGCAGGGCCAGAAGACCGCCGCCTTCGAGATCGTCGACGAACTCGGGCGTGCGCCGGACTACCATTGCCTGCCGGTGGGTAATGCCGGCAATATCACGGCCCACTGGATCGGCTATTGTGAATACGCCCATCACGGTGATGGCGAGGTCACGGCCGCGTGTGCCTTGTGCGAAGGGCAGTCCTGTGCCTGGAGGGGCAGGGGCGTGACCGACTCGCGCCCGGTCATGGTCGGCTACCAGGCCACCGGTGCGGCCCCGTTCATGCGCGGCGCCATGGTGGATCACCCCGAAACGGTTGCCACGGCGATCCGTATCGGCCACCCGCAGTCCTGGGACAAGGCCTGGAAGGTCAAGGAGGAGTCCGGCGGCTGGTTCGATGAATGTTCCGATGAGGAAATCCTGGCGGCGCAGAAGCTGCTCACCTCGCGCGAGGGGATCTTTTGCGAGCCTGCCTCTGCGACCTCGGTCGCGGGCGCCTTGCGCGATATCAAGGCCGGCAGGATCCCGGAAGGCAGCACCGTGGTGTGCACCCTGACCGGTCATGGTCTCAAGGACCCGGACACGGCCATCAAACAGTGCGAGGGCGCGCTGCAGACCGTCGATGCCGAGCTCGGTGCCGTCAAGGACGCCATCCTGAAACACCTGGCATGAATAAGGTGGCATGTTGACCGCCGAGACGCCGAGATAACAAGTTTACAAAAACATAAAAAACAACTCACCGCAAAGACGCAAGGGACGCAAAGAAACGTAAAGCAAATATTCAACGTAAAAACCTATGGTGATTCAACTTGTAGGTTGATGGGCAAAGCGCAGCTTGCCCAACTTTCAGTTTGATGTTGGGCACGTCGCTGACGCTCCTTTGCCCAACCTACGCGCTGAAACACCTGGCATGACTGAAACAGCGAGTTGACCGCTGAGACGCCGAGGTTGCAGAGATGACAATCTTATAAAACAACTCACCGCAAAGGCGCAAAGAACGCAAAGTAGAAAAATGCAGTTGGGTGTGCGGATAAGATATTCGTTTTTAGCAAGGCTAATAATATTCGAGGTTTTCGAAATAATTATTTCTTTTCTCTGCGTCCTTTGCGCCTTTGCGGTGAGATAGGGTTTTCTCTGTTTGCTGTATATCCCTGGACAGTCTGAGATCATAACCACCCGCATTTCAGTGTGCCATTGACTGAATCTGTGTAACTCTAGTGACCAATTATCTTGTCTGATTCGGCTTGCAAGCTTGTACTGGTGGTGCCGGGCCTTTGCGGCCCGGCTATCGATGGGCTGTTTCCCGCCTACCTGGGCGAGCACCCGCAGGCGCTGGAGAAACTCCTGGCGCGTGCCCGGGTGGAGCACGGCGCTGCACAGGATCTTGATGCAAGCGTATGTGATTTCTTCGGGCTGACCGCCGGGGCGACAGGCGCACTGCCGGTGGCGCCACTGACCTGGCTTGCCGATACCGGCACCCCGGGCGCAGGCTATATCATGCGTGTCGATCCGGTGCATCTGCGCGCGGACCAGTCCAGCCTGCGTTTGTATGACAGCCGTGCCTTCTCCATCGATCCCGGGGAGGCGCAAGAACTGGCCGCGGCCTTCAACGAGCTGTACCAGGACCGGGGCTGGCACCTGGAGGTGGTGGCGCCGGCGCGCTGG
The DNA here is from genome assembly GCA_947258545.1 of uncultured Ectothiorhodospiraceae bacterium. GTDB lineage: Bacteria > Pseudomonadota > Gammaproteobacteria > UBA9214 > UBA9214 > CAMYJZ01. The sequence continues at coordinate 63,333 of CAMYJI010000016.1, forward strand.
TACCTGGCACTCTCAAAGCCCCCTGAGCTGGAGACCCGGTCACCCGCGGAGTGTGCCGGCCGGGACATTAATGAAATGTTGCCACGCGGCGCGCACCGCCGTGAATGGCATGCCCTGCTGAACGAGGTCCAGATGCTGTTTCACAGTCACCCGGTCAACACGGCACGCGAGCAGCGCGGCGAACCGGCTATCAACAGCATCTGGCCCTGGGGCGGGGGTGTCCTGCCCGACGCCGTCGAGACACCTGTTGACCGTGTCGTAACCGACCACCCGTTGGTGATGGGGCTGGCGCGGCTGGCTGGCATTCCCCGTCGAGACCTGCCGGTGGATGCAGCAGAACTGGCAGCGGACCTTGTCGACGGTACCCATCTCGTTGTGATCGATGAGCTGGCCGGTTCTCGGGATTATGCAGATGCCGAGGCCTGGGCCGCGGGGCTGATGCGGTTCGAGGCCACCTGGTTCAGGCCGCTGCTGACGATGCTTGGCGCTGGTCGTATCGGGCAGCTCGAACTCTATCCTGTCGATGGCAGGCGCTATTGTGTCAGCCGCCGCCTGATGCGGCGCTTCTGGAGGCGCCCGCGCAGTCTCGCGCAACATTGCCGACATGACTAGGCAGATCGTGCGGCGTCGGTCCGGCAACAGGGTGGCCGACTGGCCGGAGACCATTCCGCCTCTGCTGCAACGCGTGTATGCCGCGCGCGCCGTCGAGTCGGTCACCGACCTGGATTATGTATTGCAGAACCTGGAACCCCTGGGGCTGCTCGGGGGGCTCGACGCCGCCGCCGACCTGCTGCAGCAGGCCTTGCGGGACGAACAGCGCATTGTCGTGGTGGGTGATTTCGATGCCGATGGCGCGACCAGCACGACGTTGTGCCTGCGCGCATTGCGCGGCATGGGGGCACGGGACGTGCATTACCTGGTGCCGAACCGTTTCGAGTTCGGCTATGGCTTGACCCCCGAGATCGTGGCCGTGGCCACCGGGCTGCAGCCGGACCTGATCATGACCGTGGATAACGGGATTTCCAGTATTGCCGGCGTCGAGGCCGCCAGACAGCAGGGGATCCGCGTGCTGATCACCGATCACCACCTGCCAGGGGCCGTGCTGCCACCGGCTGATGCCATCGTCAACCCGAACAGTCCAGGCGACGAATTTCCCAGCAAGAACCTCGCCGGGGTCGGAGTCGCGTTTTATGTCATGCTGGCACTGCGGGCTCGCCTGCGCGCACACGACTGGTTCGAGCAGCAGGGTATCCCGGAGCCCAATCTCGGCCAGTTGCTGGACCTGGTGGCGCTCGGGACCGTGGCGGATGTGGTACCACTGGATCGCAACAACCGCATCCTGGTCCAGCACGGCATCCAGCGTATCCGTGCCGGGCGTTGTGTCCCGGGTATCCGCGCACTGCTGGAGGTGGGCCGGCGCAATCCCGCACGTACCGTTGCCACCGATCTCGCCTTTGCCGCCGGCCCGCGCCTCAATGCCGCCGGGCGTCTGGAGGACATGTCGCAGGGAATCGAATGCCTGTTGACCGACAGCGAGGAAACCGCACGTGAACTGGCGGCCCGGCTGGATGCGCTCAACCGCGAGCGCAAGGAAATCGAGTCGGACATGCAGGCCCGTGCCCTGCAGGCGATTCGTGCACTGCACCTGGAGGCACAGGGCCTGCCGACCGGCCTGTGCCTGTTCGAACCCGACTGGCACCAGGGCGTGATCGGGATTCTCGCGGCACGTATCAAGGAACAGTTCCATCGCCCGGTGATCGCCTTCGCACGGGTCGGCAACGGTGAATTAAAAGGCTCGGCACGCTCGATACCGGGATTTCATATCCGCGATGCCCTCGATGCCGTGGCCGCACACCACCCGGAACTCATCACCCGCTTCGGCGGCCATGCCATGGCGGCCGGACTGACGCTGGACGAGGCCCGGTACCCGGCATTTGCCGAGGCCTTCGATGCAGAGGCCTCGCGCCTGCTATCCGAGGATGACCTGAACCACACCCTCTACAGCGACGGTGAACTGCAGGCTGCCGAGTTTTCCCTGGAAACGGCGCTGGCCCTGCGCGAGGCCGGGCCCTGGGGGCAGGGTTTTCCCGCACCGATGTTTGACGGTCACTTCAGGCTGATCAGCCAGCGTGTAGTCGGTGAACGTCACCTGAAACTGGTATTGCAGCCGCTCAACGGGGAAGGGCAGATCGATGCCATCGCCTTCAATACCGCTGAACTGCCGGCACCCTGCCGGGAGGTCCGGGCGGCGTATCAACTCGATGTCAATGAATACCGCGGCATGCTGAGTGCCCAGCTGGTGGTGGAGTACATCGAGGCCGCCTGAGGAGCCGAATCAGGAAATAATAATCCCGCACCAGGGCCGTTTCCCGGCCCGCACCGATGAGGCGTCCCGGGATGGTTAGAGTCCCCGATAGGGGATCAGTAACCCATCACCCCGCATACAGGTGATGGATCTGTAGGAATGCAAATGCTGTTCAGTAGATTATTATCTCGACGCTCCCCTTTATGCCCGTTTTCAGGGTGCCCCGGTAGAAGCCGAATTCTCGCCCGAATGACCGATCCTTCCGGCTTTTGCCAGTGGTGTAGTCGCACCGGGAAATTCCATGTTTACAGCCGGCCCGACGGGTTGGCGGCAGTAGTTTCTGTTGACCAACGGAGGTATGATTGCGTGCTGCAAATGCTTCTACCTTACAGTGGTTTAACATGCTAGACCTGAATCCCATACGTGCCATGATCAAAGACCTCGACGGGCGTGCCGCGACCCTCAGGGGGTATCTTTGACCTCGATGCCAGGAGTGAGCGCCTGACCGAGGTCGTACGGGAACTGGAAGCCCCTGACATCTGGAACAACCCGGAACGCGCCCAGGAGCTGGGGCGTGAGCGTGCACGCCTGGAAGAGGTCGTGCTGACGTTGGGCAACATGGCCCAGTCCCTGCAGGATGCCGGTGAACTGCTGGAGATCGCGGCCGAGGAGGACGATGCGGCCAGCGTAGAGGAGATTGCGGCCGATGTCGCCACGCTGGAGGCGGAGATCGCCCAGCTGGAGTTTCGCCGCATGTTCTCCGGGGAGATGGACGAGGCCAATGCCTTTCTCGATATCCAGTCCGGTTCCGGTGGCACCGAGGCCCAGGACTGGGCCGAGATGCTGCTGCGCATGTTCCTGCGCTGGGGTGAGCGCCACGGATTCAAGACCGAGCTCATCGAAGTCTCGGCGGGCGAAGTGGCCGGCATCAAGAGTGCCACGGTCAAGTTCGAGGGCGACTATGCGTTCGGCTGGTTGCGCACCGAGACCGGGGTTCACCGGTTGGTGAGAAAATCGCCGTTCGATTCCGGTAACCGGCGCCACACCTCGTTCGCCGCGGTATTTGTCTCACCGGAAATTGCCGATGATTTCGAGACCGACATCAATCCGGCGGATCTGCGTATCGACGTCTACCGCGCGAGTGGTGCGGGCGGCCAGCACGTCAACCGTACGGAGTCGGCGGTGCGCATCACCCATGCGCCCAGCGGCATCGTGGTGCAGTGCCAGAACGACCGGTCCCAGCACAAGAACAAGGCGACGGCGATGAAGCAGCTCAAGTCCAAGCTTTATGAACTGGAGATGCAGAAGCGCAGCGTGGACCAGCAGGCCCTGGAGGATACCAAGTCGGACATCGGCTGGGGCAGCCAGATCCGCTCCTACGTGCTGGACCAGTCCCGTATCAAGGACCTGCGCACCGGTGTCGAGGTGGGTAATACCCAGGCGGTGCTCGACGGCGACCTCGACCAGTTCATCGAGGCCAGTCTGAAAAGCGGTTTGTAGGATATATTTGATTCATAAAGTCAACCGCAAACACGCGAAGCGCGCAACGAACTTAGTTCTATAAATATTCATGTTTTCTTTGCGTACATTGCGCCTTTGCGGTGAACGGATGTTTATATGTAGAGTTGGGAAAACAGACAGACCATGACAGACCAGGATGAGAATGCCCTCATAGCCCAGCGGCGCGCCAAGCTGAATGCCCTGCGCGAGGCCGGCAATGCCTTTCCCAATGACTTCCGTCGCGATGCCATTGCCGGTGAGTTGCATGCCGAATACGATGACAAGGACAACGAGACCCTTGAGGCCAGCCCCATCCGTGTCAAGGTGGCGGGTCGGCTCATGGCCAAGCGCATCATGGGCAAGGCGAGCTTTGCCCAGGTGCAGGACATGTCCGGCCGTATCCAGCTGTTCCTGCAGCGTGATTCACTGCCTGAAGGGGTTTACCGTGATTTCAAGTCCTGGGACATCGGCGACATCGTCGGGGCCGAGGGTGTCCTGTTCAAGACCCGGACCGGCGAGCTGTCGGTGCGCACCGAGACGGTCCGCATCCTGACCAAGTCGCTGCGACCCCTGCCGGAAAAGTTCCACGGCCTGGCGGACCAGGAGACCCGTTACCGGCAGCGTTATGTCGATCTCATCATGAACGAGATCTCGCGTAACACCTTCCGGATGCGCAGCCGCATCGTGCAGTATATTCGCCAGTACCTCAACGAGCGAGACTACCTCGAGGTGGAAACCCCGATGATGCAGGCCATTCCCGGGGGTGCCACGGCACGGCCGTTCTCCACCTACCACCATGCCCTGGATATGGACCTGTTTCTGCGCATCGCGCCCGAGTTGTACCTCAAGCGCCTGGTGGTCGGTGGTTATGAGAGGGTCTACGAGATCAACCGGAATTTCCGCAACGAGGGTCTGTCGACACGGCATAATCCCGAGTTCACCATGCTGGAGTTCTACCAGGCCTATGCCGACTACAATGACCTGATGGACCTGACCGAGGATCTGCTGGTCAGCATGGCCTCAGACCTGCTGAACACCACCACGATTACGTGCCAGGGCGAGCACTATGATTTCGGCCGGCCGTTCCGGCGCATGACCGTGCGCGATTCCATTCTGCATTTCAATCCGGACCTCAGCGCAAACGACATCGATGACCTGGACAGGGCGCGCGCGGTTGCCGGGAGTCTTGGCATCCCGCTAAAGGACAGCTACGGCCTGGGCAAGGTGCAGATCGAGATCTTCGAGAAGACCGTGGAAGGGCGGCTGGCAGACCCCACCTTCATCACCGCCTATCCGACCGAGGTCTCACCGCTGGCACGGCGCAGTGACGACGACCCGTTTGTCACCGACCGCTTCGAGTTCTTCGTGGGTGGCCGGGAGATCGCCAACGGGTTCTCCGAGCTCAACGATGCCGAGGACCAGGCGGAGCGTTTCCGCATGCAGGTCCAGGAAAAGGAGGCGGGTGACCTGGAGGCCATGCATTTCGACGCCGATTACATCCGCGCCCTGGAGCACGGCATGCCGCCGACGGCCGGGGAGGGTATCGGCATCGACCGGCTGGTGATGCTGTTTACCGATTCGCCCTCGATACGTGATGTGCTGCTGTTCCCGCACATGCGGCCAGAGGCATAGCTTCCCGCCCTGGTGAATCAGCCCTCGCGGCTTCACGTCCCCTGAGAGCTGTCGATGTAGAGCTGGAGGCGCTGGCCCGGTTGCAGGTATTTTCCTTCCGTGAGGGTGTTCCACTCCCTCAGGTCGGCAATGCTGACATTGAATCGTCTCGATATCAGGAACAGCGAGTCACCCGTGCGTACCGTGTAAGTGAACAGGCGGGGCATTGCGTCGTCCTGCTGGATGACGAGTACCTGTCCGTTTCGGAGGATCGCGTCGGGATCGAGGTCGTTCCACAGTGCCAGCTCGCGAACGCTGGTCCCGTAGCGCCGCGCAATAGTCCAGAGATTGTCGCCCTCGCTGACGCGATAGTGCGTTTCATTGCCGGGTGTATCGCTGCCCGGGTCCGTGTCCGTCAGGGGATGGCTGATCGGGGTGCGTGCCGCCACCGGCACCAGCAGGTGGCCTCCGGCACGTATGGTGTTATTACGCAGCCGGTTGCTGGCACGTAATACCGGGACCGTGGTGTCGTAGCGGCCGGCGATATGGCTGAGTGTTTCACCGGGTCGGATCTGGTGACGCACCCATTTCATCCGTTCCGAGGCCGGCAGCATCGCGAGGTTCTGCTCGAAGACGGCGGATTTCTCCTGTGGAATGGCCAGTTGCTGTGGCCCCTCCGGATGGGTGGCCCAGCGCTGGTAACCTGGATTCAGCTGCTGCAGCTCGCCGACCGTCATGCCTGCCAACTCGGCGGCGACCTCGAGGTTGATCTGGCCAGGCAGGTCGATGAGGGTGAACCGGGGGTCCTGGTCGAGCGGGGTCAGATGTACCCCGTAGTCCTCCGGCGCCGCGACGATGGTACTGATTGCCAGCAGCCTGGGGACGTAGGACGCGGTCTCGCTCGGTAGCTTGAGGGACCAGTAGTCTACGGGCTTGCCGGCCCGGCGGTTATTCCTGATGGCATTGCGAACTGTTTTACCCCCGGCGTTGTAGGCGGCGAGGGCCAGTAACCAGTCACCGTTGAATTTCTTATGCAGTATTTCAAGGTGGTCCAATGCGGCCCGGGTCGAGGCCACCACATCACGGCGACCGTCATACCACCAGTCCTGTTCCAGGCCATAGTGCCTGGCCGTAAGCGGAATGATCTGCCACAAACCGGCCGCCCGTTTTGGGGATTGGGCCTGAGGATTGAAATTGCTTTCGATAAACGGCAGCAGGGCGATCTCGGTGGGGAAACCGCGCTTGTCCACTTCGTTGTAGATATAGGCCAGGTAGGGTTCGCCGCGCTTGAATGAGCCTTCGATGGCGCGCGTGTGTCTCGCATAGCGGCGGATGTGGCGCGCTACCGATGACTTGTCTTTATCGGGCAGTCTGAAACCACTGCGGATAGCGTCCCACATATCACTTGCGGGTGCCTGCACAGTCAAGTCGACCACGTCATCCCGGGGCACATCCGCGCTGACGACTGTCGGGACATTCTCCGGTGCCTGATCCTCGCTGGTGCTGTCGACGGGCTGTTCCGGTATTTCCGGGCGTGACGTGGTGGTATCCAGGGACGCGCATCCTGACAGCAGCAGGATGATGGCGCCCGGCAGTGTAAATCGATTGGTGCTCATTGATTGATTATGGACATTCAGGTCGATTCTTATAAGAGCAAGACTGTGACACAGGTCGCAATAGCCGCTTCACGGTGGCCGTCACATATGCTGACAGGCGAACCTGGCACGGTCAACATCCGCGAGGTCTGCCAGCATCTGGGCGGCATCGGGGTGCCAGATGCGGTATGATTTTACCGCAATGAATACGGATTCGTCAGTTTCCCAGCAGGCCTTGTCCCTGCGCCGGTGGTATAGGCGCCCGTTAGGGCGCCTGTTGGCCGAGGTGGAGTTTTTGGCCCTGGCGGAGCAGCTCCCCAACATCTTCGGCTACCACCTGATGGTAGTTGATCCCCCCTGGGATGAGTGTGCACTGACCGCCAGCCGGATTCCGCATCACGTGGTGCAGCGCATTCACACCGACCCACTGACAGAGGCGGGTTTAATCGGGGACACCGAGTCATGGCCGGTGATGACCGATACTGTGGACGCCATTATTTTGCCGCATACCCTCGAGATGACACCGGACCCACACCAGGTCCTGCGAGAGGCCGACCGCAGCCTGATACCCGATGGTCATCTGGTCATCCTGGGATTCAACCCACGCAGTCTCTGGGGGGTGCGACGGATACTGTCGCGGCGTTCCCGGGAAATGCCCTGGTCGGGTCGATTTCTGAGCATGCACCGCATCAGGGACTGGCTCAGCCTGCTGGGATTTGACACCCTGGAGAGCCGTTTCCTGTTTCATCGTCCGCCCGTGCAGAACACGCGCCTGCTGGAGAAGCTCCAGTTCTTCGAGCCGCGTACGCAGCATGGCCGGATGCTACTCGCCGGGTCCTATATCCTGGTCGCCCGGAAACGCACCATGATTATGACGGCCATCAAGGCCGGTCGCAGCACGTCTCGGCAGCTGTTCCCGGTCGGTGTGCCGAGCTCCAGCCAGAGGAACCTGCGGCGTGCCGGCTGAAACGGAGATCTACACCGATGGTGCCTGCCGCGGCAATCCGGGTCCCGGTGGTTGGGGTGCGCTGCTGCGATACAAGGGCCACGAGAAGACCCTCTACGGGGCCGAGGGGATGACCACCAACAACCGCATGGAACTCATGGCCGCAATCAAGGCGCTGGAAAGCCTGAAACGTCACTGCCGGGTCAGGCTGACAACGGATTCGCAATACGTGCAGAAAGGGATTACCGAATGGATGCCCAACTGGAAGAAACGCGGCTGGAAGACGGCCTCCAGGAAACCGGTTAAAAACGCCGATCTCTGGCAGCGCCTGGATGCGGCCATCATGGGGCATGAGATCGTGTGGGAGTGGGTGCGCGGCCATAGCGGACATCCGGAAAACGAACAGGCGGATGCGCTGGCGAACCAGGCCATCGACGAGCTGCTGATGATGACCGAAAAAGAGTGAATTACCGCAAAGGCGCAAAGGAATAAATTATTAACTTAAAAACATGAATGCACCCGATTAACATCCCTATCGAACTACCATGAATACAAAGAAAAGCAGGATAGTATTCTTTGAATTCTTTGCGTCCTTTGTGGTGAAAACCGTTTACCTGAAAAAGTAACAAACGACTATGCGACAGATTGTACTGGATACCGAGACCACCGGACTGGAACCCTCTGACGGGCACCGGATCATCGAGATCGGCTGTGTCGAACTGGTGAACCGGCGCATTACCGGAAACACCTATCACCAGTATATCCAGCCGGACCGTGACATCGATGCCGGTGCCATGGAGGTGCACGGCATCCGCAACGAGTTTCTCGCCGACAAGCCTCGCTTTATCGACATTGCGGATGAATTTCTCGAGTTCATCCGCGGGACGACGCTTATTATTCATAATGCGCCCTTTGATGTTGGCTTCATCAACCACGAATTCGCCCTGCTGGGGAATAGCACCGGCAGCGTTACGGACCATTGCAGTGTTGTGGATACGCTGGCGATGGCGCGGCGGCAGCATCCCGGGCAGCGCAACAACCTGGATGCGCTCTGCAAGCGTTATGAGATAGACAATTCGCAGCGTGAACTGCACGGCGCGCTGCTCGACGCCGAGATACTGGCCGATGTCTACCTGGCCATGACCGGCGGCCAGGCCAGTCTGTCGCTCGACAGCAGCAGTGACCTGCACGGTGAGCGCACCCGGGTGATCCGGCGGCTGTCAGCCGACCGGCCGCCGCTACCGGTGATACGCGCCAGCGAAGAAGAGCAGCGTGCCCACCGGGCACGCCTGGATGCCATAGAAAAGGCCTGTAACGGTACCAGTGTCTGGCGCCGGCTGGAGGAGTAGGGCCGCAGCCCGGGCCGGATGACCGGTCAGCCGGTAATGGCGATCTGGAAGGTGTCGGCATTGATCCACCTATGGGTCAGGATACTCGCTGCATAACCCAGCGCGATCACCGGCGCCCACTTGAGATGGCCGAAAAAGGTGTACCTACCGCGTGCCTGCCCCATCAGGGCCACCCCCGCGGCGGACCCGATCGACAGCATGCTGCCACCCACGCCCGCCGTCAGTGTCACCAGCAGCCAGTGCCCAAGGGGCATGTCCGGATTCATGGAGAGCACCGCGAACATCACCGGGATGTTGTCCACGATGGCGGATAGCACACCCACCGCCACGTTGGCAAAGGTGGGCCCGGTATCGATGTACATGGTCTGGGAGACCATTGCCAGGTAGCCGATGAAGCCCAGGCCACCGACACTCAGCACCACGCCGTAGAAGAATAGCAGGAAAAAGGCCAGCCAGATCAGCGTAGCGTGCTTGGAAAAATTCACCGGATACACTACTCTACTCACGATCCATTGTGATGAACCAGTATTGCGCTGGTATCGAAAAACAACGGTAACCCCGGACACCTGCCAAGTGAAACATACAATCAGTCTTGCCGCTTTTCTGTATATCCTGTGGTTCGGGCTTTCGGGGCATAGCGAGCCGCTGCTGCTATCCCTGGGCATCGCCTCGGTAGTGTTTACCGTGTATCTCGCACACCGTATGGACGTAATCGACCACGAGAGTCACCCCATGCATCATTTGACCAGTCTGCTGCGGTTCTGGCCGTATCTGATGGTGCAGATAATCAAGTCCAACATCGATGTCATAGGGCGCATACTCCGGCGTGGCCGGTCAATCAGCCCGCAGATGGTTGATTTACCCGTGCCACAACGAAGCGACCTCGGTCGCGTGATCTACGCGAACTCCATCACCCTGACGCCCGGCACGGTCAGTGTCCACCTGGGTAAAGATACCATCACGGTTCACGCATTATCGAAACAGGGTGCTGATGACCTTGGCCGCGGCGAAATGGCAAGTCGCGTGCCGGATGAAATTGAAGACATAAGTCACGTGGACAGGGACCAATGATTTACGCTGTTGCCGCGTTTGCCATTCTACTCACCATGGGACTTGCGCTGGCGCGGGCACTCCTGGGACCAACGGTCTATGACCGGATTCTCGCCGTCAACATGTTCGGCACCAAAACTGTGCTGGGGATCGCCGTTTTCGCTTTTATGTCGGGGCGCACCGACATCCTCGATATCGCGCTCATTTATGCGCTGATCAGTTTCATTGGTGTGGTCGCG